>JARKQG010000069.1 GCA_029974035.1 Eubacteriales bacterium | reverse complement strand
GAACCCGCTCCCACCTGAATCCGGCCTGAATTGAGCGGCCCGGCGCGAAGCTTCGCGCCGGGCCGCTCAATTCAGGCCGGATTCAGGTGGGAGCGGGTTCGGGATCGTCCGACGGGCGCGCCCTGAGCGCCTCGACGTCCGCCTCGGTGATGGCCATCAGGTCCTCCCGGGTGGGGCACTCCATCCCCGACAGCCGGTTGGCCTGCTCCACCAGCACCCGCTCGAAGATGTTGCGCACGCCGCGGGCGTTGCCAAAGGCGATCGAATTGGTGTTGGTCTCCTCGATCAGCGCGCGGACAGAGGCCCCGGCGGCCTCGTCCAATTCGTACTGGTTCTTCCGGCATTGCAGTTCAAAGATCGCCATCATCTCGTCCAGCGAGTAGTCGTCAAAGTGCAGGTAGCGGTTGAAGCGGGATTCAAGGCCGGGGTTGGAATGGACGAACGCATCCATCAGGGCGTCGTAGCCCGCGACGATCACCACCAGATCCTCCCGGTGGTCCTCCATGGCCTTGAGCAGCGTATCGATGGCCTCCTGGCCAAAGTCGTTTTCGCCGCCGCCGTTGAGGGCGTAGGCCTCGTCGATGAACAGCACGCCGCCCAGCGCCTTTTTCACCACGTCGCCGGTCTTGATGGCGGTCTGCCCCACGTAGCCGGCCACCAGGCCGCTGCGGTCCACCTCCACCAGGTGCCCCTTGGAAAGGATGCCCAGGCTGTGGTACACCCGGGACATGAGCCGGGCGATCATGGTCTTGCCGGTGCCGGGGTTCCCGGAGAACACCATGTGCAGCGACATATCCAGCGTGGGCAGGTCGTGGGCCTGGCGCATCTTGTGGACGGTCACCATGTTGATGAGGTTGCCGACCTCTTTTTTGATGCTGGCAAGGCCGATATAGCCACCCAGCTCTTCCCTCAGCGCGGCGATGTCCTCCGGCGGCTGCGCCTCCTTCTCCGCCTCGACCGGCGGCGCGGGCGCGGCATCGGCGGCCTCCGGCGCGGCCGGTTTTTCCGGCTCGTCCGGCTTTTCCGACGCGGGCGCGGCCGGCTTGCCCGCCGCCCGGATGCGGTCCGGCGCCAGGCTGGGCGCGCCCCACAGATCGTCCGCGATCCTTCGAAGGTTGTTCTGGGTCAGCTTCTGGATGACCTCCAGCTGCTGGAATATGATCTCGTCCTTGGCGTCCACCGTGTTCCCTCCTTATGCGCCAGGCACCAGCGCGATCTTCAGCCCCTCGCGCTTTTTGCTGATCTCAAACGCCTTCTGAAAGTCGCCCATCGGCAGCACGTGGGTGACGATGCCCTCGGTGCCCAGGCTGCCGTCGACGATGCCCGCGATCGTCCGCTCAAAGCAGAAGGGGCTCAGGCTGACGCCGTAGATGTCCAGCTCCTTCGCGTCGCCGATCAGCGACCAGTCCACCGTGGCGGGGGCGCTGAACACGCTGAACTCCACATAGCGCCCGCCCTTTTTGATCAGCTGCAGTCCCTGGCTCACCGCCGAGGGGTGGCCGCTGGCCTCGATGTACACGTCGCAGCCCGTGCCGCCCGACATCTCCGCGATGAGGGGCGCGACGCCGTCCTCGGTCCAGGGCCCCATGGCGTGGGTCGCGCCCAGCTTGAGGGCCAGCGCCCTCAGCCACGGCACCGGATCAATGGCGATCAGCGCGCGGGGTTTGAGCCGCGCCGCCGCCGCGATCATCCCCAGCCCCAGTGTGCCCGCGCCGGCGATGACCACCACGTCCTCCGGTTCGATCCTGGCGCGGTCCACCGCGTGCATCGAACAGGCGAAGGGCTCGATGAGGATCGCCTTCTCCAGCGGAAGATCCTCCGGCACCGCGTAGTTCCGGGCGTTCTTCGGCAGCCGCACGTATTTTGCGAAGCCGCCGTTCAGATGATGCTTGAAGCCGTAGACGTTGTGGGGATCGCACAGCCAGTACTTGCCCTCGCGGCAGTAGCGGCACTCGCCGCAGGGCACCAGCTGTTCGGTGACAATGCGGTCGCCAGGCCGGAAGGGGCCATCGTAGAGCGGCCCCACCTCGGCCACGCGGCCCAAAATCTCGTGGCCGGGGATGAAGGGCGGTTCCACGTAGGCGGGGTTGCCGCCGCCGCCCCAAAAGCGCGCGCCGCCCTCGTAGCACTTGATGTCGCCCGCGCACACGCCGCAGGCCTCGACTTCAAGGATCAGTTCCCCCGCGCCGGCCCTGGGCACGGGCACTTCTTCGTAGCGGTAATCGCCCCTGTCGCGCGCCACGACGGCAAACATTTTCTCCGGCAGCATGCGCTTCCCCTCCGTTTCATGGCCTTTGGTCAGATTATACCAGAAGCCCCGCGGTTTGTGAAGGCCGCGCCGCGGTTTTGCCCCGCGGCGGCGCGCTTCGACAGGGCGCGACACGGCAGGGCAAAATATGTGGTTGTAAATGCGGGGCCCTTCTGCTATAATTTCGGTATGCCATGGAGAGGAAGGACTTTTTGTGAAGCTTTTCATATCCGCGGACATTGAGGGAACCTGCGGCATCGCCCACTGGGATGAAACCGAAAAGGGCCGGGATCTCTATTCGCACTTTGCCCTGCAGATGAGCCGCGAGGTTGCCGCGGCCTGCGAGGGCGCGCTGGAGGCCGGCTGGAAGGAAATCCTCGTCAAGGATGCCCACGACTCCGCCCGCAACATCGACCCGAACCTGCTGCCCGAGTGCGTGCGCATCTTCCGGGGCTGGGGCGCGGACCCGCTGTGCATGATGGCGGGGCTGGACGGGAGCTTTGACGGCGTGGTGTTCACCGGCTACCACTCAAACGTCGGCAGCGACGCAAACCCGCTGGCCCATACCATGAATACGCGCGTTTATGAGTTCCTGATCAACGGTGAGCCGGCGTCGGAGCTCTACATCAATTGCCTGATCGCCGCCCACCTGGGGGTTCCGGTGTACTGCGTGACCGGGGATCAGGCGCTGTGCAACTGGATGAAGTCCCAAAACCCCGTGACGCTGATCGTGCCCGTGGTGGACGGCTTCGGCGGCGGCACCATTTCGCCCCATCCCGCCGCCGCGGTCAAAATGATCCGGGGCGCCGTGCGCGCGGCGCTGGAAATGCCCCGGGAGGGCTTTATGTTCCCGATGCCCGAATCGGTCCGGATGACGGTCTCCTTCCGGGAGCACCCGACGGCCCGGAAGGGCGGCTTTTACCCGGGCGCGGTGCGCCGCGGCCCCCGGACGGTGGAATACGAATCCCGCGACTTCATGGATGTGCTCCGCTTCATGATGTTCGTGGTCAACGGCTAGCGGCATGCGAAAGCCCAAAGCGCTGCGGCCCGGCGACACGCTGGGCTTCGTCGCGCCGGCAAGCCCGCCCCGGGACGCGCACGGCGTGGACGCGGCGGTCGCGGCGGCCCGCGCCATGGGGTTTGATGTGGTGGTGGGCGAAAGCTGCCGGAGCACCCGCGGCTACCTGGCCGGGGCGGACGCGCTTCGCGCGGACGATCTCAACCGCATGTTCGCGGACGACGCCGTGGACGCCATCGTCTGCATCCGCGGCGGCTACGGCGCGCCGCGCATCCTGGACCGGCTGGACTACCGCCTGGCGGCGGAGCACCCCAAGCTCCTCGTCGGGTACAGCGACATCACCGCGCTGCACATCGCCTACGGCCAGAAATCCGGCCTGGTCACGATGCACGCGCCGATGCCCTCCACCGAGTGGGCCGCCCCCGACTATGACGCCTTCACCCGCGAGGGCCTCTGGCGGGCGCTGACCCTGGCCGAGCCCCTGGGCCCGCTGCCCAACCCGCCCGGGCACCCCGTGGAAGCCCTGGGCCGGGGTACCGTCACCGGCAGGCTGACCGGCGGCAACCTGTGCCTCGTCGCCGCGCTGAACGGCACGCCCTGGGAGATTGACGCCCGCGGCGCGATTCTGGTGCTGGAGGACGTGGGCGAGTACGTCCACCGGCTGGACCGGATGCTGACCACGCTGCGCCTTTCCGGAAAATTCGACCAATGCGCGGGCATTGTGCTGGGCGGCTTCACGGACTGCCCGCCGGAATACCCGGACAGGAGCCTCACCATCCGCCAGGTCATCGAGGACGTGGTGCTGCCCTGCGGGAAGCCGGTGCTCTCCGGATACATGATCGGGCATTGCAGCCCGAAGGTGACCGTTCCGCTGGGCGTTACCGCCACCCTCGATTGCGATCGCGGCCTGATCACCGTCGACGAGGCGGCGCTCACCGAACGCCAGGGCCGCGGAAACAATTGTCAGGATCCTTACGTCTAAAACGAAGCGCGGATTCGCGGACATTTTTAGGAGGGAACGCAATGAGCAAATTGAAATGGTTGGGCGCGGTCATCCTCACGCTTGCGCTCGTGGCCGCTCTGCCTCTGGCCGCATGGGCGGCCACCGGCACATCCGATCAGGGCGGTACGGTGGGTCAAACGGAGAGCGCGCTGTACGCCATCCTCCAGGATGGGGACAACTATTCGCTCTACTCGCTGTCCGGCACCGGCGGCAGCATGGCCAAGCTGTTCACCGCGCAGACGCTGTCGAACCTGATCATCGGTTCCGACGGCAACGCCTACTTCCTCTCCGGGGACGGCACCTCCTTTTCCCTCCGGAAAATCGACGGCGGCACGGTGTCCTCGCTGGTCGAATTTGAAACGGGCGTATCGGTCAAGCACGCCGCTTGGTATGACGGCATGCTCTACTGCCTGGTCAACAATAAGCTCAACGTGGTCGACCCCGTGGCCGGCGACATGGACGAAGTCTGCCCGCTGGCGCTGAGTGAATACGTCATCATCGACGACGTGATTTTTTACGCCTCGGGCGACGACATGGCCACCTACACCCGCGAAGTATCCGGCGGCAACACGCTGACAATCTCCGGCGGCAAGCTCTACTCGATGACCACCTCCGGCTCCAATTCTGAGCTGGTGATGGACAAGGGCGTGGAGGACCTCAAGGCGGCCGGCGACTACCTCTACTTCCACAGCCTGGAAGACAATTACGCCATGGGCTCCAACGACGACATGTGGCTGGAGGGCAAACTGTACCGCTACAACATTCAGACGGGCCAGCTCACCTCAATGAACCTGGACTACGACTGGGACTTCTTCCCCACCAACCGCGGCGTGGTGGTCTACACCGCGCAGGACGTGTCGCTCTACCCGCTCACCGGCGGTGACGGCCAGGTGCTGATGGCGCCGGAACTGTACACCTCGCTGACGGTGTTCGGCGACGCCGCCTACGTGTATGAGCACTCCGTCGGCACGCTGACCGAGGTGCCGCTGGACGGCTCCGCCGCAATCACGCTGTCCACCGGCAACGCCGCCCTTGACGCCAAGGATACCGGCGACGAAATCGGGGACGAAATCGGCGACACCGACGACACCGGCGATGACACCGGCGACACCGACGACGATGACGACGATTCGTCCGATTCCTCCGGCTCCTCCGGCTCTTCTGCCACCAGCAGCGGCTACATCTTCCCGAATTCCTCCACCAAGAAGCTGACCCGCTCACAGGTCCTCAAGGTGTCCAAGTCCAAGTGGGGCTACGCCCGCAACGAGATCTACGCGCGCCACCGCTACAAGTACAAGACCTCCAAGCACAAAAAGTACTTCGAGAATAAGACCTGGTACAAGCCCGGCAGTTTCTCCACCCAGGAGCTCAACTCCATCGAGTGGTACAACATGGATCTGATCAAGTCCATGGAGATCGAGTACGGCCTCCTGAGCGGCTCCAACTCGTCCTCGGGCTCGGGTTCCGGCTCTTCGAACTCGGGCGCCACCGAAAACTCCTACATCTTCCCGAACTCCAGCTCCAAGAAGCTGACCGACAGCCAGCTCAAAAAGCTGACCAAAAAGCGCCTGGGGATTGCCCGCAACGAGATTCTTGCCCGCCACGGCTACGTGTTTAAGACCACCTTCTACAAGAACTACTTCAACAACCAGAAGTGGTACAAGGCCGGCGGATACTCCTCCAGCAAGCTCAACAACACCGAGTGGTACAACATCAAGTTGATCAAGAAATACGAGGCCAAGAAAAAGTAATCCTCTACCCGTGCGGGGGCGGCTGATCCCGCCCCCGCTTTTTTGTGGGCCGGGGGACCGATCATACGAGCTTTGGGGGTTGATGCGGTGGTTTTCTCCAGTTCGGAATTCCTGTTCTTTTTTCTGCCCATCGTGCTGATTGTGTACTACGGGTTGCTCCGGAGCCGCGGTGTGCGCAATTTTTTCCTGACCATCGTCAGCCTCTTTTTTTACGCCTGGGGTGAGCCCTGGTTTGTGTTTGTGATGCTGCTGTCCATCGCTTTCAACTGGCTGTGCGCGCTTCAGATCGACGCCCGACGCGGCCGCCGCGGCGGAAAGGCGTGGCTCACCGCGGCGATCATCGGCAACCTCACCCTCCTGGGCGCGTTCAAGTACCTGATGTTCATCCTGAAAAACCTCAACTGGGCCTTTTCCGCCCACCTGCCGGTGCCCGACATCATTTTGCCCATCGGCATCTCCTTTTTCACGTTTCAGGCGCTGTCCTACGTGATCGACGTATACCGCGGCGACGGCAAAGTGCAGCGCAACTTTATGAACGTGTGCCTGTACATCTCCTTCTTCCCGCAGCTGATCGCGGGCCCCATCGTGCGCTATCAGACCATCGCCGACGAAATCGGCGACCGCACCGAAAGCGGGGATGATTTTGTCCGGGGCGCGCGCCGGTTCATGGTGGGTCTGGGGAAAAAGGTGATCCTGGCCAACAGCCTGGCGCTTCTGGTGGACAGCGCTTTCGCCCACGCGCCGTCGGAGCTTTCGGTGGGCGCGGCCTGGCTGGGCGCCATCGGCTACCTGTGGCAGGTGTACTACGACTTCTCCGGGTATTCCGACATGGCCATCGGCCTGGGATGGATGTTCGGCTTCCACTTTCTGGAGAACTTCAATTACCCGATGATCTCCCGCTCCATCACCGAGTTCTGGCGCCGCTGGCACATCAGCCTGGGCAGCTGGTTTCGGGATTACCTGTTCATTCCGCTGGGCGGAAGCCGGGTCAAGAGCGTGTGGCGGCTGCTGTTCAACATGTTCGTGGTCTGGTCGCTGACGGGCCTGTGGCACGGCGCGTCCTGGAACTACATCGTCTGGGGCATCGGCTTTTTCGTGCTGCTGGCCTTCGAGCGGCTGACGGGCCTTTCGAAAAAGCTGGACAGGCACCCGATGGGCATGCTCTATGCGATGATCGCGGTCACCACCATCACGGTGATGATCCGCGCCACGAGCCTGGGCTACGCCTCCGGCTTTATCGGCGTGATGTACGGCGTGAACGCCAGCGGCTTCTGGGACGCCACCGCGTCGCTCTACGTGCGGGAGTACGGCGTGTTTGTCGCGCTGGCGCTTCTCATCGGCCTCCCGGTGGGCAAATACGTCCGGGAAAAGCTGCGCGTGCCGGAGCGGACGTATGAGATCCTCAGCGCCCTGGGCATCGTGGCGGTGTTTGTGATCTCCCTCAGCTACATCGTGATGGGCGGCTACAACCCGTTCATCTACTTCAACTTCTAAGGAGGGCTGGCGATGCTACTCAAACAGATCAACCGCGCGCTGGCCGCCGTCCTGGTCCTGTCGATCACCCTGATCGGCGGCCTAACCCTGGCCTTCCACGCGAAGGAATTCGCCTACAGCGTCACGAAGGGCTACACCAACTACCTGAAGGAAGGCCAGCCGCTGGCGGGCGTTTCCGCCCGCATCAGCTCGCTGAATTCCACCATCAACCGGACGCTTCTGGGCAAGGACCAATTCGAGCACCTCAACCTGCGCCTGCAGATGGCGCTGGGCAAGCAGATGTTCAGCCTGGGCGGCACCACCATGGTCAAGCTCAAGACCGGCCAGCTCTACGACCTGATGGGCAAGACCGATTTTTCCGACGACATCGAGAAGATGGTCAAGCTCCGGGACAACCTGGAGGAGATGGGCATTCCGATGCTCTACGTCTACCCCCACGCCTACCTGTACGAGGACGGCATGCTGCCCGACGGCGTCGCCGACACCAACGTGGAGATGGCAGACGTGCTGGTGACGGGGCTGCGGGCGGCGTCCATCCCGGTCGTCGACAGCCGCGAGGTCTACCGCGACGCGGGCCTGACGCTGGATCAGGCCATCTACCGCACCGATCAGCACTGCGCGACGCCCAACATCTTCGCCACCTTCCGGGCCACCGCCGCCAAGCTGAGCGAGATGGGCCTTTCCATTGACCCCGCGCTCTACGACGCGGACAGCTTCAAAACCGATTACTACCTGCGCATGCACATGGGACAGGTGGGCGAGCGCCTGGGGCCGAGCCTCATCGAGCCGGACGATTTCGCGCTGACCCAACCCACCTATGAAACCATGCTCCGCAAAAAGACCGTCAACGGCAGCAACACCGAGGAGGCCTCCGGCAGCTTTTCGGACCTGCTCAACTGGAGCCTCATCGACGACGCGGAGCAAAACGGCGTGTCCAACCTGTACAGCGTCTTTGGCAACCACGACGCGGAAAACTGGTACGTCAACGATAAGGTGTCCACGGGGCGCATCCTGATCTCCAAGGATTCCTTCGGCACGCCGCTGGTGGACTACCTGGCGCTCACCGTCCACGAGGTGCTGGCGGTGGACATGCGAAAGGGCCAGCGCACCATCGAGGACTACGCGCGCGCCTACAAGCCGGACATCGTAATCGTGGCCCACTCGCAGGCGATGCTGCGCGAGGCGAACTACGTGTTCATAGAATGAGCGCGGGCGCGGTAGGATAGGTGCGAAGGGGTGATTGGGTGCTGAGTCTATACGAGGCGCTGGCGCGGGCGCTGCCCCCGGAGCGCCTGCGCCGCGACGAGCCGATGGCGAACCACACCACGTTCCGCCTGGGCGGGCCCGCGGACGTACTGGCGCTGCCGGTTACGCCCGAGGAGGCGCTCATGGCCCTTGCCACCGCCCGGGAGATGGGCGCGGACTGCCTGGTGCTGGGCAACGGCTCCAACATGATCGTGCGGGACGGCGGCATCCGGGGCCTGGTGCTCTCCACCGAAGCGATGGGCACCGTGACGGTCGAAGATCATACCGTAACCGCCCAGGCGGGCGCGTCCCTCGCCAGGCTGGCGAACGCGGCCCTGGCGGCGGGGCTGACCGGCCTGGAATTCGCCTCGGGCATTCCGGGCACCGTGGGCGGCGCGACGGCGATGAACGCCGGCGCCTACGGGTGCGATATGGCCGGAGTGCTGGCCGAGGCCCGGGTCTGGCTGGACGGCCGGGATGTCTGGCTCAGCGCGGACGAAATGGAGTACGGCTACCGGAAATCCGCCGTGCTGAAACGGGGCGCGCTGGTGCTGGAGGCCCGGTACCGCCTGTCGCCGGGCGACCCGGAGCGCATCCGCGCCCGGATGCTTGAGCTCAACGCCTGCCGCCGGGAAAAGCAGCCGCTGGCGCTGCCCAGTGCGGGCTCGGTGTTCAAGCGGCCGGAGGGGCATTTTGCCGGCGCGCTGATCGAAAAGGCGGGGCTCAAGGGCTTTACCATCGGCGGCGCGCAGGTTTCCACGCTGCACGCGGGCTTTATCGTCAACGTGGGCGGCGCCACCGCCCGCGACGTGACGCGGCTGATCGCCCACATCCAGCGGGAGGTTCTGGCGCGGTTCGGCGTGGCGCTGGAGTGCGAGGTGCGCATTCTGGGGGAAGAGGACTGAAAACCGGCTGATGGCGCGGGAGGAGGGCTGAAAATGTCGTTCTCATCGGACGTGCGGGAGGAGCTCGCGCGGTCGGCCTGTGAAAAGGACTGCTGCGCGCGAGCGGAGATGGCCGCCATGGCCCTCTCCTGCGGCGCGCTTTCCTTTCGCGGCGCGGGGCGCTACCAGCTGACCTTCGGCAGCGAGAGCGCCGCCGTGGCGCGCCGGTATTTTCTGATGGCCAAGGAGTGGCTGGGCGTCACCGGCGAGCTGCGCGCGGTCAAGACCGACCGACTGGGCGGACGCGCGCGCTACATGCTGTCCTTTTCGAACGAGGACGCCCAGGCGCTGATCGCCGCTTTGAAGCTGACGGACAAAAACGCGCCGCTGGGCATCCGCAAAACGCCCCACGGCGACATGCTGCGGCGCAACTGCTGCCGCGTGGCGGCGCTTCGCGGCGCGTATCTGGCGGGCGGCTCCATCAACAACCCCGAGCACGCCTACCACATGGAGATCGCGGTGTCCGACGGGGAGATGGCCCGCTGCGCCGCCCGGCTGATGGAGGGCTTCGGGCTTCCGGCCCGGGTGAGCGCCCGCAAGCGCCAGTACGTGGCCTATCTCAAGGACGGCGAGCACATCGCCACCCTGCTGACGCTTCTGGGCGCCCACGTGGCGGTGCTGGCGCTCGAAAACGTGCGAATCCTCAAGGGCGTGCGCAACGAGGTGAACCGCCAGGTCAACTGCGACAGCAGCAATCTGGAAAAGACGGTGGAGGCTGCCCAGCGCCAGATCAGCATGATCGAATGGATCGACAAAAAGCTGGGGCTCGCGCTCCTGCCGCCGCAGCTGACGGCGCTGGCGCAGTTGCGGCTCAGGTTCCCCGACGCCTCGTTTGCGGAGTTGGGGAGCCTAATGGACCCGCCGCTGGGAAAGTCCGGCGTCAGTGCGCGAATGCGCCGCCTGGAGGCGCTGGCGGAGGAGCTGGCCAACCGATAGCGCGTTTGGGCACTTACCCGGCGCCGAACCCGGCGTCCTCCGGCGGCGGGGCTTCGTGGGGATCCCGTTCCCTGGTCTGGCCGATGGGCACCAGGTTCTTCGCGCCCGCCGCGAACAGAAGCCCCACCACCCGCCTGAGGAGCCGCCGCGTATCCTGATCAAACCCGGAGGTTTCCGTCAGAATGGCGGCCAGGTTTTTGCGCCAGCCGGCCATCAGGTCGTTCACCGACTTCGCGCCGGTGGAGGAAAGGATGCGGTACACCGCCTCGATGAAGGCCCGCCGGTCCTCCACGGACACCGTGGACATCCACTGCTTGATGGTCTTGTCCACGTACAGGCTGCCCGCCCGGAGGCCGCCTTCCTTGATGAAGTCCTCCCGTACGGCCTGCCATGTGAAGGGGTCGTGCTGCATGATGCCAAAGCCCTCGCTGCGCACCACCTGGTAGCTCTCCGAGTGCTCCATCAGCATGCCGATGATCGAAGTCTGCGGCAGATAGGTTTTGACGCGCGGCTCAATGTCGGAATAGGCCGGGCTTTCCTGCATACGCCTTGTCAGGCCGGGACCGTCATTGTTGTAGACCTCGCGGACGCGCGCGCGCACGGCGTCCCCGCAAAAGAGCGCGGCGTAGACGGCCAGGTTGCCGCCCTTGGAATGGCCGCCCACCCTGAGCGCGCCGTCCACCAGGCCCGCGACCTCGTTGAGATAGCGTACGCTCTCAGTCTGGGCGGGCACCACGTCCGCAAAACCCATGTTGAAGTCTTCTTTCCAGCCCACCAGCGTGACGTCCGTTCCGCGGAAGGCCGCGTAGCTGGTGCCGTCACCCAGCTCGACCGTCACCGCGGCAAACTGCTTTTCCTCTTCCTCGCTGAAGTGGTCCCAAAAGGAGACGAGGCGCATGGCGCCAAAGCGCGCCCCCTGCCCCATCCGCCGCATCAGTTCCCGATAGGAGGGGTTCTGCTCCTGGGCGCATACCGCCGGCGCAACCTCCGCGATAGTCTTGCCCTCGCAGCCCTTCAGCGGAAGGTAGGAGAGCACGCTCAGAATCAGGTTGTCCACCGGGTTGAACGGCGCGACGCGCAGCGGCACGTCCATCCGCCAGTTCAGGTAATCAAGTATTGTGCCCATGCGCCCGCCTCTTTCCCGACACATTTCCGGCGCGTCCGCGCCAAGGATTATTCTAGCACAACGCGCTTCCGCGCGCAACGCGCGAAGCAAAAGAGGGGGATTCATTTGTACGGGGATATGCTGAACATGGCGAAGGCGCTGATGGCAGACGAGCGCCACCCGCTGGCCAACGCCGCGAACCTTTCCGCGCTGGTGTACCGGGAGATGGCGCACCTCAACTGGGCGGGGTTTTACTTTCTGCACGACGGCGCGCTGCTTTTGGGCCCCTTTCAGGGCAGGCCCGCGTGCCTTCGCATCGCGGTGGGGCGCGGCGTGTGCGGCGCGGCGGTGCTGCAGGGGCGAACCCTTCTGGTGCCCGACGTTTGCGCCTTTCCGGGCCACATCGCCTGCGACGGCGCGTCCCGGAGCGAGCTGGTGTGCCCCATCCGCGCGGACGGGCGCATCCTGGGCGTAATGGACCTGGACAGCCCGCGCCCGGCCCGCTTCGGCGCGGCCGAGCAGGCGGCGGTGGAGGCCCTCGCCGCCCTCTACGCCGGGGCCTGCGACTTTTCGGACGCGGGCTACCGACTCAGCTGACCAGCGCGGCCATCACCGCGAAGATCATCAGCGAAAGGACCGTCGAAACCGACAGCACCGACGTGATGTAGCCCCGGGCGGAGGCGTCTTTGGACACGATGGGCAGTACGTAGGGCGGCGGCAGTGCGAACATCAGCACCGCGGCGCCCGCCAGCAGATGATCTCCCGGCGCCAGCGCCGCCAGCGCGAGCAGCATCACGCCCAGCATCAGCCCCGTGACGGCGACGCGCACGCCCAGCGTCAGCGCGACCTCGCGCCACTTGAGGCCGCCAAAGTCCAGCCCGTAGCCGATCACAAACAGGATCACCGCGCCGGTGGGGCCTGCCACAAAGTCCACCGCCGCCTGCACCGGCGCGCCCAGCGCGGAGCCGTACAGCTTGTCGCCCAGTCCCGTCACCCCCAGCGCCACGCCCGCGGCGATGGCCAAAATGGTGGGCGACTTGGCCAGCTCCGCCAGCCGCGCGCCCATCGGGCGGCGGTCGCCCTCCTGCGCCCCCAGAAGGGCCATGTAGGCGGTAAAGACAAACAGCACCTGGCCCAGGTCCATCACCGCGAAGGAGCGGATCGCCGCCTGGCCGTAGAGCATCGCGTACAGCGCGTAGCCCATCATGCCCGCCTCAAACCCGGTGGTCAGAAACGGCAGGTATCCGGACGCGCCCGGGATTTTCCCGCGGGCCAGCGCGCCCAGCACCCAGCCCACCAGCGACAGGCCGAACATCAGCGCCACCACCGCCAGCATGCTGACCGAATAGCCGGCCCGATAGAACGCGCCGAAGAGCACCGCCGGCAGCGTCACCTTCATCACAAGCGCCTGCAGCGCGCCGACGCCCTCCCGCTTCACGGTGCCCGTCCGCCGGGCCAGCGCGCCCGCGAGGATCATCACGGCCACCGGCAGCACCGTCGTCACAACGCCCATCCTATGCCCCTCCCCGACCCAGCCGCAGCATCAGCGCGTCCACCGCCGCCTGATCCCGAAGCGCGCCGCGCTTGATGTCGTAATCCGCCTGGGCGCAGGCCCGGTACATTTCCTCCAGCTTCCCGGCGTCCACCCGCGCCGCCTGCGCCTGGGCGCGGGTGGCGGCGTAGTGGTTGAGCGACAGCCTTTCCTCAATCTCGCGCAGCGGCACGCCCTCGGCCCTCAGCCGCCGGATGTGGGTCAGCATGCGCATCTGCCGGGTCAG
>JARKQG010000038.1 GCA_029974035.1 Eubacteriales bacterium | reverse complement strand
CACTACCAGGCCGAGGCCCTGAAGGCCCAGGCCGACATGGCCTAGGGGGCGTCTTCACGGTGGATTGAGCCTCTTTTTGAGGGCGGCCGCTTGAGATGATCGCGTTTGTCCTTTGAAGACATGTCCATGGTCTTCAGGGGCACGACACGAGCGGCCCGGCCGAATCCAGCCTTCGAGGCCCGGTGCGAACCGGGCCTTTTCTTTTGCGCTTCTGCGCGTCATCACATGCGGCGCGGCCCTCGCGCCTGCGGAGCAGATCCCGTTCAGTTCATCCCCCGCGCTCGCGTCCGCGCGGCCTCAAGAGCCGGTTCCAGCGAGCGGCGCATGCCCCGCAGGCGGCGTCCACATCCGTTGTCTTGGACCATCATGCCGGAATCGCGGCAAATGAGGGAATGCGCTTTTTTTCCCTTGAAACGCGCGCGAAAGAGAGTACGGTCCAAACCGTTTTCATATGAAAAACGATTGTCTGTTGTAACAGCTCTGTACCAATTGGTTTTTTTTGTGTCGCTTTGCGAAGGGGGAGTCTTGGAAGAGCTTGCGGAAACACGACGCACGGGCACGGCATGGCCCGTGCCCAAGTTGTTCAAGGTGTTGCAACGGGGCCTTTCCGCCCGTGATCTGAGCAAGGATGTCCTGGCCGGTCTCACCGTCGGAGTCGTCGCGCTGCCTCTGGCCATGGCCTTCGCCATCGCCTCGCACGTCCCGCCCGAGCGTGGCCTGTTCACGGCCATCGTGGCGGGTTTTCTCATCTCCTTCCTCGGAGGATCGCGCTTCGCCGTGGGCGGCCCCACCGGTGCGTTCGTGGTCATCATCGCCGGAGTGGTGGACAGGCACGGCTACGAGGGCCTGGTGCTGACCACGCTGCTGGCGGGCGGGATGCTCGTGGTGATGGGCCTGGCGCGGCTGGGCAAACTCATCAAGTTCATCCCCTATCCGGTGACCACCGGCTTCACCAGCGGCATCGCGGTGCTCATCTTCTTCAGCCAGTTGACGGACTTCTTCGGGCTCAAGCTGGACAAGGTTCCGGCTGAATTCGTGCCCAAGCTGGCCGTGCTGGCCTCCTCGATGGACCAAATCGACCCGGCCACGGCCGCCGTGGGCCTCGTTTCGCTCGGGGCCATCCTGCTGGCCAGGCGTTTCTTCCCCGTGGTGCCCGCGCCGGTGTTCGGCGTGGCCGTGGGGGCTGTCACGGCGGCTGCGTTCGAGCTCGCGGTCGAGACCATCGGCACCCGCTTCGGCGGCATCCCCTCGACCCTGCCCACGCTCGTGATTCCCCATCTGGACTGGGCCTCCATCAGGCCCCTGATGCCCGACGCCATGACCATCGCGCTGTTGGCCGGCATCGAGTCGCTGCTGTGCTGCGTGGTGGCCGACGGCATGACCGGCGACAGGCACGACTCCTCCACGGAGCTCATGGCCCAGGGAACGGCCAACATCGCCTCCGTGCTCTTCGGCGGCATCCCGGCCACCGGCGCCGTGGCGCGCACGGTGACCAGCATCAAGTCCGGCGCGGTGTCCCCCGTGGCCGGATGCGTGCACGCGCTGATCCTGGTCGTGTTCGTGCTCGTCGCGGCTCCGGTCGCCTCGGCCATCCCCTTGGCCAGCCTGGCGGCGGTGCTCCTGGTCGTGGCCTACGACATGAGCGAATACCGCAAGTTCGCCAGGCTGCTGCGCGCCCCGCGCTCCGACGTGGCCGTGCTCGTCACCACCTTCGCGCTCACCGTGCTGGTGGACCTGACCGTGGCGGTCTACGTGGGCGTGCTGCTGGCCTCGCTGCTGTTCATGCGGCGCATGAGCGAGCTGACGCAGGTCTGCTCCTGCAAGCCCTCCGAAGCGGGGCTCTCCTCCATGATTCCGACGGGCGGCGAGGACACTGTGGACGATCCCGAGTCCTGCCCGCTGCCTTCCAGCCGCGCGGCCAACTCCGACGTCCAGATCTACGAGATCGACGGGCCGTTCTTCTTCGGCATCGCGGACCGTTTCCAGGACGTGCTCGACGTGGTGGGCGGCAAGCCCCGGGTGTTCATCCTGGACGTGTCCCACGCGCCGACCATCGACTCCACAGGCATCAACGCGCTGGAGACCTTTATCCGCAAATGCCGCCGCCGTGGGATCAAACTGTACCTGGCCGGAATGCGACCGCACTTCACCACGACCATGCAACGCTTCGGCACGGACCAGTTGATCGGCGCGGAGAACATCTTCGCCTCGACGTCCGAAGCCCTGGCCGCCGCAAGGCACGAGGGCGGGGCCAACCTCTCGCAGGCGAAGGAAGCAAAGTCGGCGAACGTGCAGTGACGCGGCCGCGACGCACACGACACAGGCGCGCAAGGCGGCACGAAGGTTGAAAGGAAGGCGCGGGCGTCAGCTCGCGCCTTTCCCGTGCCGCACGCGCCGAGTACGCCGTGCGGGCCATGGGCGAATCCCTGCGCGGTCCCGCCGCCGGAGCGGGGCTTGCGTCTGAGTGACACGCCTTGGGTATGAAACTGTATCGGTTATCAGTTTCGAACGGCGCGGAGGGCAGCTCCGCAAAGCATCGCTTTACAAGATTGAAAGGCTTGTCTACTTGTTTCCGGAGACACGCGCCGTTTCAGGAGCACACTCTGTTGTCGAGGATCATCTCCCTTGGGAAATAGACACGCCCGGTCGCGCGCGGTGGCGGCTTTGCGCGGGCGTGTCGCCGTGCTGCTGTCGTTGCTGACTCTTTTTGCATGTCTGCCGCCCGGATGGGCGCACGCTCGCTTCGTTCCCAGATTCCAGCACTACGGCGTGGAGGACGGCCTCTCGCAGTCGTCCGCGGTGTGCATGGTGCAGGACCGCGACGGCTTCATCTGGATCGGCTCCTACGCGGGGCTCAACCGCTACGACGGCTACGGGTT
>JARKQG010000011.1 GCA_029974035.1 Eubacteriales bacterium | reverse complement strand
ATCTGGTCGTCACCCTCAAAGGCGAGGAGATCGACGCCGTCAACGCTGCCGCGCTTTCGGGGAAACTTTGCCAGATGTCCAACGGCGCGCTGTACGGCAAGGACGGACACGCGCTGCCCATTCACGACCGGAAGCTGGACGCGCTGGAAGACCTGATCGAGGCGGCGAACGGAAAGCCCGTGCTGGTGGCGTACTGGTTCCGGCACGACCTGACGCGGATATCCGGGCGGCTGCGCGCGCGGCGCGTCCCGTTTTCCAGACTGGATGCGCCGGAAACCATCGCCCGCTGGAACGCCGGGGAAATCCCCGTGGCGCTCATTCACCCCGCCTCCGCCGGGCATGGGTTGAACCTGCAGGCGGGCGGCTCGACGCTCATCTGGTTCGGGCTGACGTGGAGCCTGGAACTGTATCAGCAGACCAACGCCCGGCTGTGGCGGCAGGGGCAGAAGGACACGGTGGTCGTCCAGCACATCGTTACTCAGGGCACCATTGACGAGCAGGTCGTGGCGGCGCTCCGCCGGAAAGACCAAACCCAGGCCGCGCTGATCGAGGCGGTCAAGGCCAATCTTCACGAGGGAGGAGAAGCGATATGAACATCGTATGGCAGTACCTGGACAAGCGGTCCGCGGCGATCAGCGCGCTGAAGGACTACGGGAGCATGGCCTACATCCTGGAGCATACCGGCGAGGATATCGCCCTCGTGCAGGATCGGATGACCGCGCCGCGCGCGTCCGTGCTGAGCGGCATGCCGTCCGCGCACAACCCCACGGCGGGAGAAGCCCGGCTAGCCTCCGGCATTGACGAGATCGACGTGCTCCGGGAGCGGTACCGCCAGGCGTTGGAGTACATGGAGTGGTTCCGCCCGGCATGGGAAGCGCTGTCGGAGGACGAGCGGTATGTCCTGACGGAGTTCTACCTGAATGACGGCCAGGCGCAGACGGACGCGGTCTTGAACATCTGCGAGCGGTATGCCATCGAGCGCTCCTCCGCGTACAACCGGAAGAACCGCGCGCTCCAGCATCTGGCGCTGCTGCTGTTCGGGAAGTGAGTAAAATCGCGGACGCAATTTGCGGCTGGCCGTGATATACTGGTAGCATCGAAACAGGCACCGAAAGGCCTTCGCGGGAGGAACCCCGTGAGGGTCTTTTGTTTAACCGGAGCCTCTGCACAAATGAGTAAAATCGTGGATGCAATCCACCGCTGACCGTGTTATACTGATACCATCGAAATGTGCGCCGGAAGGCCTTCGCGGGCGGAACCCCGCGGGGGTCTTTCGTTTGCCCGGAGCCCCTGCGCAAATGAGTAAAATCGCGGACGCAATTTACGGCTGGCCGTGATATACTGGTATCGTCGAAACAGATCCCAAAGACCTTCGCGGGTGGAAACCCCGCGGGGGTCTTTTACTTGCCCGGGAGGAAGAACAATGCCCACAAAGCCCAAGCACCCCTGCGCCTACCCCGGCTGCCCGGAGCTGACCGACGGACGGTACTGCGCGGCGCACAAGAAGCTGACCGATCAGCAGTACGACCGCTGCGGCCGCGACCCCGCGGGCAAGAAGCGCTACGGAAGAACCTGGCGGAAGGTGCGCGAGCGGTTCCTCAAGGCGCATCCGCTGTGCGAGATGTGTCTGAAACAGGGCCGCGCAACCCCAGCCACGGAGGTTCACCACATCCTGCCTTTAGGACGGGGCGGCTCAAACCATGAGTCCAATCTCAGTTCTCTCTGCAAGCGTTGCCATTCGTCCGTCTCCGCCCGGGACGGCGACCGCTGGCGCACCCGGTAGGGCGGGTTAAATCTCTGTTACATTCGGCCTGGAGACCGGGCGCCAGCTCACGCGCGAAAAAAATCCAGTTCAAACACCCGATTAAACCAATGCAGGAAGGGAGGAATTTCGCATGGCCAAGGACGGCACCAACCGCGGCGGGCGGCGGGTTCGGGCGGGCGACAAGCCCATGCCGCTCATCGACAAGATCGCCGCAGGCAAGGCGGCAAAGATCCTGGAGCCGGCGAACCTCCGCCCGGAAGAACTGCTGGAACCCGCCGAGCTCGCCGGCGCGGCGGAGCTTGCCGGCGAGGACATGCCCGCGCCCGGCGAGTACTTAAGCGCCCGACAGAAGGACGGCAAGCCCCTGGGTGCGGACGCGCTCTACACCGAAACCTGGGAATGGCTCCGAGCGCGGGGCTGCGAGAAGCTCATCAACCCCCGGCTGGTGGAGGCCTACGCCCAGGCGTTCGCCCGGTTCATCCAGTGCGAGGAAGCCATCAGCACCTACGGCCTCTTAGGGAAACACCCCACCACCGGCGGGGCGATCACCAGCCCCTTTGTGCAGATGAGCCAGTCGTTCCAGAAGCAGGCGAACCTTCTCTGGTACGAGATCTTCGACGTCGTGAAGCAGAACTGCGCCACGGCGTTTGTCGGCAACCCCCAGGACGACATGATGGAAGCCCTGCTCTCGGGGCGGAAGGGACGGTGACGCGCGTGC
>JARKQG010000121.1 GCA_029974035.1 Eubacteriales bacterium | reverse complement strand
AAAATCCATCAGGGCACCCGACGGGACGCGCAGCTCTTCAGCGCGGGCGTCAACGCGGCGCACGGCTACCGGCGCACCAGCGCGGACAAACGGCGCGCGGTGATGCTGCTGCTCAACGATCCGGAATGGAGTCAGTGGGCTAACCGGGAGATCGCCCGGCAGTGTAAGGTGAGCGAAGGGACGGTCCGCAACATTCGGGATGAGCTATCTGCGCAAATTACGCAGATAGCGAAACACGCCACCCCGACGACGACGGAACCGGACGAGGATGAGATCATCACCGACCCGGAACGACTGCGGCAGATCGAGCATAACATCCTGACAAAGCCATTACCGCCAACCCCGCAGACTCGCACGGTGCAGCGCGGCGGGCAGGTCTACCAGCAGACGGTGAGCAGCGACAAACGCAGCCAGGCGGCCCAGGCGCGCCAGCCCGCCCCGGCCAGCCGGCCGCCGTCGCCCGCACCCAAGCCGTCGGCGGTTCCAGTGCCACATTATGCGGAGAAGCCGAAGGTGGGCGCTGGGTGGCGCATCCGGGACGAGCAAGACTGGCTCAGGTTCTCCGAATGGATGCTGGAGCAGCTCGCCAGGGACGACGGGGGCGGGTTCGAGATCGAGGTGAGGAAGGCATGAGAAACCAGCCCATCTATCACAACTACCCGCCGCAGCGCTCACCGCTGTGGCCGATCCGGGAGGACGTGCGCGTCCAGCGCTCGCCCCCCTGGGTGCGCGTGTGGATGCGCGAGGATCGCCCCGGACGGGACCACCTGTTCGAGTTCAACGCCGGCGCGCCGGGGGCGTACCTGTGGCTGCTGCCGACGCTGGACGAGAAGGCCGCGCGCTGGTTCGAGCAGTACCGGCTGAAGCGCTGCCAGGCGGAGACGCGGACGGGGCGCTGGCGGCGGCCGATCCTGGGGCGGCTGGCCCGCTGGTGGCGCGGGCTGTGGCGGCGACGCAAGACCGATCTGTCCGACATTCCGTTTTGAAAACCAGCCGTCGACAACAGGGCCAGAGGGGGGCGGGTCTCCCCGCCCCCTTTTGATTCCCGCGATCTGGGATTGGATTTGGGATATATTTGGGAAATATTGACACGGTTGTTCTATTTGTGGTACACTCCCTCTGACGGCTCTGTTTATACCGCCCGACGCATCCCGTCGGGCCATGGTATTTGCAGAGCTGTTTTTGATTCCGGGACCGGGTGC
>JARKQG010000081.1 GCA_029974035.1 Eubacteriales bacterium | reverse complement strand
TGACCGCGGCGTTGTCGTCAAAGCGGATGTAGCTGCCGTCCGGGCGGCGGTACTGCTTGCGCGTCCGCACGATGACGGCCTTGACCACATCGCCCTTTTTGACGGTGCCGCCGGGGGTTGCCGTCTTGACCGCGGCGACGATCACATCGCCGATGCCGCCGGAACGGCGGAAGGACCCGCCCAGCACCCGGAAGCACATGATTTCCTTGGCGCCGGAATTATCGGCGACCTTTAAGCGGGTTTGCGGCTGAATCATTGTAATCCTCCTTGTCGTGTGCCCCGGCTTACTTCGCCTTCTCGACGATCTCGACCAGGCGCCAGCGCTTGTCCTTGGACAGCGGACGGGTTTCCATGATGCGCACCGTGTCGCCGACGCCGCAGGCGTTCTCCTCGTCGTGGGCCTTGAACTTCTCGGTGCGGTTCATGATCTTCCCATAAAGCGGATGCTTGACGCGGGTGCGGATCTCCACCACGACGGTCTTGTCCATCTTGTCGGAGACCACGACGCCTACGCGGGTTTTGCGGATACCTCTCTGCTCTGCCATTTTGTTCGCTTCCTCCTTTCGCATCACGCTTTGAGCTCGCGCTGACGGATGATGGTCTTCATGCGGGCGATGTCGCGCTTGACGCGCTGGATCGCGGAGGTGTTCTGCAGCTGCCCGGTGGCCAGCTGGAAGCGAAGGTTGAACAGCTCGCTCTTTTTATTCTTCAGATCGGTGTCGAGCTCCTCCGTCGACTTGATCATCAGTTCCTTCAATTCGTTGGTTTTCATTGCTCTTCACCACCCGACTCGTTCTCTTTCTCGCGCTTGATGAACTTGCTCTTGATGGGAAGCTTGTGGCCGGCCAGGCGCAGCGCCTCCCGGGCGATGGTCTCGTCCACGTCCTTCATCTCGAACAGCACCCGGCCCGGCTTCACGACCGCCACCCAGTACTCGGGCGCGCCCTTGCCGGAGCCCATTCGGGTTTCGGCCGGCTTGGCGGTGACGGGCTTATCCGGGAAGATCTTGATCCAGACCTGACCGCCGCGCTTGGTGTGGCGGGTCATCGCCTGACGGGCGGCTTCGATCTGGTTGGAGGTCACCCAGCCGGGTTCGGTGGCCACGAGGCCGTAATCGCCGTAGGCCAGGAAATTGCCGCGCTGGGCCTTGCCCTTCATGCGGCCGCGCATCACCTTGCGGCGCTTGACTCTCTTGGGCATCAGCATGGTTTATTTCCCTCCTTCGACCCTGCGCTGAGGCGCGGGGGCAGCGGTCCTCTTGGGCTTGGGCAGGATCTGCCCCTTGTAGATCCACACCTTGACGCCGATGCGCCCGTAGGTGGTCTTGGCTTCGGCGAAACCGTAGTCGATGTTGGCGCGCAGCGTCTGCAGCGGGATGGAACCCTCGTGATAGCCCTCGGTGCGGGCGATGTCCGCGCCGCCCAGGCGGCCGGAGACGCTGGTCTTGATGCCCTTGGCGCCGGCCTTCATGGCGCGGCCGAGGCTCTGCTTCATCGCGCGGCGGAAGGACACCCGCTTTTCCAGCTGCTGGGCGATGTTCTCGGCCACCAGCTGGGCGTTGGTTTCGGGGCTCTTGATCTCCAGGATGTTGAGATTCACGTTCTTTCCGGTAAAGGCCTCGATCTGCTTTTTCAGCGTTTCGACGCCCGCGCCGCCCTTGCCGATGACGATGCCCGGCTTGGCGGTGAACACGCTCACGGTCAGCTTGGTGCCGGCGCGCTCAATGTCAATGTGGCTGATGCCCGCGATGCTCAGCTTTTCCTTCAGCATCTGGCGCAGCTTGTAGTCCTCGATCAGGTTATTGGAAAAATCCTTTTTCCCAGCGTACCATTTGGTGCTCCAGTCCAGGATGACACCGACGCGCGCGCCGTGGGGATTTACCTTCTGGCCCATTGGTTTCCCTCCTGTTATGTCGTCTTCAACGTCACTTCGCCGCGTCCAGGACGATGGTGATGTGGCTGGTGCGCTTGAGGATCACGTCGGCCCGGCCGTGGGAGCGGGCCCAGTAGCGCTTCAGCGTGGGGCCCTGGTTGGCATAGACCTCGGCCACATACAGGCTCCCGCGGTCCAGCTGCAGGTTGTTCTCGGCGTTGGCGATGGCCGAATCCAGCAGCTTTTCGACGACGGGCGAAGCGGTCTTGGGGGTGTAGGCCAGGATGGCCAGCGCTTCGTCAACCTTCTTGCCCCGGATCAGATCGATCACAATCTGAACCTTGCGGGGAGAGATCCGGATATATTTGGCGGTGGCGCGGGGGCGTTTATCGGCGTTTTCCTTGCGGGCCGCAGCCTTCTCGCGTGTTCTGGTTGCCATTTTGATTCACTCCTCCTTACTTGCGCGCGGACGCTTTTTCGCCGGCGTGTCCGCGGAAGGTGCGGGTGGGGGCGAATTCGCCCAGCTT
>JARKQG010000060.1 GCA_029974035.1 Eubacteriales bacterium | reverse complement strand
GTGGACGATCACAAAAACGCCCTTGGGGCGCTCCGGGACGGCGGCGAGAAGGTGCAGCGTGAGCCCGTCGCTCGCGGAACCCAGGGTCATCGGTTCGGTATCCATCCGCTCCTTCCTCTCTCGTATGCGGGCCGCATCGGTTGGAAAAGGCGCGGCCGCGGCCGCGCCTTCACACCATCAGGACTATTCGCCGCAGGCCAGATCGATGCCCGCCTGGACGATGTCCTCCGGCAGGCTGGAGAACATGGCGTTGATCGACTGGCTGTTGTAAAACCGGATGATCGTTTCCGCAAACATCGGCGCCACCGACACGGTGCGGAACTTCGGATGCCCGCAAATGGTGGGGTTAAAGACGGTGTCGGTGGAGAGCACCTCGTCGATGGGGCTCTCATCAATCAGCTTGACGCCCTGGGCGGACACGATGTTGTGGCTGAGCATGGCGCGGATGCGCTTGGCGCCGTGGGCCTTCAGCGCGTAGGCCAGGTTGACCAGCGTGCCGCCGGAGGTGGTAAAATCGTCCACAATCAGCGCGTTCTTGCCGTCCACATCGCCCAGAATTTCCAGAACCTGCGGGTTTTCGGAATGGTCGGTGCGCTGCTTGTCGCCGATGGCCACCGGCAGGTTCAGAAGCGCGCCAAACTTGCGCGCCTGCTTGGCAAAGCCCGCGTCCGGCGATACCACCACGGTGTTTGAAAGGTCCTCGCGCTTCATGGTTTCGCAGAGCATCGGCATCGCGTACAGGTGGTCCATCGGGCGCTTGAAGAAGCCCTGCACCTGCGGCGAATGAAGGTCCATCGTGATGAAGCGGTCGCAGCCCGCCAGTTCCATCGACTCCGCGCATACCCGCGCGCGGATGGATACCCGCGGCTCGTCCTTTTTGTCGCCCTTGGCATAGCCGAAATACGGCATGACCAGCGTGACCGACAGCGCGTTTGATCGCTTGAGCGCGTCCACAAAAAACAGGATTTCAACAAACTCGTCGTTGGGGTTTACGCCGATGGGCTGAACAAAGTAGACGTTCCGGTCGCGCACGGACTCGTTGACCCGGACAAACGTGTTTCCGTCGGAAAAGCGAACCACCTGTGAGGCGCCCACCCTGCGCCCCATGTAGCGACACATCCGCTCCGCGAACGCGTGGCCGCCGCTGCCCGCGAAGACGGCAATATTGGAATCGGAAAACACCTCGATTACGCCCCTTTCACTTTGAAGGAACCCAGTACTGCGCCGTATGCGAAGCGCATCAAAGCTTCGTCGCGGCGACGGCCTCGATCTCGATCAGCGCGCCCAACGGAAGCGCGGCCACCTGAACGCAGGAGCGGGCGGGATAGGGCATCTCAAGGGCTTCACCGTAGATGGCGTTGACCTCTGAGAAATTGGCCAGATCCGTCAGAAAAATTGTGACCTTCAACAGGTTTGCAAGGGAGAGCCCCATCTCTTCCAGCACGGTTTTGATGTTGGCGATGGACTGGCGCGCCTGCGCGCCGACGCCCTCCACCAGCTTGCCCGTCGCCGGGTCAACCGGCAGCATCCCTGAGAGGTAGGCGGTTTCCCCCTGGATCACCGCCGTCGAATAGGGACCAACCGCCTTGGGCCCGCGCTCCGTCAAAAAAACCTTCTTCACCCATATCCCCCCGTCTGTAATATTACCATTTGAAACCCAGATATGCTAGGGAATCAACACTTCGTCCCGCTCGTGGACGCCCACCCAGTAGACGGGGGGCGATGGATAGTAGTAATCCTCGTGCAATTCGTCCCGCTCCACCAATTCACCCGTCTCTCTGTCGTAATAGCAGATGAAGGCCCGGGACTTTGTACCCGTCTTGCCCTCGCTGATCAGCTTCATCTCGTCGGTAAAGTAGGCGTGCTTGCCGCTGGTGTCCTTCTTCTTCTTCACGCTGGTGGCGGGAATGTCCTTCTGGATGATCTCGCTCTCCAGCTTGATCTCGTACTCGGTGGGCTTGCCGTAGATGTTGACCTGCGCCTTTTCCGTGTCCACGGTGGTAAAGATGTAGATGGTGCTGTCCCGGTTGTTGGTAAAGACCAGGTCCTTGCCGCTGTCGCTGACGGTGGCGTCCAGGCTCGGGTAGATGTATCCAACGGTCATGGTGTGCTGATAGCGGGCTTCCACCGTCATCCCGGCGCGCAAAAGCGCGTTGTAGAGCGTGGTGGAGGCCTGGCACACGCCGCCGCCGATGCCCTCCTGCACGGTAGTGCCGGCAAATTCCGGCGCTTCCTTAAAGCCGTTCTCCAGCGTCCGCTTGCCAACCACCTTGTTGAAGGAGATGGTCTCGCCCGGATGCACCGCAAAGCCGTTGAACTTCTTGAGCGCGCGGTGGATGTTGCTGGTGCGGTTTCGGGTAGAGGACTTGGTGTCGGTGGTGCAGGTGCCGATCAGCTGCGTGGCGTACGCGAGCTCCTCGGCGGAAATGGCGGGCTTGGCCACCTGCGCCACCAGCTCGATGTGGGGCGTGGAGCCCTCCACGATCACCTTGACCAGGGCCTCTTTGAGGGCTTCGCCGTCCAGCGTCCGCCCCTCCGAAGACGGCGTGATGGTCAGCTGTTCGCCGGCCTCCATGATGACCGACGCCTCCACGGGCGCCACGTCAATTTCGCTTTTGATCTGCGCTACAAAGCTGTCCAGCAGCGCCTCGTCGTACTTGAGCTCACTGTTGAAGGCCACGGTGTGATCCTTCAGATAGCTCTGCTGCGAGCGCTTCTGAAAGAAGTTGCCGGTATGCCCGAAGCTCCAGGCCCGCGCGACCTCGCCGCTCACGTCCATCGAAGCGCCCAGCATGGAGGGCGTGAGCGTCCAACTCTTGTCGCCGTAGGTGAGCGTGATGGCGTTTTGGTTCAACCGCTGGTCCGCCATGTCGCTGACGGCCTTGAGCCCCTCGTCAAAGGAATAGCCGCCCAGAGAAATGCCATTGACATAAACGCCGTTCAAAAAGACATTGGGTTTGACCGAAAGCCGGATAAACGCAATGATGGCGATCACGACGGCGGCGACGATGAGCGCCATCGTCACCAACCCCTTCAGCCCGTGGACCGTGGCGCCGCGCTTCCGGTAGGCGGAACGTCTCCTCTCGCTTTGCGTCATCGGAATTGAACCCCTTCATTCAATATTGTTGAGTATACCATAACCAGACGCCCGTTGCATGGTCGCTGAGGTAAAATCCTCTCGCGCCGCGGCCCCGGACCGCCGACAAAGGCGCGGGCCGGAAGGCGCCGCCAAGGGCCCGCCTCCCGGCCAGAATGGTAAAGCCGCAAAAGAATTGCGGCTTTAAGTTTTTTAAAACGCGGGCGCGGCCTCGGGCGCGATGTCCGCCGAGCCGGCATCCTCATCCGGCTTGACGCCGACAATCTTCAGGAATTCCTCGCGGTCAATCTTCTCCCGCTGGATCAGCGTGTCGGCCAGCCTGTCCAGCACGCCGCGGTGGGCCTTCAGGATGATCAGCGCGCGCTCGTAGCTGGAGTCCAGGAGCCTGCGCACCTCGCTGTCGATCTGCGCATTGACGTCCTCCGAGAACGTGGAACGGGACTGGGAGAAGTCGCGGCCCAGAAACACCTCGTGGTCCCCGCCCAGGAAGATCGGGCCGAGCTTTTCGCTCATGCCGTATTCGGTGACCATGCTGCGCGCAATCTGGGTGGCGCGCTTCAGGTCGCTGGTAGAGCCGGTGGAAACGTCGCCCAGCACCAGCCGCTCCGCGCAGTGGCCACCCATCATGCCGCTCATCTGGGCCAGCAGCCGCGCGCTGGAGATGTAGTTGACCTCCTTGTCCGGCAGGTACATGGTGTAGCCGCCGGCCCCTCGGCCCCGCGGAATGATGGAGATCTCGTGCACCTTATCGCACTCGGGGATATTGTGCATGACGATGGCGTGGCCCGCCTCGTGGTAGGCCACCAGCCGCTTGTCGTCCTCGGTGACCTTGTGGCTCTTCTTCTCCGGGCCGGCGCTGACCTTCGTGATGGCCTCCTCGAGGATGCCCATCGTGATGGTACGCTTGCCGGCGCGGGCGGTCAGGATCGCGCCCTCGTTCATGACGTTTTCAAGATCCGCGCCGGTGAAGTAGGGCGTGCGCTTGGCCAGGATTTCAAGGTTGACATCCGGATCCAGCGGCTTGCCTCTGGCGTGAATTTTGAGAATCTCCTCGCGGCCCTTGACGTCCGGATAGTTGACCGCCACCTGGCGGTCAAACCGGCCGGGGCGCAGAAGCGCCGGGTCCAGAATGTCCGCGCGGTTGGTGGCCGCCATCACAATGACGCCCTCGTTGTGGGAAAAGCCGTCCATTTCGACCAGCAGCTGGTTCAGCGTCTGCTCGCGCTCGTCATGTCCGCCGCCGAGGCCCGCGCCCCGCTGGCGGCCCACGGCGTCAATCTCGTCGATAAACACGATGGCCGGGGCGGCCTTTTTGGCCTGGTCAAACAGGTCACGGACGCGGCTGGCGCCGACGCCGACAAACATTTCCACAAAGTCGGAACCGGAAATGGTGAAGAACGGGACGCCCGCCTCGCCGGAAACCGCCCGGGCCAGCAGCGTCTTGCCGGTGCCCGGAGGGCCCACCAGCAGCACGCCCTTGGGAATGCGCGCGCCCACGTCGGTAAAGCGCTTGGGGTCCTTCAGAAACTCGACGATTTCGCGAAGCTCTTCCTTTTCCTCGTCCGCGCCGGCCACGTCATCAAAGGTGACCTTGTTTTTCGAGGGGTCCGTCAGACGCGCGCGGCTCTTGCCGAAGCTCATCACGCCGCCCTTGCCGGAACCGGTCTGCTGGCGCATCATGAAGTACCAGAACACGCCGAACAGGCCCATCGTGACGAGAAGCGGCACCCAGTCCATCCACCAGGGCGTCCCGGCGGGCATCTCGACGCGGATTTTGAAGAAATAATCCGCCGGGCTCACTTCGTCCACGGCCTTTTTCAGCCGCGCGGCGTAGATGGCGTTGACATCGGAATAAAACTGCTTTGTATCATTAAGGGTGGTGATGATGTCATAACGCGCGCCAAACTCGGACTCGGGAATGTCGCTGTCCACCCTGCGGGCGACCAGCACGTTCCCGGTGAGCATGACGTTGGAAATGCCGTCTTCCTCAACCTCTTTGAGCAGATCCGTATAGTCAAGCTTCGTGACGGTATCCCGCGTCCCGGAGCCAAACATGTTGACCATCAGCAGTATTACCGCCAACAATATCAGGTACATCAGCGGTCCCTGCAGATATCGCATGAATTTGTTTTGATTCAAGGTGGAGAATCCCTCGCTTTCCAAAGCGCACAATCTACGCGTATTATATCAGCAAGGCCTTCTGAATTCAAACGCCGGCGTTAGTCTTTTGTGTAAATTTCAGGCTTTAACACGCCGATCACTGGCAGATTTCGATACAATTCCGCGTAATCCAGCCCGTAGCCCACGACAAATTCGTCCGGAATCACAAAGCCCCGGTAGTCCACGTCCACATGGGTGCGGCGGCGGTCGGGTTTGTCCAGCAGCACGCACACCTTCATCGACGCGGCGCCGCGGGCAAAGAGGGTCTGCTTGAGAAACGCCAGCGACATTCCGCTGTCGATGATGTCCTCTACAATGATGACGTGGCGGCCGTCGATGGGCTTGTCCAAGTCCTTCAGAATCCGAACGACGCCGGTGGACCGGGTGGCGCTGCCGTAGCTGGAGATCGCCATGAAGTCCATGCTCAGCGGGATGTCAATCGCGCGGATCAGGTCGGAAAAAAACACCACCGCGCCTTTCAGGATCCCCACCAGCAGAAGGTCCTTGCCGGCGTAGTCGCGGGAAATCGTCCGGCCCAGCCGGTCCACGCACGCCTTTATTGCGGCCCTGTCATAGAGTATTTCCTTCAGGTCGTCCATCATCGCGAGCTCCTCCGTCCATCCTTGGTATGTAGGTCAGCTCCACCGCCCGGGAACGCTCGGTGAGCGCGGCCAGGGCCGATATGCCCACACCCACCACCCACAGCACCTCGCGCCCCCGGGCGAGCACGGGAATTCTGTCCCGCAGCGGCCGATCAATCTTGCGATCCGTCAAATAATTTGACAGACTCTTGCTGCCGGAAGTTCCCAGCGGGTGAATTCTGTCGCCGCGGCGACGCAGGCGCAGCGACGCGCCCTCCACCGCGCCGGCGTCCAGCGCCTGGCGAAAACCATTTTCGTACACCGGTCTGTTTTCGCAGGGCCGCGCGCGCAGCGTGCCGAGGCAGCTGGCGGCGGGCACACTTTCGTCTGTCAGATACAGCTTTGAACCCGATCGTTCGGCACTCGTTCCGCGGGTGCAAACGCGGCCCGCAGGCGCGAAATACAACTCGGCCACCCGGAAAAGAAGACCATAGTCTGCCTTTGGAAGCAGCTTCCTCAGCGCCCGCCGCACCAGCGGCGGCTGCGCCTGTGCCACCTTCAGGGCATAGAGTCCGCCGTCAATTCGAGTGCCATGGGCCGCGAGAAAGCCGTCCGCCAGCGCGTCCAGATAATCGGATTCCTCCGCCGCAACCGATGCAAACCGCCCCAGCGCCGCCGCGGCGCCCGGATAGATATCCTCCAGTGACGGCATAATATCAGACCGAAGTCTGTTTCTTGGAGTGGCCGGCTGCGCGTTGGTGGAATCCGTGCGCCACGGCTGGCCGACGGACTCCAAAAACAGAACAAGGTCTGTTTTTCGCATTTCCAGCAGCGGCCGGGCCCAGCGGCCCGCGCGCGGACGAATGCCCGCCGCGCCGGAGAGCCCCGCGCCCCGCAGAAGGTGCATCAGCACGGTTTCGGCCTGATCGTCCAGGTGATGGGCGGTGGCGATCACGTCGGCGCCGGCGCAAATCCGGGCACGTTCCAAAAACGCGCGCCGCGCGTCGCGTGCGGCGGTTTCAATGCCCGTACCGGAACTCCGGGCGAGGGCGGGCACATCGGCGCTCCCCTCCACCAGCGGCACCCCCGCCTTTTCGCAAAGGCTGCGCACAAAGCGGGCATCCTCGGCGGATTCGGGCCGGATCCGGTGGTCAAAGTGGGCCGCCGTAAGGCGGATTCGCCCCGCGTCCGCCTGTGCCTTCAAAAGCAAAAGAAGCGCCACCGAGTCCGCGCCGCCGGACACCGCGCACAGCACGTGCTCGCCCGGTTTGATGGCGTCCGACAGATGAACTGGCAGCATGCTCCCTCCGATGCGTTCCGGTACAACAACGCTTTCTATTGTACAGAAAAAGCCACCGCATTGCAAGGGCGAATTATGCGATTTTAAGAGGCCAGCACGCGAGCACCCTGCGCGCCGCGTCCCAGTAGTTTTGCGCATCCACGGTTTCCGCCGCCGCCACGGCCACCTGCCCCACCAGGCGCCCGTCCCTGATCACATCAACGCTGCCGACGCGCTGCCCGGCGGAAACCGGCGCGCGCACGCTCTCCGGAAGGTGCGGCGTCAGTTCGATGCCGCTTTCCTCCCCCTTTTCGATGAGCAGCGTGAAGTCCTCGTCCAGCGCGAGCTTCACACCGCTCTTCTCCCCCGCGGTCACCGGCAGCTCTCCGCGCACCTTCGCGCCCTTCTGGGCCACGGGGTAGGTGCGGTAGTTTGCAAAGCCGTGATCCATCATGCGCCCGGCGATGTCAAACCGGGACTTTCCGCTCTTCGCCCCCAACACCACGGCCACCAGCCGCATATCTCCGCGGCGCGCGGTGGCGCTCATGCAGTAGCCCGCCTCCTGGGTGGAGCCGGTCTTGAGCCCGTCGCAGCCGTCGTAGAGCCGGATCAGGCGGTTGGTGTTTGTCAGCTGCGTCACGCGGCCGTCGCCGTGGTCCAGTTCGTCCAGCCAGACGGTGGAATACTCAAAATAGCCCTCGTGACGGATGAGTTCCGCGGACATCAGCGCCACGTCCCGGGCGGTGGTGTGCTGGCCGTCGGCGGGAAGCCCGGTGCAGTTGACAAAGCGGGTGTTACTCATGCCCAGCGCCGCGGCTCGGTCGTTCATCTTCTGGACAAACAGCTGTTCGGAACCGTAGATGTGCTCCGCCAGCGCGACCGCGGCGTCGTTGGCGGAGGCGACGATGACGCACTTGAGCAGCGTCGCCAACGTCTGCCGCTCTCCGATGTCCAGGAGCACCTGGGAACCGCCCATGCCCTCGGCCTGCGGCGACACGGTCACCACATCCTCCGGCGCGGCGCGGCCCTCCTCCAGCGCCTCGCAGACCAAGAGGATCGTCATGATCTTGGTGACGCTGGCCACGGGGCGCGTTTCGTCCGCGCTCAGTTCAAAGATTACCTGCCCGCTGGATGGCTCCATCAGAAGCGCAGCTTCGCACTCGATGGAGATGGGCAGCTCCGCCTCCAGCGGCTCTGCCAGCGCCGTCAGCGACAGAAGGCACAGTGTCAGCGCGCAGGCCAAAGCTTTCAGAAACAACAAAAACACCTCCCGGCAGAATTTCCATATCGTAGGGTATCCGCCGGAAGGTGTTTTTATGTTCAGGTTATGAAAGAAGCTCGATCAACCGGGCGACAAAGGCGCGGTAGGCGCTCCTGACGCGGTTCGCGGTCTCCAGCACCTCCGCGTGGGACAGCGGCTGGTCCAGCACACCCGCAGCCATGTTGGTCATACAGGAGAGCGCCAGCACCCTGGTGCCGCCGTGGCGCGCGGCGATGACCTCCGGCACGGTGGACATGCCCACCGCGTCCGCGCCCAGCGTCCGCGCCATGCGGATTTCGGCAGGGGTTTCAAATGTCGGCCCGGTCAGCCACATGTACACGCCCTCGCGCAGCGTCGTGCCCTGTTCGCGGGCGACGCTGCGCGCGGCCTCCTGCATCTCCCGGTCGTAAGCGCGGCTCATATCCGGAAAACGGGTGCCCAGATCGTCGTCGTTGGGTCCGGTCAGCGGGTTGGCCGCGGTCAGGTTGATGTGGTCGGTGATGAGCATCATGTCGCCCGGCTCAAAGCCCTTGTTGACCGCACCTGCGGCGTTGGTGAGCACCACCCGCTCCACGCCCAGCGCCTTCATCACCCTGATGGGCAGCGTCACATCCTTGAGGGAATATCCCTCGTAGTAATGGACGCGGCCCGACATGACGCAGACATCCCGGCCGCCGATCTTCCCGAACACCCACTCGCCCGCATGCCCCGGCACCGTGGAGGCGACCATGCCCGGAACCTCGGCGTAGGGAATGCGCACAGGGGACTGGATGTCCTCAAGGATCATGTTCCAGCCCGAGCCCAGCACCAGCCCCAGCCGCGGCGCGGCGGGGATCCGGCGGCGGATGTAGTCCGCCGCCGCGTTGATCTTCTTCACGTACTCGCTCATGGCGCCCCCCTATGCCCGGATGTCCGGCCAGAATGACGTGCCGTCCAGCGGATTTTTCAAGCCCAGCGCGTCCAGCACCGTGGCGGACGCATCCGCATAGGTGGCGCGCAGGCCCAGGTCGACGCCTTCCAGCGCGGAAAGGCTCCAGCACAGGATCGGCACGTGCTCCCGGGTGTGGTCCGTGCCGGGAAAGCCCGGATCGACGCCGTGGTCCGCGGAAATCATGAGCAGCGAGTCCTCGCCCATCAGGCGCATGATCTCCGGAAGCGCCGCGTCAAAGGCCTCCAGCGCCCGGGCGTACCCGGGGATGTCGTTGCGATGCCCGTAGAGGGAATCGGTGTCCACCAGATTGGCAAACATCAGGCCCTTCCAGGAGTCCTTGCGCAGGGTTTCCAGGATGGCCTCGATGCAGGCCGGGTTGCCCGCCGCGTGGTTGGAGAGGGTCAGCCCGCGGTGGTTGAAGATGTCCTCAATCTTGCCGATGCCGATCACGTCGCGCCCCGCGTCCTTGATGACGTCCAGCATGGTCCTGCCCGTGGGGTCAAGGGAAAAATCCCGGCGGTTGCCGGTGCGCGTAAAGGCGCCCGGGTTCCCGAGGAAGGGCCGCGCGATCACCCGGCCTACCGCCCACGGTCCGGCGAGCACCTTGCGGGCGATGCGGCAGATGTGCCACAGCTCCGTAGGCGGAATGATCGCCTCGTGGGCGGCAATCTGGAACACGCTGTCGGCCGACGTATAGACGATGGGGTTGCCGGTGCGCAGGTGTTCGCTGCCCAGCTCCTCGATGATCTCCGTACCGGAGGCCACCTTGTTGCCCAGCGTCTTCATGCCGATTTCCTGCTCGAAGGTTTCGATCAGCTCCGGCGGGAACCCATTCGGAAAGGTTGGAAACGGCGTCTTGAGCGTCAGGCCGGCCATTTCCCAGTGGCCGCTGGTGGTGTCCTTGCCGGCCGCCTTTTCCGCCATCGCGCCGAAGCACCCCAGCGGGTCGTCGATCGCGCCGGAAAGGCCGGCGGCGTTGAGAAGGCCCAGATCGGTCAGGTTGGGGATGTCCGGCTTTCCCTTTTCCACCACGGATTTGAGCGTATTGGCGCCCTCGTCGCCGTAGGCGGCGGCATCGGCCGCGCCGCCGATGCCCAGTCCGTCGAGTACGATGAAGGCCACCCGTTTGATTCTCATGCTTACAGCTCCTTTACCCTCGCGAGCTCGGCAAGCCGGCCGATCATTTCTCCGGCGGTGGGCTTGCCGCGCCGCGCGTCTATCGTATTGCCAAACAGCGCGTGCTGTCGTTCCATGGCGCTGCCTGACCAGGCGGATTCGATGGCCCTGCGCATCGCGTGCTCCACGTTGAGGGAACCGACGCCAAAGCGGGCGGCAACCATCGGGTACAGTTCTCCGGTGAGCGATCCCATCAGCCGGGCGTCCAGCGCCATCAGCATCGCCGCCGCAGCCAGGTAGGTCGTGCCGGGCAGCTTGGCCGAAAAGCCCAGCGACCACAGGCAGTTCAGCATGCGATCCTCCGTCAGATCCGTACGGGGCAGCCGCGCCTTGATCGACAGGCTTCCGATCAGGCCAGCGAGCGCCGCCGGGTCTAACGGCTTGCGCAGGACGCCGCAGGCGCCTCGCCTGAAGGCCTGCCGCTCAAACGCGCCCATATCCGCGGCGGAGAGCGCCACGACGTAGGGCATCGTAAACAGCGGCAGCAAGCCAACCCTGCGCATCGTCTCCAGTGCATCCCAGCGGGGCAGCACCAGATCGATCAGCAGGATGTCCGGCATGGTCTGGTTGGTCAGCTGCACCGCGCCCGGACCATCCCAGCACATGCCTTCAATGGACAGGCCCGCCGCCTGCGCGGCGTCAATCATCGGTGAGGCGGACGGCTTGTCGGACAGTGCCAGGACGGTTCGTCGGGGGCGTTCTCTCATGCGGCATTCACTTCCGTCAAACGTTATTCGCCGCCGCCCGCGCAAAATCCTTTCAATCTCCAGAAGTACACGTATTATTCACATTCCTTCAGCATCCATTCGGCGTAGACCGCATAGCCCAGCTGCGTGTCGTCGATGTACACGTGGGTGACCACCCCCGCCAGCTTTCCATTCTGAATGATCGGCGATCCGCTCATGCCCTGCACGATGCCGCCGGTTTTCTCCATCAGCGCCTGATCCGTGATCCGGATGACCATGCTCCGCTGACCGGGCTCGTTCTGGGAAAAGAGCTTGGTGATCTCGCAGTCATAGGCGCGCACGCCCTCGTCATCCAGCGTGGTGAGGAGCGTCGCCGCCCCGGTGACCAGTTCGCCGCGGGCGGCCACGGCAATGCCCTCCGGATACAAGGCGCTTGCGAGCGGCCGGCTCATCTTGCCGTAGATGCCGCGCGGCGTGTTCTTCGTCAGGGTGCCCAGTTCCTTCTGATCGTTCATAAAGTCGCCCATCAGTTCGCCCGGATGGCCGCCCTCGGATTTCAATATGTCGACGACCCGGCTGGCGTAGATCGCGCCTTCGCCCACCGACAGCGCGGACCCGGTGTCCACGTCGGTAATGGCATGGCCCAACGCGCCGTACATGCCGCTCCTGGGATCGTAGAACGAGAGCGTACCCACCCCCGCGGTGCTGTCGCGCACCCAGACGCCCAGGCGGTACGCGCCGCCTTCGCCGTCTCGAACGGGCGTGACGGCCACGGTCAGGCTGTCGTCCCCGCGCCGCACCGCAAGGTCCGCTTCCCCGCCCTCTCCGATCAACTCGGACAGGTGTTCAGCGCTTTGAATGGAGGTGCCGTTGACGGATAGAATTCTGTCGCCCGCCCGGATGCCCGCCCTGCGCGCCGGGCTCACCGCGTGCCCCACGTCCGACGCGCCCACCACCAAAACGCCTTCCATTTCAAGCGCCACGCCGATGGCCTGTCCGCCGGGAATGACCGTGCGCGTCGCCTGGACGCTGACGTTGACGCGCTTGACCGGCATGCCCAGAAAGCGGACCACGAGGGTCGTGCTGCCCTCCGACTCGCCCGTCAACGTGACGCGTTCGCCGCCGACATCCTCAATTCGCTCGTCGGTGGTGGACAATACCTCGGCGCCGCCCTCGTCCACGGAGAAATCGACCGGTCCCATCAGCTCAATCCGGGTGGATTCTCCCTTTGTCAGGCGGATCGCGTCGGGCAATCCCGTCAGGCTTTGCGCCTGAGGCGACAGCGCCCCGGCCAGCACAATCATTGACAGCGCCCAGCCAAAACATCGCTTTGCCGCCTGTTTTTTCCATTCCCTCATGCCTTTTGACCTCCTTCAAAGCATCCCGGCATAAATTCTCCGCCCGGTGCAAAGGCTATGCTGGTAATAATATTGCCCGGGAAATTTTACCGGAGTTCCCCATTCATCCTTTGCGGCACCGCCTATCGCGGCGGCGCTTATGCCGCAACGCCGGACGCCTGCAGCCGCGCGCCAAACATTTCAAGTTAACACGGTGCCGCACATTTTTATATTGACAAGCAAGCCCGATCATGCTAATATATACGACGTTGCAACTGGGTGTGGCGCAGTTTGGTAGCGTGCTTGAATGGGGTTCAAGAGGCCGGAGGTTCAAATCCTCTCACCCAGACCACAAGAAAACCCTTGAAAACGTTGAGTTTTCGAGGGCTTTTTGTTGCTCCGGTACCCACTTTGGTACCCACTTTTCAGGTTTTGATATGGCGGCTGAATACCTGGTCGATGATGTCGGCGGTGCGCTGCATTTCCCCGTCGACCGTGTGCCCGTAGACGCCCAGGGTGTCCATTTTCACGGAATGCCCGACCACCCCCTTCAGGAGCGATTCCGGCATATCCTCTTTTACGATGCTGATGAACGTATGGCGCAGCTCGTGGAGGCTGACCGGGTTCTTCAGCTGCTTCCCGTACTGCGTCCACCGCTTATAGAAATGGTTGGAATCCAGGCGCTCACCGTTCTCATCGGGAAACAGCCACGGGGATACCACGCCCAGCGACTTGAGCATGGTCATTTGATCTGCGATGATCGACTGCGCCAGCTTTGGCAGCTTGAGGGTCCGTCTGGCGTTCCTGTTCTTCCCCCGGGTTTCGATATTCAGGTTATTGACGGCGCGCCTGATGGTCAGCACGCTGTTTTCTATGTCACTTCGCATCAAGCCGCAAATCTCTCCGCGACGAAGGCCCAGCACCACGGCCAGCCGGAACGCATGGATGAAGAACGCGGGACGATCCTTGGCATAGTACGGTTCCGTATCCACCCTAAAGAGAAATTTGAGCGCGTCCGGCTGGAGAATGTGCTTCTCCCCTTCCGGCGCGTAGGTTGGAATCGTGAGGGCGAACGGCTGCTCAATGGGCCAGCGGCATGTCCTGCCGTATCTGCAGAATGCCGTAATTGCCGAACGCACGTTGATGCACTGCCGCCTGGAGTTCCCCGCCTTCGCCGCTGCGTTGATGCACCGCTGCATGTCGTTTTGTGTGATTGCGCTTAACCGCTTGTATTTGAGCGTCGGAAGGAGCCAGTTTCGGCCAAGCGAATCCCGGTTCTGTACGTTGGCTTCACCGGTCGTTTCGCGCAGATTGTTCATGTATTCTTCCCATGCGGCGTCGAAGCGCAGGTCGTGGCCGGTGCGGACTTCCAGCCACTTGTCGGCTTTCTTCTCTGCTTCGGTCTTTCCACGCCGACCCGGCGTCTTGCTGGTAAACGCGCGCCGCTCGCCGTCGCGCTGGACCTTGACCTGCCATCGCTGGCGTTCCTCGATCCAGACGGCCTGTGCGGTGCGGAGCTTAGTACTCACGATCTCCCCTCCTTGAATTTTTGGCAAATTTGTGCTATAATTATGTGTAGAAATAAGGCGGGGGTGACAATATGGACGATCTTATTCTGCTAATGCTGTTCGCGTATCCGGGCGCGCTGGTGAAGGTAATACTGGGCAAATTAGCTGAACGGCATTGGAAAAAAGTACATGATGATGCGACCACACAAGCCGCAAAGTACCTTTTCTTTAGCGCAGCTGTGAATGCGGTCAGTTTACTCGCATTTGGTTGGATTCTGGGCATGCCGGCAGGATTGACAGAATGGATCAAAACACTTAAAAAAGGTTGGAACATCGGTATATATCTTGCGCTATCGCTGATCGTATCCATCCTATTCTCCGGGACATGGTATCTGTTTGTCAGACATGTCCTTTCAAGGGCGGCAAACACGATCAAGCGCATCGCAGGAGCCCCGGTGGACAGCCAGTTCTGCGACGTGTGGAGTGACACGGTCATGAATCCGGCGGTTATGGACACGTCATGTGTTGTTGCTGTTGTCAAACGAGGCGGAAAAATCGAGGAATGTGGTTTCCTTTGGGCTATCCCTAAATCAATAACCGAGAATCCAAGTCTGTCATTATCGAGAACAGATCTCGTACGCGGTATCCTCGCCGATGATGCGAACAAGGGGAAGGCTGATCGCACCATCGGCGGGGTCATCGCTGCGTATGTCAGCCTGGACAAGGGCTTTGAGATTGAATTTCGTGACGCTTCCAAGCTATATGACTCCATCATGAACGGTGTATCCCCTACTTATTCTCCGGCGCGGGGGGAACTGGCCGCGGAGGATTAACTGACGAGATGTCCCTGTGCGTGCCGGGTGTTGTTGGCTTGCCTGATGGCTGAGGACCTGTTCCACCTTTCTGACTCATCCCTGTCGCCTCCCTTCTCCAGTGGTTCCCCGTCCGGCGTTGCAGCGCCGGGCGGGAAATGTTTAAATAAGACCGCGCACGAAGGAGCCCCAGTCTTCATGCATTCCGATTAAGGATATGTCAATAAAGTCTGCGTACGCTTGTATAAGAGTTTCTATATCGCGAATCAATCGCTCTGCTTCCCGCTTATCGGGCAAGAGAACAATAATTCCTATTAAATATCCCAGAATTGATGTTGTGGGTAAATCCGATCCATATCTATCCGTGTGCGCCAAGTAATATCTTTTATCAAGCGAAATTGCTGGATAAATGTCCCGGTTATACAGACGTCCATAATGCGCACAAATATTTCTGAGGTTTGCCATGCAATGAAGTTGATTCTCCAGATATTTAGAGTCGCTCTCCATAGATTTAGCTATTGATTTTTTTACAGGCATTGCAGTCCCAGCATAAAACTGGGAGACTGTCGAGAACGAGAGAATTTCCACCAGAACCCACAAAGGGAAGTTGTGACATGTCTCTGTGCTATATACTTTGAGGTGGTGCGCAATAAAAGGAACCTTCTTATTCTTTTGAATTGCCGCCTCGCTCAATTTAGTAAACTTTACAAATGCTTCCTCCGTACGAAAATTCCAATACTTGTAGTGCCCATATGGACCATATTCGTGAGAAAACCAATAGGCTATTTGCGTACGAGCGTAAACTTCAATAATTTCAAGATAACGAACAAGAATACTCCTGAGCCGCGAATCAAATTCATAGATTCGGTGCACTCTGGCAAAACTTGTCCCTGGTGAATAATCTTCCCTACTCTTGTGCTGCTTGAATTGAAAAGCATATCCGCTCAAACGGTAATAATCCTCGGTTTTCAGGGCAAAAAGAGCAGCGTCAGGTTCTTCAATTATCATCCCCCTCTTGTGAAGAAGTTTAAGCTGTTCGTCGGTAAGTGTTTTCGGTAAAATAGGGAACGAGCAAAAGGGCGCCAAAAAGTGAGCAGCGGCGAGTGGCAATGAAAAGAGCCATTGTCAGCACCCCGAAGATGCGCTACCCTTAGTTTGCAAGGACTAAGGAGGTAGCAGAAAGGTG
>JARKQG010000021.1 GCA_029974035.1 Eubacteriales bacterium | reverse complement strand
CTTCCTATAAGGTGGGCGACGAGATCAAGTGCGACGTGTTCGCCGAGGGCGACGTGGTCGACGTGATCGGAACCAGCAAGGGCCACGGCTTCACCGGCGTCATTCAGCGCTGGAACCAGCACACCGGCCCCATGGCCCACCGCTCCAAGTATCACCGCGGCGTCGGCTCCATGAGCGCCAACTCTGACCCGTCCCGCGTGTTCAAAAACAAGCATATGCCCGGCCAGTACGGCGGAGAGCGCGTCACCGTCCAGAACCTCGAAATTGTGAAGGTGGACGCCGAGCGCAACCTGCTGATGATCAAGGGCGCGGTGCCCGGCGCCAACGGCGCACTGGTCACGGTACGCAACGCTGTCAAGGGCTGAAGGCTTTTCGGAAGGAGGACGTAACAATGCCTAAAGTAGCACTGGTCAATATGCAGGGCGTGAAGGTCGGCGAAGTCGAACTGTCCGAAAACACCTTCGGCGCCGAAATTCACGAAACCGCGCTGCACACCGTCGTTCGCGCGCAGCTTAACGCCAAGCGCCAGGGCACCCAGTCGGCCAAGACCCGCTCCGAGGTCCGGGGCGGCGGCCGCAAGATCTACCGCCAGAAGGGCACCGGCAACGCGCGCCATCACTCCCGGAGGGCGCCGCAGTTCGCCCACGGCGGCATGGTGTTCGCGCCCAAGCCCCGCGACTATTCCATGTCCGTTCCCCGCAAGGTCAAAAGGCTCGCCATGAAGTCCGCGCTGACCGCCAAGGTGCAGGACGGCGACATGATTGTGCTGGATAAGCTCGAGTTGGCGGACGCCAAGACCCGCGAGGTCGCCGCGATGCTCAAGGCGCTGGGCGCCGGCCGCAAGGCGCTGATCGTCACCCAGGGCGTGGACGAGCGCGTCGTGCGCGCCGCCGCCAACATCCCGGGCGTTACCGTGGCGTTTATCGAGCGCGACAGCGGCAGCCTGAACGTGCTGGACATTCTGAACCACGACAAATTCATCGCGACGCTGGGCGCCGTGAAAGTGGCCGAGGAGGTGTACGAATAATGAAGAGCCCCTACGACATCATCCTTCGGCCGGTGCTCACCGAAAAGAGCTACGACGCGATGAACGACAAGAAGTACGCCTTTGAGGTGGCCGTGGACGCCGGCAAGACCGAGATCAAGCAGGCGGTGGAGACCATCTTCGGCGTGAAGGTCAAGTCGGTCAACACCATGCGCGTCGAGGGCAAGCTCAAGCGCCAGGGCAAAACCCAGGGCCGCCGCCCCGAGCGCAAAAAAGCCTACGTCACGCTGACCGAGGCCTCCAAGGGCATCGAGTTCTTCGAAGGCATGGCGCAATAAAGGAGGAGGAACGCGAACATGGCCATCCGAGTGTATAAGCCGACCTCGCCCGCAAGGCGCTTTATGTCGGTGCTTACCTTTGAGGAGATCACCACGAACAAGCCGGAGCGCTCGCTTCTGACCGACCTTCGCCACAAGGCCGGCCGCAATATGCACGGCAAGATCACCGTCCGCCATCAGGGCGGCGGCGCGCGGCGCAAGTACCGCATCATTGACTTCAAGCGCAACAAGGACGGCGTGCCCGCGAAGGTCGCCACCATCGAGTACGACCCGAACCGCACCTGCTTTATCGCCCTTTTGCACTACGCCGACGGCGAAAAGCGCTACATCCTGGCGCCGCTGGGCCTTTCCGTGGGCGACACCGTGATGAGCGGCACCGGCGCGGACATCAAGCCCGGCAACTGCCTCGTCATCTCCGATATCCCGCTGGGCACCCTGATCCACAACGTGGAGATCAAGCCCGGCAAGGGCGGCCAGATGGTCCGCTCCGCCGGCACCGCCGCCCAGCTGATCGCCAAGGAAGGCGCCATGGCGCAGGTGCGCCTGCCCTCCGGCGAGGTGCGCAAGGTGCCCATGACCGCCCGGGCCACCATCGGCCAGGTGGGCAACACCGACCACATGAACGTGCGCATTGGCAAGGCCGGACGCCAGCGCCATCTGGGCATCCGCCCCACCGTCCGCGGCGTGGTCATGAACCCCTGCGATCACCCCCATGGCGGCGGCGAGGGCCGCTCCCCGGTGGGCATGCCCGCACCGATGTCCCCGTGGGGCAAGAAGACCCAGGGCGTCAAGACCCGCAAGCACCGCAAGTACTCCAACAAGATGATCGTCAAGAGAGCCGGCAAGTGACCGGTATCGCCACGCAAGGAGGCCGTAAGATATGAGCAGATCCATCAAGAAAGGCCCGTTCATCCAGCCGGTGCTGCTTGAACGCGTCAAGGCCATGAACCTGAGCGGCGATAAGAAGGTCATCAAGACCTGGTCGCGCGCTTCCACCATTTTCCCGGACTTTGTGGGCCACACCATCGCGGTCCATGACGGCCGCAAGCACGTTCCCGTGTACGTGACGGAGGACATGGTGGGCCACAAGCTGGGCGAATTCGCCCCCACCCGCACCTTCCGCGGACACGCCGGCGAAAAAGCGTCCGCGCGCAAGTAAGGAGGAGGGATCAAACATGGCAACCAGATCACGCGAGAAGGCCGCGGCCCGCAAGGAGCGCGCCGACAAGCGCCCCCGCGCCACCGCCCGATATATCCGCATCTCGCCCCGCAAGGTCCAGGTGGTCATAGACCTCATCCGAGGCAAGCGGGTTGACGAAGCGCTGGCCATCCTGGCCTACACCCCGAAGACCGCCTCGCCCGTCGTCGAAAAGCTGCTGGACTCGGCCATCGCCAACGCCGAGAACAACCTGCAGTTGGACCGCGGAAGCCTCTACGTGGCCGAGGTCTACGCCAACAAGGGCCCGACCCTGAAGCGCTACTGGGCCCGCTCCCACGGCAGGGCCGACGTGATCCTCAAGCGCACCAGCCACATCACGATCGTCCTGGATCAGGCGAAGTGACGTCTAGACGACATAACAGGAGGGAAACCAATGGGCCAGAAGGTAAATCCCCACGGCGCG
>JARKQG010000053.1 GCA_029974035.1 Eubacteriales bacterium | reverse complement strand
AGGCGCTCTCCGGGCTGATGGGAAACTGCCTGAGCCCCCACGAGTTTGAGGGCTTTACCAACCTCCTCGACCAGCGGGTGGGCGCAAGCTGGACGCGCACGGGCCTGGTGGAGGCGCTCCTGGCGCCGGACACGGGCCTTGTCGACCGGTGGGGGCTGGAGCTGGTGCGGGACAACTACGAATTCTGCCTTCTGCGCGAGGCGGGGACCAACCGGGGCGTAGGCATCGAGTACGGCAAGAACCTCCTGGGCGTGACCTGCACCACGGACGTATCCGGCGCGTGCGCCCGGATCGTGCCGGTGGGCAAGACCTCGAAGGGCAAGGACCTTCTGCTGACCGCCGGAACCTACGACATCAACGGCACCACCGTGGTCGTCGGCTCGGGCGAAACATGGGTCACCAGCCCCCAGGCGGGGGACTACCCCGCGCCCATGATGACGGCCATCGATACCGGCGTCAAGGCCAAGAGCGGCAAGGCCGCGGACCTTCTGACCGCGCGCAGGAGGATGATCGAGGCGGCGCTCAACCAGTTTGCCGATACGGCGTGCGACCAGCCCTCCCTCAACCTCCGGGTGGATTTTGTGACCCTGGGCGATACCGTGGAGTACGCCCAGTACCGGCGGCTCGAGGACGTGTACCTGTGCGACCGGGTGCGGGTACGCCACCCCGGCATCGGCCTTGACGTACTGACCGAGGTGATCGAAGTCACCTGGGACTGCCTGACGGGCCGCTATAAAAGCATCGAGCTGGGCCGCGTGCAGCTGGACCGGCTGCGCGTGAAGCTGCCCCACTGGCAGCTGCCGCAGGGCATCCCGGGCAGGCTGCTTGAAACCGGCACCGTGGGCGCCGGGGCGCTGGCAGACGGCGCGGGCGCCGCCATCGATCTGACGGGCAACCCCACCGTGACTCAGGCGGTGGTGACGGTGGCGATCGAATCCACGGCGGGGAACATCTTGAAGGGGCAGACCACCGCGGCCGGGGCGACGCTTTCGGCGCGGGTGTACCTGGGCGGCGCGGAGATCACGGACAGCCTGGACGCGGGGCTGTTCTCGTGGAGCCGCGAGAGCGGAAACGCCGCAGCGGATGCCGCCTGGGCGGCAGCGCACACCGGCGTAAAAAGCGTAGCCGTCACGGCGGCGGAGTTCGCCGCGAATCCGGCGATCTACCATTGCGACGTGGCGCAGGCCACGGAGGAGGCGTGATATGGCGAGAGGTTCCACGGTGATGCAGTTCATCCCCAGCGAGATCACCCAGGCGGCGGCGCTGCCGGAAAGCCCCGCGGTGGGGCAGTTGGTGCAGTTTACCGGCGCCGCGCCCAATGAGCTTCTGATGTGGACGGGAAACGGCACGAACCCCACCAAGCGGCGGTACGCGGCCACGAAATCCGGCGCGTCGGTAACGATCGGCGACCTGTCGGACGATCACGCATTGGACGTAACGGTCAAAACCATCGCCGATCAGGCGGGCAGCGGC
>JARKQG010000045.1 GCA_029974035.1 Eubacteriales bacterium | reverse complement strand
ATCTTCGCGCCTTTCCCGAGAAATTCATCGTAGAGCGCAGCCGGGTCCCGGACGTTGAGGGTGGCGTCGCAGCCGGAGCCGTACAGCACCCGGTTGGGCAGCGCCGCCCGGCCACCGCCCGTCAGGATGATTTGCGCGTTTTCCAGGCACAGGCAGGCCTGGGCCTCCTGCGCGTCCGGATATCGGACGGCCCGGAAGCCCAAGCTTTCGTAGAATGAAGCCGTCCTATCGATGTCCGGGACGGGGAAGACTGGGCTTGCGCCCGCGGCGAAACGCAACGCGATCCCTCCGTTTTCACTTTAACAAAAAAACTGTCCCAACCGGGACAGCCTCTTTGATCCATCAGGATTACTGAGCGGCGGCAGCCTTGTTCAGGCGCTTGGCCAGCCGCGACTTTTTGCGGTTCGCCGCGTTCTTATGGATAACGCCCTTGCTGGCGGCCTTGTCAATGGACGCGGAAGTCGCGTTGAGAAGCTGCTGGTCGGCAGAGTTCGCGGCGACCGCAACGTCAAACTTCTTGACGGACGTGCGCATGGCGGTCTTGATCATGCGATTGCGCAGGTTCTTCTTCTTGGTCACGCGGACCCGTTTGATGGCGGACTTGATGTTCGGCAATTCTGTTCACCTCCCAGCCTTTTATCGACAACCGCCATTATATCACGCGGAACCCCGGAATGCAAGGCTGAGTTTGGCGGATTTGGTTAAAACTTTGAAAGAAGCGTTGACTGCGTGCGCTTCTTGGCATGCTATCCACGGGAGGCGGTCGTTTTGCAGATTCGCACGGATCTCGCGATGGAGGCCATCGGGCCGGAGGGCGCCCGGGGAAAGACGAAAATCCCCGGCGTTCAGGTATCGATCTGGGAGGAAGGCGGCATCACGATCACCGAGGTGGTGATCGACGGGGAGGCCGGCGTCCGCACGCTGGGAAAGCCCATGGGCCGCTACATTACGCTGGAGTGCGGCGCGGTGCGAACCGGCGCGCCGGAGGCACGACGGGCGGTGTCGTCGCTGCTGGCGGAAGAGCTCGCCCGCATGCTGCCCGAGGGCGACGGCCCGGTGATGGTGGTGGGGCTGGGTAACCGCCAAGTGACCCCGGATTCGTTGGGGCCGATGACCATCGACCGCACGCTGGTCACCCGCCACATTTTTGAGGAGCTGCCCGACAGCGTGGACGACCGCATGCGGCCGGTGTGCGCCGTCGCGCCGGGGGTCCTGGGCGTGACGGGCATCGAGACACTGGAGATGGTCTCCGCCCTGGCGGAGCGCGTGAAGCCCCGCGCCGTCGTCGCCATCGACAGTCTGGCCGCGCGGGATGTGGGGCGGATCGGTACGGCCATCCAGCTCACCGATACCGGCATACAGCCCGGCTCCGGCGTGGGCAATCACCGTCGGGCGCTGAGCCGCGAGGCGGTGGGCGCGAAGGTGATCGCCATCGGCGTGCCCACGGTCATCTACGCCGCCACCATCGTTCGGGACGCGCTGGAAAAACTGGGCGGGGAGCAGGAAGACCTGGATAAATTGACCGACGACATGCTGAAAAATGCTACTGGGGACATGATCGTCACCCCGCGCGAGGTGGACGACCTGGTGGAAGACGTGGCGGGCATTGTGGCGCTGGGCATCAACCAGGCGCTGCACCCGGGCCTCAGCGAATCAGAGATCGCGACGATGATGCCATAGTACCGGGCGCGCCGTGAAGGCCGCCGCATGTTTCGCCCCGCAGGGCTCGGGGCCGAAGCGTACGGCGGCCTTGCTTTGCGCCAAAACTGTACCCGGCGTTCGGGGTTCTCTGCTTGACAGAATGCGTGTTCTATCCTATCATAAAAGTTGACGCTTTTTGGAGGGGGAACGCCGTCTTGGTGATACTGGGCATCGATCCGGGGCTGGCGACGCTGGGGTACGGCGTGATCCGCGCGGAGGGCGGCCGCTGCCGTCTGGTGCAGTTCGGCGTGCTGACCACAAAGGCGGGTGTGCCGTTGCCGCAGCGCCTCCGGTCCATTTTCCTGGGCATCAATCAATTGATGGACATCTACGAGCCGGACGAGGTGGCCTTTGAGGAACTGTTTTTCTCGAAGAACGTGACCACCGGCATGGATGTCAGCGCGGCCCGCGGAGCGGCGCTGGCGGCGGCGTCCACGCGGACGGAAAACCTGTTTGAATATACGCCCATGCAGGTCAAGCAGGCGGTCACGGGTCATGGAAAGGCGGACAAGCTGCAGGTGCAGACGATGGTGAAGCTCCTTCTGGGCATGGAAGATATCGCCCGCCCGGATGACGCCGCCGACGCCCTGGCGGTGGCGCTGACCCACGCCCAGAGCGCACGCATGCGGCAGTTGTTCCGCATCAAGTAGGGGAGGACGGCATGTACGCGCACTTTGAGGGCGTTCTGGCCGAAAAGAACGCGGATTCCCTTGTGATTGACTGCGGGGGCGTGGGCTACCAGCTGCTGGTCAGCGCGGCGGCGCTCGCCGCCGCGCCGCAGGTGGGCGCGCGCTTCAAATGCTATGCGCACCTTTCCGTGCGGGAGGATGCGCAGGAGCTTTTTGGCTTTTACAGCCGCGAGGAAAAGGCGATGTTTTTGCGGCTCAACTCCGTCACGGGCATCGGCCCCAGGACGGCGCTGGGCATCCTGTCGGCCCTCAGCGTGCGGGAGCTGACCATCGCGCTTCTGACGGGCGACGCGGCGGCCCTGGCCCGGGCGCCGGGCATCGGCAAGAAGACCGCGCAGCGGCTGATATTGGAACTTCGGGACAAGATCGACGGCGCGGAGGAGCTGACCGCCGGTCAGGTAGCCCCGGCCGCGCCCCGGGGCGGCCCCACGGCGGAGGCCATCGAGGCGCTGATGGCGCTGGGCTACGCCTCCGGCGAGGCCGCGGCGGCGGTGGCCCGCGTGGCCGCCGAAACCGACCGGACGGATGAGCTCATCCGGCTGGCGCTGAAGGGGATGAACGGCTGATGGACGACGAACGGCTGATCGCCAGCGGATTTCACCAGGCGGAGGACGAGGCGGAGCGCACGCTGCGCCCGCTGACGCTTGCGGAATACTTCGGCCAGCACAAGCTCAAGGAGAGTCTTTCGGTGTACATGCAGGCGGCTGTCGCGCGCCGCGAGCCGCTGGACCACCTTTTGCTCTATGGCCCGCCCGGCCTGGGCAAGACCACGCTGGCCGGCATCATCGCCTCCGAGATGGGGCACAACATCCGCGTGACCAGCGGCCCCGCCATCGAGCGGCCGGGGGACCTGGCGTCCATCCTGACCAACCTCGCCGCCGGGGACGTCCTGTTCATCGACGAAATCCACAGGCTCTCCCACGCCGTGGAGGAAGTGCTCTACCCCGCCATGGAGGACTACGCGCTGGACATCATGATCGGCAAGGGCCCATCGGCCCGGTCGATCCGGCTGGATCTGCCCCGGTTTACGCTGATCGGCGCCACGACCCGCGCGGGACTTTTGACATCGCCGCTGCGGGACCGCTTTGGCATCAGCTTCCGGCTGGAACTCTACGAGCCGGAGGACCTTTCAATTATCCTGATGAGATCGGCCAAAATCCTCCGAATCGCGTGCGACCCGGAGGGCGCGCTGGAGATCGCGCGGCGCGCCCGCGGCACGCCCCGCATCGCCAATCGGCTGATCAAGCGCGTGCGCGACTTTGCCGAGGTCAGGGCTGACGGGCGCATCACCCGGGCGGTGGCCCGGGAGGCGCTGACGCGGATGGAGATTGACGAGCTGGGCCTTGACCGGGTTGACCGGGCGATGCTCGAAACCATGATCGGAAAGTTCGGCGGCGGGCCGGTGGGCCTTGACACGCTGGCGGCCGCCACCGGTGAGGACGCCTCCACCATCGAGGACGTGTACGAGCCGTATCTTTTGCAGCTGGGCTTTCTGATGCGCACGCCCCGGGGCCGCGTGGCGACGCCTGCGGCCTACGGCCATTTGGGGCTCGCCGCCCCCTCGGCCTCCGCCCAGGACGGCCAGATGCGGCTGGAAATTGACGAATAAAGGGATTGCATGAAGACAAGCGATTTTCTCTACGACCTGCCGGAAGCGCTCATCGCCCAGACGCCCGCGGAGCCCCGGGACCACAGCCGCCTCATGGTGGTGGGTCGGACGGGCGGATCGGCGGCGCACCGGCATTTTTATGACCTTCCGGATTGCCTCCGGCCCGGCGACGTCCTGGTGGTCAACGACACGCGGGTGATGCCCGCCCGGCTCATCGGCGAGCGCGCGGGGGGTGGCGCCTGCGAGGTACTGCTGCTCCGGCAGCTGTCGCCGGTTTCCTGGGAAACACTGGTGCGCCCCGGCAAGAAGCTGAAGCCCGGCGCGGTGGTTTCCTTCGGCGGCGGGCGTCTGACGGCCACCATTGAAGCCCCCACCGACGCGGGCGGGCGCGTGGTGCGCTTTGACGTAAAGGGCGGCGCGCTGGAGGCCGCGCTGGACGAGCTGGGTGAAATGCCGCTGCCGCCCTACATCCACGAAAAACTGGCCGACCGCGAGCGCTACCAGACGGTCTACGCCCGGGAGACGGGCTCTGCCGCCGCGCCCACGGCCGGGTTGCACTTCACGCCGGGTTTGCTGGAGAAGATCCGCGCGATGGGCGTCGAGATTGTGCCGGTGCTTCTGCACGTGGGCCTGGGGACCTTCCGGCCCGTCAAGGCAGAGGACCTGTCGGAGCACCGGATGCACAGCGAGTTCTACCGCGTAAGCCCAGAGGCGGCCGAGGCCGTCAACCGCGCCAGGGCCGAGGGCCGGCGGGTGATCGCGGTGGGCACCACCAGCGTGCGCACGCTGGAGTCCGCGGCCGCGGAGGGGCACCTGGCCCCCGGCTCCGGCTGGACGGACATCTTCATCACCCCCGGCTACCGCTTTCAGATGGTGGACGCCCTCATTACCAACTTTCACCTGCCCGGCTCCACCCTCATCATGCTGGTGTCGGCGCTGATGGGCCGGGAGCGGACCCTGGCCGCCTATGAGGAAGCCGTCCGCGAGGGCTACCGCTTTTTCTCCTTCGGCGACGCCATGTTCATCCAGTAACATTCAGGGAGGAATCCCCTTGCCCAAGCCGTTTGAATTTGAGCTTCTGCACGTGTGCAGACAGACCGGCGCCCGCCGGGGCCGGCTGCACACCCCCCATGGAACCATCGAAACGCCCGTATACATGCCGGTGGGCACCCAGGCGTCGGTCAAGACGCTGTCGCCGGAAGAAGTCCGGGACCTGGGCGCCCAGATCATCCTGGCCAACACGTACCACCTGCACCTGCGCCCCGGCGAGGACCTGATCCGCGAGGCCGGCGGGCTGCACCGGTTCATGCACTGGGACGGCCCGATTTTGACCGACAGCGGCGGGTTTCAGGTGTTTTCGCTGGCGGGGCTGCGCAAGGTGCGGGAGGACGGCGTGTCCTTCCGGTCCCACCTGGACGGCAGCAACCGCTTTCTGTCGCCGGAGGTGGCGGTGGCCATTCAGGAGGCGCTGGGCAGCGACATCATGATGCAGTTTGACGAGTGCACCGCCTGGCCCTGCGACGAGAAGACCGCGGCCGGCGCGCTGGGGCGCACCGTCCGCTGGCTGGACCGCTGCATTGCCGCCAAGACCCGGGAGGACCAGGCGCTCTTCGGCATCGTGCAGGGCGCGTTTTTTGAGGAGCTCCGCGCGGAGAGCGCGCGGCAGGCGGCGGCGCGGGACCTGCCCGGCTACGGCATCGGCGGGCTGTCGGTGGGGGAGCCCAAGGACGTCATGTACCGGATGCTGGATATCGTCTGCCCGATTCTGCCGGAGGGAAAACCCCGCTACCTGATGGGCGTGGGCTCGCCGGACTGCCTGATCGAGGGCGTTTTGCGGGGCGTGGACATGTTTGATTGCGTGCTGGCCACGCGGGTGGCGAGAAACGGTACCGTGTTCACCCGAAGCGGCCGTCTGGTGGTCCGCAACGCCGCCTGCGCGCGGGACTTTGCGCCCATTGAGGAGGACTGCGACTGCTACGCCTGCCGTAACTACTCCCGGGCGTACATCCGGCACCTTCTGAAGGCGGAGGAGATTCTGGGGCTGCGGCTGTGTTCGATCCACAACCTGCGCTTTCTCGTGCGCATGATGGAGGAGATGCGCGAGGCCATTTCCCAGGACGCCACCCGCGACTGGGCGGAGGACTTTTACGCCACCCATGGCCGGGGCGCGTGGTAATTTGAGGGGCGGGCAGTCGCAAAAATTTTACAGCAATGTGCGAGCGCAGGGCGTTTTACGTGTTGTGCTCCGGCCCAAACTCAAGTATAATAAATCGTATGATGATTTTTGGAGGAAATAACATGTTCACAAGTCTCGCATGGCTCCTGGATGCCACCGCCACCGCTCCGGCCGCGTCCGCCGCGGCGGATGCCGCCACCGACGCCGCCGCCCAGAGCGGAGGCATTGCCGCCACCCTGGTTCAGCTTCTTCCGATGGTCGCCATCGTGGTGGTCTTTTGGTTTGTGCTCATCCGGCCCCAGCGCAAGAAGGACAAGGCCGTCAAGGACATGCTGGCCGCCCTCAAGCCGGGCGACCGCATCTGCACCATCGGCGGCATCTACGGGACTGTGACCGGCATCAAGGACGACACCGTTTCCGTCGTCATCGGCGCGCAGAAGACCCCGATGGTCTTTGCCCGCTGGGCGATCCGCTCCGTGGAGGACGCGCCGCTGGAGAACGACGTGGAGCCCCAGGTGTAAGGAAGGCACTGACACGGTCCCGGCGCATGCCGGGGCCGTTTTCCGCAGCACGGACCTTTGGCCCCCCCGCCGGGCGGTCTTTTTTTGCGCGCCCCGTCATACGCTTGGGCGAGGAGGGGATTTGAATGGAGCGTCGGGCGACGATTTTCGCGCTGATCAAGGGGCTGGGCACGGCAGCGCTGACCACGCTGGCGGGCATGGCGGTCCTGGCCGGCGTGGTGGTGCTCTCCGGCGTCGGCGACGGCGCGGTGCTGGCGATCAACCAGGCGCTCAAAGCGGTGAGCATCGCGGTGGGCGCCATGGCCGCGGTGGGTTTTGGCGGGCGGCGCGGGTTTGTGATGGGGGCGGTGGTCGGCACGCTGTACATGGTGCTCGGGTACGCGCTCTACTGCGCCATCGACGGCAGGATCGCGCCGGCGGGGCTTCTGGCAACGGAGTTTTTGATGGGCGCGCTGGTGGGCGCGCTGGCCGGGGCGCTGGTGGCAAACATCCGCCCGCCGCGCCGGGCAAAGCGCCGCAGCCGCGCAGCAGCCTGAAAATTTCACAGTCAGCCGCCATGGGGCGGCTTTCTTCATGAGAATTCGGGACCGGCGCGCCGGTCCCGAATGATGGGATGTTCCGGAAAGGGGGCGTCAGGAGCGCCCGAAGAGGGGAAGATCGGGATTGGACGAAAAGTACTGCATGTCCTGAGTGACGTCAGGGGCGTTGTAGCGCTTCCGGAACTGATCCACATTGCGGTCTGCAAAGGCAAAGACTTCGCCGAAGGTGGCGATGCCGTCGCTGGGGGAGGTATCGCTGCAAAGGGCGGTGGGGGCGGGATTGAAAAAGTCGTAGCCGCCCGCGGTCGCCAGATAGTAAGAGGAAAGGCCCACGTAGGTGAGTTTGCCGTTCACCGAGCGGCCCACGGACAGCGACGTTTCCGCCTTGCGGCAGGCGGTGATCACGTGATAGCCGCCGGTGGTCAGGCCCTTTGGCTGCAGGGAGAAGAACGCGCTCATCACCTGATCGTTGTAGTCCGCGCTGTCGGTGCCGCCGTCCGCGCCCTTGCCGATGAACATGCCCGAGTAGCAGGCGTCCAGAATCACGATCACGGTGCCGGGGATCTTATCCAGCGCGGTCTTGAGCTCCGCCACGCTGAGCAGCCGGGAATCCACGCCTACAAGGCCCGTGCCGGCTTCGGTCCGGGAAACCTGACCGCCGTGTCCGGAGTAGTAGAAAAGCGTCACGTCGTCGTCGTCGATGCCCTTTTTGGACAGCGCCGCGATGTCCGAAAGGATCTGCGCCTTTGTCCGGTCCTTCACAGAGGTGATGTTGCCGGCGTACTTTCTGCCGCCGATCGTGGAGCGGCCCAGCGCGCCGTTCATGGCGATGAGGTCGTTGTAGGGGCCCCGCAACCGGGCGCCGTAGGCCTCGTTGCCGATCAGAAGCGCCCGGTACACGGTGCTGCCGGGGGTCGCGCCGCCCGGTTCCGGGGTGGGCGAAGGGGTTGGCGCCGCCTTGAGTACCCGCACGCGGCAACTGGCGCGCTTTTTGCCGCTGACGCTGGTGGCGGTGATCGTCGCGACGCCCGCCTTCTTGGCGGTGACCAGGCCGGCCGAGGAAACGGTGGCAATGCGCTTATTGCTGCTGGTCCAGCGGATCGCGCGGTTTGAAGCCGTTTCGGGCAGCGCCGAGGCGTTCAGCTGCAGCCGTTCGCCGACGACCAGCTCATCCTTGGCTGCCTCCAGCGATACGGAGGCGACCGGAACGGGTTTGATTTTGATTCTGGTGGAGTCCTTGACCTTCGACCGGGCGGCCGAATAGAACTTTACGCTTCTGCTGCCGGGCGTTCCGGAGGCCGTAAAGTGGAAGCTGACGGTAATATGGGCGGCGGACACCGTGAAGCTGGCGGACCGGAAGGTCAGCGCGCCGGACTGGTAGCTGCAGCGCAGATCGCCCAGCGCATCCCGGGTCGCGGGGGAAACGCGGACCTGGACGGTGAAGTCGCTGTAGCGCCGCATGGAGGCGCTGCCGGGCGCCCTGATGCGCTTGGCCGGGCCGCCCTTGGGCAGCAGCGCGGCCTTTGCCGTCAGGGCCGGACTTTCCTCCGTGAGTGAGCGCATGGACAGGGTGGCCGTCTGCGCAGCGGCGGCCGCGGTCCGCGAAAGGCCCGGAAGCAGGCACGCGGCCAGAACGAAGGCCAGGGCCAGGGCTTTGAGTGCGCTTCGCTTCATCATGGATGCTCTCCTTTACAGGCGGCCATGCGCGGCCCGGAGGTTTCGTAAGTGCATTGTATATGAGGTAACATGACGTGTCAATGCGTAATGCGTAATGTAATCATTTTCGAGGACGCGGGACGCCCTCCGCTCAAACCATGGCGCGCCCCGAAATGGCTGGATCCTGGCCGCGTTGAAAAAAAAGACGTATTTTTGACACAAAAAGACCGCCTGACGGGCATTCCGTCGGGCGGTCAGGCGATGATCGCGAGGGAAACGGGGCAAAAGTGCGCCGCCATGGCTTTGAAAAATTAACAGAAGAAAGCCCGATTATTCGGAAAAAAGGTTACATCTTCTGCACCGTATAGGCCTGTCCCCGGGTGTCCACCGTGGCTTTCAGGATGCGCTGGTCGGCGACCGGACGATCCTGCGCGCCGGTGCGGGCGGCGGCGATGGCGTCCACGGTTTCAAGGCCGCCCGTCACCTTGCCGAAGGCCGCATACTGCCCGTCCAGATGGGGCGCGTCGGCGTGCATGACGAAGAACTGGCTGCCGGCGGAGTCCTTCATCATGGAGCGCGCCATGGACAGCACGCCGCGGGTGTGCCGGAGGGCGTTGGGGACGCCATTGGCGGAGAACTCGCCGCGGATGCGGTAGCCGGGGCCGCCGGTGCCGGTGCCGGTGGGGTCGCCGCCCTGGATCATGAAGCCGGGGATCACCCGGTGGAAGATCAGCCCGTCGTAAAAGCCGGACTGCACCAGGGTGACAAAGTTGGCCACGGTGTTGGGCGCGACGTCCGGGTAAAGCTCGGCGGTGAAGGTGTTGCCGTTCTCCATCTCAAAGGTCACGATCGGATTCATGGAAGCCCTCCTCGATTATTGATTTTCCTCGATCTTGACGACGGTATACTGATAGCCGAAGGTGTCCACGGTGACGGACTTCATCCGGCACTCCACCAGCGGGCGGTCGGAGGCGTCGGTGGGGGTGTTGGCGATCTTGTCCACCACGTCCATGCCGCTCGTGACCTTGCCGAAGGCCGCATACTGGCCGTCCAGGCTCTTGGCGCGCATGTGCACGATGAAGAACTGGCTGCCGGCGGAGTCATAGTCGTTGCCGCGGGCCATGGAGATCACGCCGCGGTCGTGGGAGATGTCGTTTTGAACGCCGTTGTCGGCAAATTCGCCCTTGATGGTGTAGCCGGGGCCGCCGGTGCCGGTGCCGGTGGGGTCGCCGCCCTGGATCATGAAGCCGGGGATCACCCGGTGGAAGATCAGCCCGTCGTAAAAACCGGACTGGGCCAGGGTGATGAAGTTGGCCACGGTGTTGGGCGCGACGCGGGGGTACAGCTCCAGCGTGATCACGCCGCCGTCCTCCATGGTGATGGTTGCGATCGGATTGGGCACGTCCTCAGCCACCTGCGTTTCCCGGCCGATCCGCCGAAAGCCGATGACCGTCAGCGCGATGGCCACCGCCAGGGCGATGACGACGACGGGAATCCACCAGTTTTTCAAAATGCTTCACTCCCGAAGATCAGTTTATGCTTGCGCGCGGCCATCTCATCAGCGCCGCGGATATAGGCTTCGATGTTGCGCACATTGGGCGCGCGCTCGATGCGCTTTTCCCGGGGGTAGACCCATTTGGTGATGGCGCCGGCACCCAGCGCCAGCACGCTGGCCGTCTCCTCCATGTTGTCGATGTTGTACAGGCAGGCGCAGCGCGGTTTGGCATAGCCCACGTTTTCCAGGTTGTCCGCCATGTGCTTCTGCCGGTAGAGGTAGTAGGGCTGATAGAGCGCGCCGGTCAGGCGCGCGCGGGCCTCGTCCACCATCCACGCCGCCGCGCCGGATTCCTCCGGGGAGAAGCCCGCCTCGTGCAGGCGGCTGGCGCGCTTGACGGCCAGCGTGTGCACCGTGATCCCCTCCGGCTTAAGGGCGAGCGCGGCATCCAGCGTATGGTCAAAATCCGCGCGCGTTTCGCCGGGCAGCGCGGCAATCAGGTCCATATTGATGTTCCGGAAGTCGAAGGACCGGGCCAGTTCAAAGGCGTCCAGGATGTCCCGGGCGGTGTGCGCCCGGCCGATGCGGCGCAGCGTTTCATCGTTAAAGGTCTGCGGGTTGATGCAGATGCGGTCCACCGCCAGATCCCGCAGCACGCTCAGCTTTTCGCGGGTGATGGTGTCGGGCCGGCCCGCCTCCACCGTCCACTCCAGCGCGCCGGGGAACTTCCACCGGAGGGTGGTGAGGATCCGGTCCAGCTGCATGGCGCTGAGGGTCGTGGGGGTGCCGCCGCCCAGGTACCCCGCCCGGAGCTTCAGCCCCTTGCGGGCCATCATCAGCGCGGTCAGGTCAATTTCCCGCATCAGCGCCGCCAGATAGGGCTCCATGCGGTTGCGGCGGCCGACCGCCTCCGCGGGGAAGGCGCAGTAGTCGCACCGCGTGGGGCAGAAGGGGATGGCGACGTAGAGGTCGTACTCGTCCGGCGCGGCGGCGGGCGCCGACCGCTGGGTCCGGACGATGTCTCCGAGCAGATCCGCCTTCGCGGGCGCCACGTCAAAGGTCTCGGTCAGCCAGCGGGCGGCCTCGGCGTCGGTCTTGCCCGACGCCAGCGCCTCGTAGAAGAGGCGGGTGGGCCGGATGCCGGTCAGCGAGCCCCAGGGCGGGGAAAAGCCGACGGCCTCCTTCAGAAGGCCATACAGACACGTCTTGGCGGCGCGCTTGATCAGCCGCTTCTGCTCGAGGGCGCCCTCGGCCGCGGGCACCTTGACGGCGAGGCGCCGGCCGTCGTAGGCGCAGACCTCCTCAAAACCGTCATCCGTCCGCACATGGGCATGCTCAATCCGCCGATCCCCCTCGTTCGGGCGGACGGGTTCGTCAAAGAATATGCGCGCCACGTCCGCCAGATCCGCGAAATAAGCCGGCGCATTGGTGATGAGTTGGATCATTTGTACTCCTCCGCCACCTGCCTAAGCGGCGCGCTGCCGCCGTGGCCCGGCAGCAGCAGCGTGAGGCCGGGCAGTGCGGTCAGCCGCTTGATGGACGCGTACAGGGCGCGCACGTTGCCGCCGGGCAGGTCGTAGCGCCCGAAGCCCACGCTGAAGAGCGTGTCGCCGCTGTAGAGCGCCCGCTGTTCCGGCAGGTAAAAGCTGACGCCGCCCGGCGTGTGGCCGGGGCAGGCGATCACCTGGATGGACAGCCCCGCCGCCAGCATCGGCCCTTCGGAGAGCATTGCGTCGGCGCTGAAGGGCTCAAAGGGCGTCTTGGTGGCCTCCACCATGCCCAGCATGTTGAGCGCGGGGTTGCGAAGATAGGCCGCGTCCAGCGGGTGAATGTGGATGCGCGCGCCGGTGGCATCCCGAAGGGCCTTGGCCGTGATGATGTGGTCGAAGTGGCCGTGGGTCAGGAGGATATCCGTCAGGCGCTTTCCGGAGGTTTCAATCTTTGCCATCAGCGCGTCAAAATCGTCGCCTGCGTCGATCAGAAGCGCATCCTCCCGCGAGGGCCTGAAGAGTAGATAGCTGTTGGCGGCGTAGCCGCCGCATTCGATGCGCCTTGATTTGAAGTCTTCCATGGTGCGCTCCTTCGCGGTGTCAGAAATCAAAACGTCTTTTTGCTGTCCAGCAGAATGGTGACGGGCCCGTCGTTGATCAGCTCCACCTGCATGTCGGCGCCAAATTCACCCCGCGCCACCGGGATGCCGCGCCCGGCGATGGCTTCGGCCATCCGGTCGATCATCGGGGCGGCGACCTCGGGCCGTGCGGCGTTTGAGAAGCTGGGCCGGCGGCCGTGCCGCGCGTCGCCCAGCAGCGTAAACTGGGAGACCAGCAGCACCGAGCCGCCCGCCTCCCCGATGGAACGGTTCATCTTGCCCGCGTCGTCCTCAAACACGCGCAGGCCGGAGAGCTTTTCGACGCCATAGCGCATGTCCTCGGCGGTATCGCCCGCCTCCACGCCCGCCAGCACCAGGTAGCCCCGGCCGATCTCGCCGGTGACGCGGCCGCCCACCGTCACCTTCGCGCGGGTCACGCGCTGCACCACCAGCCTCATCAGGCGCTCACCCGGAACACCTCGATGATGTCCGACCGCTTCTGAAGCTGTTTGATGATGGTTTCCAGCTGCTTGGTATTTTTGAGGCTCAGCGTCACGTTGATGGCGGTGTTTTTGTTTTTGTCCACCCGGGCGGACAGCGCTATGATGGAAACCTCCAGCTTGGCGAAGAGCGCCGAGATCTCGGCCAGGAGGCCAATCCTGTCGTAGGCGATGATCTGGATGTCGGCGTTGTAGCCGGCGCCTTCGTCTCCCTGCCAGCTGACGTGAATCAGCCGCTCGGGCTCCCGGGCGAATTCCGCCATGTTCACGCAGTCGCTGCGGTGCACCGACACGCCGCGCCCCCGGGTGATGTAGCCCACGATTTCGTCGCCCGGCAGCGGCGTGCAGCACTTGGCAAAGCGCACCAGCATGCCCGGTTCTCCCTCCACCACCACGCCGTGGCTGACCGTGCGCTTTTGCGCCTCGGCGCGGGCGCGCTGCTGCGCCTCCGCCGCCAGCTTGGCCGGGTCGGGCTCCGGGAGCTTCAAGGTCTTTTTATAGGATTCGACCAGCCGGTTCAGAATCTGGCCGGTGGACAGCCCGCCAAAGCCCACCGTCACGTAGAGATCGTCCAGCGACGAGAGGGTGTAGCGCCTGTAAAGCGGCTCCAGAAACTCGCTCTTGTTGAGCTGGGGCCACTGATAGCCCAGGCGCTTGGCCTCCTTTTCCAGCATGTCGCGCCCCTTGGCCATGTTTTCGTCCTTGAATTCGTGCTTGAACCAGGCGCGGATCTTGGAGCGCGCCTCGCTGGTCTTGACCAGTTGCAGCCAGTCCCTGGACGGGCCGTGGGACGAGGAGGAGGTCATGATCTCCACAAAGTCGCCGTTTTCCAGCTCGGTGGACAGCGGCACGATGCGGCCGTTGATCTTGGCACCCACGCACTTATTGCCCACGGCGGTGTGGATGGAGTAGGCAAAGTCCACCGGCGTCGCCCCCCGGGGCATGGAGATCACATCGCCCTTGGGCGTGAACACGAACACCTCGTCGGAGAACAGATCCACCTTCAGCGCGTCCATGAATTCGCCGGGGTCGCGGGTTTCGTTCTGCCAGTCGAGAATCTGCCTCAGCCAGTAGAGCTTGTCATCCAGCGCGTCAGCCTGCCGGCCCTCCTTGTAGCGCCAGTGGGCCGCGATGCCGAATTCCGCCGTGCGGTGCATTTCCCGGGTGCGGATCTGCACCTCAAAGGGCATGCCGCCCATGCCCACCACCGTGGTGTGCAGCGACTGGTACATGTTGGGCTTGGGCATGGAGATGTAATCCTTGAACCGGTTGGGCACCTGCGTCCACAGCGTGTGCACCACGCCCAGGGCGGCGTAGCAGTCCGGAATGGTTTCGACGATCACGCGGACCGCGATCAGATCGTAGATCTGGTCGAAGGTCTTGTTCTGGCTCTTCATCTTCCGGTAGATGGAATAGAAATGCTTGGGCCGGCCGTCGATTTCGGCCGTAATGCCCTGCTCGCCCAGCTTTTCGTGCAGTACGTTGATGACGTTTTTGATGGACTTTTCGCGCTCCTCGCGCTTCATGCCCACCTTTTCGACCAGGTCGTAGTACCCCTCCGGGTCGATGTAGCGCAGCGACAGGTCTTCCAGTTCCCATTTGATGGTGCTCATGCCCAGCCGATGGGCCAGCGGCGCGTACACGTCCAGCGTCTCCCGGGCGATGCGCTGCTGGCGCTTCGGGTCCTGGAATTTCAGCGTGCGCATGTTGTGCAGCCGGTCGGCCAGCTTGATCAGCACCACGCGGATGTCCTTGGCCATGGCAAAGAACATCTTGCGCAGGCTTTCGGCCTGCTGCTCCTCGCGGGAGGCCAGGTCCAGCCGGCTGAGCTTGGTGACGCCGTCCACCAGCTGCGCGACCTCCGGGCCGAAGAGCTGTTCGATGGTGTGGATGTCGCAGTCCTCGCAGTCCTCCACGGTGTCGTGCAAAAGCCCCGCCGCCACGGTGGTGGCGTCCAGCATCAGGTCCGCCAGGATGTCGGCCACGCGGTAGGGGTGGGTGAAGTAGGGCTTGCCGCTCTTTCGCTTCTGGCCGGCATGGCGCTCCTGCGCGTAATTGTAGGCGCGCTCCACCAGCTTGAGGTCCTCGTTGGGGTGGAAGTGGCGCATCTTGGCGAGCAGTGCGCTCAGCTGCGGGTCCTGCTCCTCGAGCGCGGCGCCCTCGTCAGGCTTTGGAACCGGACGGGGCAGCGGACACGCCTTCGCGCCGCCCTCGGCGCACGCGGCGGCGCCCTCGGCGGGGGCGATCGCTTCCGGTTGCGCGGGTTTCGCCGGGCCGGTACCGGGCCGGGTTTCGTCATGTGTCAAGCGGTTCACCTCCCCATCGAGACATTCGCCGCATCCATTGAAACGCGGGGTTGTCGTTGGGATCGGCCTTTCGGGGCGGCGGCACCTCCACAAAGGGCCGCTCGTCCCGGAGGACGATCAGGTTCATGTCGGCGAGAATCGTCAGCGCCGCAAAGGCGGTGCAGGCCGGAAGGCCCGCCTCGGTTCCAAGGTCCTTCGCAACCTCGTTCAGCGCCTTTGCCGCGCTGGGCCTGCGGGCGAGGTCCCTCGCGGCGACAAACACCCGCCGAAGACCGTCCACATCGGGAAACGGCACGCCGCCCGGCGGGGGCAATTCCGGCTCCAGGACCGGGTAGGCCCAGAAGGACGAGGGCGCGTCCAGGCTGAATCGCCGGGGGTATCCCGAGGGCGGTTCGCCCGGCGGCAGCAGGCAAAAGGCGTTGAAAGCGCGCCGGTCGTCCGGAAAAGCGCCGACAGAAACGTCCATCCGGTCGGGCGCGCGCTCCTTGGCGGCCCGCAGGAACGGAAGCGCCGCATCTTCCGTCGCCGCCAACACCAGCGTGCCCCGCGGCGAATTCTTCAGCGCGGCGAAAATTTCGTCAAATCCGCGCCAGACGCCGTCCGCGGGCGCGGAGTATGCCTTATTATAGAGCCTGTTTGTTAAGAATGTTTGGAACGCGCGGTCAAAATCCGATCCGGAGGCGAGAAATGCGCCCTCGCAATCCAAAGGGCCGATTTCCCGGACCTGGCAATCCACGTATTCCTGCCCGCGAAAGGCGCTGACGCGCGGCGCGTACAGCGCGCGAACCCGGGCGCCCTCCGGCAGCGACCCCGCCCGCGGCCCCATCGAAAAGGCGATGCCCGGCAGGCTTTTTCCGCCGTCCCGGAGCCGGAGCCGAAGGTGCGCCTTCTCCGCGCCCACCGCCTCGCGGCTCTCAATGACGGCCTCCGTCAGAAACACCGGCGCGGGGTTTCCAAAGCCGGTGGGCTCGAAAAGCGCGAGGGAGGACACAAAATCGTCCTCGAGCCGGGACAGCGGCAGCGCCATGTCGTAGCGCGCGGCGGGTACGAAGCTCTCGGGGTCCGCCGCCCGGGAAATGGCGTCGTCCAGCGCCCCGCAAAAGGCCGGAAGGTTTTCCTCCGCAAGCGTCAGGCCGGCGGCCTGGCCGTGGCCGCCGAAGCGGGTCAGAAGGCCGGAAACGGCTGTGAGCATTTTGAAGATGTCCACCCCCGGGATGGAGCGGCAGGAGCCGTGAAGCACACCGCCCTCCCGGCGCATCAGCACCGTGGGCAGGTTGTACTTTTCCACCAGCCGCGACGCGGCCAGCCCCAGCACACCCGCGTTCCAGCCTTCCCCGGCGAGTGCGATGACGCGGCGGGACGCAAAGTCAAATTCCCGAAGCTGCGCTTCCGCGCCCTCGAGGATCTCCCGCTCAAGCCGCTTGCGCTCCTGGTTTTTTTCTTCCAGAGTGCTTGCCAGCGGTTCGGCCTCGGCCTCGGTTTCGGCCGTCAGAAGCGCCAGCGAATCGAGCGCGCTGTCCACCCGGCCGCCGGCGTTGAGCCGGGGCGCCAGCTGGAACGCAATTTTGCCGGCGGTGACTTCGCCCGGTTTCACGCCGGCCTGGCGCATCAGCGCCCGAAGCCCCGGGCGGGGCCGCGCGTTGATCCGGGCGAGGCCCAGCGCGGTGATCGCCCGGTTTTCGCCCGTCAGCGGCACCACGTCGGCCACCGTGCCCAGCGCCGCCAGGTCAATCCATTCATAGGCTGCCTCGTCGTCCAGCGCCTGGCACAGCTTGAAGGCTACGCCCGCGCCGCAGAGGGCGGGAAAAGGGTACCCCAAAAGGGGGTTGACGACGGGGCAGTCCGGAAGCCTTTCCTCCGGCCGGTGGTGGTCGGTGACGATGGGATCCAGCCCCAACTCCTTGGCGAGCTCAATTTCCTCCGCCGCGGTGACGCCGCAATCCACCGTAACCAGCAGCGGCTTTTCGTCCTCGCCGGCGATCTTGCGGATCGCTTCGGCGTTGAGCCCGTAGCCCTCGCTGTGGCGCGACGGAATGTACGCCCGGGTGCGGGCGCCGAGGGCCGCCAAAAAGCGCGTCAGAATCGCCGCGGCGGTCACGCCGTCCACATCGTAATCGCCATACACCCAAATGACGCGTCCCGAGCGCCGGGCCGCGTCGATCCGCTCCGCCGCCGCGCGCATGCCGGGCATCCGAAAGGGGTCTTCGAGCTGCGCCCGGGACGGCCGCAGAAACGCGCGCGCCGCCTCCGGGCTTTCAAAGCCCCGGGCCCGCAAAAGCCGGTCCATCAGGCTCGGCCCCTCCGGGGCCGAATCGCTTCGCGGCATCCATCTGAGCATGACATCCTCCGAGCGGCTTGATTCCAAAAGGCCGCCCGGCCGGCGAAGGCTCGCGGGCCGGGCGGTTCCTTCAAGTGGTTCATTATACAATGAAGGGACAAATTTCGTCAACCGCGCCGGGGTTATTCCTCGGCCGGCGCGCAGGGGCGCGATTCCAGGCACTCGATGTCGGCGTCGCCCGCGTTGGCGTCCACGCAGAAGGTGATGGGCACCGACACGCACATCATCTGCGATACGATGAAGGTGCACTGACGGTTGTGATCCGGCTTCTCACACACGGGATGAAACGCGGGCGCGCCGCAGCACCAGGTGGACGCCTCGCCCACGCGCACGTAAGGCACCAGCCTTATGGGCACGCTGACGCGGGCGTGCTGGTGTGCGATGCGGGCGCAGTTTTCGTCCAGCCGGCACGACGGCCCGCACAGTGACAGCACGTTGCGCGCCACCCCGCTGCCGTAGACGGCAAGCGGCTCGGGGCCGACGCGGAAGGCCTGGGTCAGTTCAAAGCTTACGTCCATCTCGCCATGTACCTTGTCCAGCGGGAAGTGGAACTTGAGGCCCGAGCAGCCGGTGTTGGGGTCGGGCGCATCGGGCTTTATCAGCGTGACGTTCTCCCCGAAGACGACCGGCTCCCTGATGCCGTCGCGCGTCACGGTGATCGCGCTCAGGTGATCACAGTTGATGTCCTCGCACAGGCCGATCATAAAATACGAGAGGTTTGCGTAGCAGAATTCCTCCGAGCCCGTGGCCCGGACGTGGTAGCAAAACCGCTGGCGCCGGCCCGGCGCGGGCTCGAGCACCGAATCCTTGAGGTTCAGCGAAAACTCAAATGGCAGGATGCGGCTGCCCGGCACGGTGGCGTAGTCCACCGCGATGTTGCAGCAGAGCCTTTCCGCCTGCATCTGATCCGTCATGGCGCATTGTCCTTTCGGAAGCTTCTTGGGGAGCGCGGTCTGCGCCCCCTTCCTCCCAGGCCATCCTATGCGGTGACAGGAAACTTTTGTGAAAGGCGGAGCGTCCAAACGACAGAAACCGCAGGGGAAGGAAGTGTTTGGCGATGAAGCGATTGCTGGCCGCCGCCCTGGCGCTGGCCGCCCTGACCGCGCCGGCGGCGCGGGCGGAGGACGTCTGGCTTTTGCAGACGCTCTACGCGGAGCGGGGGCAGACCATCGTGTCGCCCGTCAGCCTCAATCTGGCGCTGGCGATGGCCGCGGAGGGCGCGAAGGGGGACACCCGCGCGCAGCTGCTGGCCGCGGCGGGGTTGACGGAAGCGGATCTGCCGGAGTACGCGCACAAGGCGCTGGCGCTTAATGCGTCCGGTGTGCGGACGGCCAACGCCGCCTTTGTGAAGGCGGGGCTTTCCGTGCTGCCCGCGTACGACGCGCTTTTGAAGGAGCGCTATCAGGCGGAGCGCTTCGCGCTTGGGGGCGATGTGAACGCCGAAGTCAACGCCTGGGTAAAGGAAAAGACCGACGGCCTGATCGATCCGCTGCTGGACCAGATGCCCGATCCCAACCTTCAGATGATGCTGGTGAGCGCGATGGCGCTTACAGCCGACTGGGCCGGCCCCTTTGCCGCCGGGGATACCGCTTTGCAAACGTTTCACGCGCCGGAGGGCGACATTCGGACGGATTTTATGCATAAGACGGCCTATATGCCCTATGTGGAAGGCGCGGGGTACAGGGCGGTCAGGCTGGCCTACGCGGATTCCACGCTGGGGCTGACGGTTGTGCTGCCGGACGGGAGCCTGGCGGATGGGCTTGAGGCCCTCGCGGAGCAGGGGCCCGATTTTGACGGGGACGCGCAAGCGGAGGTCACGCTGAGGCTGCCGAAGCTCTCCGCCGCCGACAGCCTGGACCTCATCGCCGCGCTGAAGGCGCTGGGCGTGGCGGACGCCTTCGGCGCCGCGGCGGACTTTTCCGGCATCGACGGAGAAAAGGATTTGATGATCGGCTCCGTGCGGCAAAAGACACGGCTGGACATCGACGAGGCGGGCACCACCGCGGCGGCGGCCTCGTCCGTGGGCATGATCGCAAAGGCCGCGCCCATGGGGGAGCCGCCCGTCGATTTCACCGTGGACCGGCCCTTCATCCTGCTTTTGACCGACGGCGGCACCGGTCTGACGCTCATCGCCGCCGCCATAGAAAAACCCTAGCCCCTTCCCGGGGCGGATCCCGCGCACGCCGCGGGATTTTTTAATTTTCCTCAAAAGCGAAAGCCAACCGCGGCCCGGCGTGTCCAATGGGCAAAAGGAGGTGCGCGCGTGAACGAAGGGGAAACGCGGGCGGAGGCGATCGGGCGCATGATGGACGCCCACGGCGCGGGGCTTCTCCGGCTGTGCTGCCTGCATCTAAAGGATTACGCGTTGGCAGAGGACGCGGTGCAGGAGACATTTGTGCGGGCGTACAAGGGGCTTGGCGCCTTCCGGGGCGAATCCAGCGAGCGGACGTGGCTGACCCGCATCGCCATCAACGTCTGCAAGAACATGCTCAGAAGCCCGTGGCGGCGGCTGACGGTCCTGCGCTCCGGCGCGGACGGGCTTCCCGAGCCCGCCTGCGCGCTGGAGCCGGAGGACGGCGACGTACTTCGGGAGGTGATGCGCCTCCCGGCAAAGCAGCGGGAAGTGATTTTGCTGTACTACTATCAGGAGTTGAAGGTGCGGGAGATCGCGGCGCTTATCAAGGTGCCGCAGGCCACGGTATCGACGCATCTGGCCCGGGCCCGGGCCAGGCTGAAGGAACGCCTGAAGGGATGGTGGCTGGAATGACGGCGCTGAAGAAGAGTCTGGACCGCTCGCTGTCCGGCGTGGAATTTCGCCCGGCGCTCAGGCATCGGGTGCTGGAAGCGGCGGGCATCGAAAAGAAGAGAAGCGTGCGCATGCAGCGCAAGATGTCCGCGGCGGTGGTGTTCGCGCTGGTGGCGGCGCTGATTCTGGCGGGGGTCGCGCTGGCGGCGGTGATCACAAGGGGGTTCGGGTGGTATGCCGACCGGTACGACAGTCCCGTTGCGAAGCATAAGCTGGACCAACTGGAAACGCGGTCGGAGACAATCGCAGCGGAGCGGGATGTTTTGATTGGGGATGGAAATGGCGAAAAGCTTCGCTTTGAGGTCGCGCGGGGGTATTTTGACGGCGAGCGCGTGGATGTGACCTACAGCTTGATCGTACCGGATCGCAGCGCGGACACCGCTTGGCGGCCAAGCGCGGAAGAACTGGCGCAAATGGAGAAAATGACGGCGGGTGGGATCACCGACGAAGAGAACTTTCCCGGGATGAGAGAGGCGATGGACCGGGATTTTGCGCAAAAAGGGGTCTGCGGCGTGAAGGTCCACAGCTATTTCCTCGGCGATGGCGCCTGGCTTGCGGACGGACAGCGCATCGTGTGGGATATCGGAGAAGAATCGTGGGAGGGCAACGCGCTGATCGGGTACCGCAGCTATGAAAACCTGCCTGAGAATGTGCGGGATCAGGTGCTTATCGGGCTGACAATGCGCGTCAAATCATACGATATCTATTATTACTGCGACGAAGCAGGCATCTACTTTCGCTATCAGGAGGGCGAAACGTTTGATCTGGAGCCCGTGACGTTGACGCGAAGCGCGACAAAATCCTGGGTCGCCCAGGGGACGGCGGATTTCGGCCATTACGCGATCCAGGCGGAGGCGACGATATCGCCGGTGACGGTCAAGGCGACCGTATGGCAGCGGCTGCCGGAAGAATGGGTTACCGGAGATACTTTTGAGCGGGGCGATGACCTGAAAAGCGTCGATTACATCCGGGATTACCGGCTGATCGCGGACGGTGTGCCGCTGGAGGGGGAAATTGATGGCGAGGGGTATGCGGGGACAAAGACCGCCTCGGAGAGCTTCAGCGGGATGGATGAGCGGGAAGAAATTCCGGAGATATTCCGGGCGCAGGAACCCGAGAGGCTGTATCAGTTTATCCTGGAATACGAGGGCGTACCGGAGGGCACAAAGGAGATCCGCCTGCGGCCGGTGTACTCCTTGAGCGGCGAGCGCCCGGAGGAGGACCTGGTGCTGAAGACCGCGGAGTGATTCGCCAGATGAAGGGCGCCTGCCCGCAATACTGCGGGCAGGCGCCCTGGCGCGTTTTTGAAGGGAAGCTTATTCCTCGTCTTCCTCTTCCTTCTTGGCGCTCTCGATAATCTTCTTGGCGTCGTTCGCGGGCACTTCCTCGTAGCGCTCAAAGCGCATCGTGAAGGAGCCGCGCGCCTGGGTCATGGAGCGCAGGTCCGTGGCGTACTTGAACATCTCGGCCTGGGGCACCTCGGCCACCACCTGCTGCTGGCCGTCCACCTGGTTCATGCCGGCGATGCGGCCGCGGCGCTTGTTCATGTCGCCGATGACGTCGCCCATGTACTCGTCGGGCACCAGCACCTCCACGTGGTAGATGGGCTCGAGCAGCGTGGGGCTGGCGTCCACCAGCTTCTTGAAGGCGATGCGCGCGGCGGTCTTAAACGCCATTTCGGAGGAGTCCACCGGGTGGTAGGAGCCGTCGTGCAGCTTGGCGGTCAGGCCCACTACCGGGAAGCCCGCCAGCACGCCCTTTTTGATGTTGTCGCGCAGGCCCTTTTCCACCGCGGGGATAAAGTTTCTGGGCACCACGCCGCCGACCACCGCGTACTCAAAGATGAAGTCCGGAGAGCCGTCGTCGTTGGCGCGGAACTCGATCCACACATCGCCAAACTGGCCGTGGCCGCCGGACTGCTTTTTGTGGCGGCCCTGCACGTCGATCTTCTTGCGGATGGTCTCGCGGTAGGGGATCTTGGGGTCCTGCAGCAGCGCCTCCGCGCCGAACTTGGCGGCCAGTTTTTTGGAAATGACCTCCAGGTGCAGCTCGCCCAGGCCCGAGAGCAGCGATTCGGTGGTCTCCGGGTCCTTTTCCACGCGGATGGTGGGGTCTTCCTCCATCAGCCGGTTGAGGCCGGAGAAGATCTTGTCCTCCTCGCCCGCCTTCTTGGCGTAGACGGCCATGGAGATGCAGGGCTTGGGGAAGTCCAGATCCGCGAACCGGACGGCCTTCGCCGGGTCGCACAGGGTGTTGCCGGTGTTGACCGTGGTCAGTTTCGCGATGGCGCAGATGTCGCCCGCCACCACCTTGGTGGCCGGGGTCTGCTTTTTGCCCCGCTGGAAGTAAATGCCGCCGGCCTTTTCGGCCTTCTCGGCGTTGGCGTTGTAGAGCTGGGTGTCCGGCGCCAGCACGCCCGAGGTGATCTTCACCAGCGACAGCTTGCCCACGTAGGGGTCGGCCACGGTTTTGAACACGCGGGCGGAGAAGGGCTGATCCTCGGCACAGACGCGCTCCTCGGCTTCGCCGGTCTTGGGGCTGATGCCCGTCAGCGTGCGGCCGGCGGGGGAGGGCATGAGATCGATGAGGTTGTCCAGGAGCTTTGCGATGCCCGCGCGGGTCAGGCCGGAGCAGCAGACCACCGGCACCACGGTGCCCTCGAGAATGCCCTTGCGAAGGCCCAGCATCGTGTCCTCCGGGGACAGCTCCATGTTCTCAAAGAAGCGCTCCATCAGTTCCTCGTCGGCGCCGGCGGCGGCCTCCATGATGGCCTCGCGGGCGGCGGCGACCTCGTCGGCGACGGAATCGGGAATCGGGATCTCTTTCAGGGTCTTGCCCTCGCCTGTGTAAGCCTTGTTCTCCAGCACGCACACGACGCCGGTAAACTGGCCCTTTTCCACGATGGGCACCTCAATGGGCGCGATGTGGCTGCCGTATTTCTCCGTGATGGAGGAGAGCGCCTTGGTGAAGTTGGCGTTTTCGCGGTCCATCTGGTTGATGACGATCATGCGGGAAGTGTGGGCCCTGTCGCAGGCGGCCCAGGCTTTTTCGGCGCCCACGTTGAGGCCGGAAACCGCGCCCACGGTGATGATGGCGCCTTCGCACACGCTCAGGGGGCCCACCAGCTCGCCGGCGAAGTCAA
>JARKQG010000028.1 GCA_029974035.1 Eubacteriales bacterium | reverse complement strand
GGCATCTACACCACCATGGTGGCCCACGTGACCAACGCCTCCCACAACGAGTGGGCGGACGGCGGCGTGAAGCACCAGAAGGAAGCCTACCCGAACATGACGCTGCTGGAGGAAGAGCCGCGCGTCGAGTCCGAGGACAATGGCGACGTGGCCTACAACAAGGCCAAGGAGCTCTTCAAGAAGTATCCGGACCTCAAGGGCGTCATGGGCACCTCCTCCTACGACGCGCCGGGCATTGCCCGCGCCATCGAGGAACTGGGCCTCAAGGGCAAGGTGTTTACCGCGGGCACCGGCATGCCGGCCGCCAACGCGGAGCTGCTCAAGAGCGGCGCGGTGGCCTCCCTGACGCTGTGGGATCCCGCCCTGGCGGGCAAGGCCATGTGTGCCATGGCGCTGAAGATGCTGCGCGGCGAGGAAATCGCGGCCCCGCTGGATCTGGGCGTGGACGGCTACACGGCGCTGAACTTCAAGGAAGGCAGCGATAAGGTGATGGAGGGCCAGGGCTGGATCGTCATCACCGCGGACAACGTGGACAGCTTCGGCTTCTGATCCGCCGCTCTGACTTAGCGCATCGCCGGCCCCGTCGTCGGAACAATCCGCCGACGGGGCCGGGTGTATGCGAGGCTTCCCCCGCGCGGCGCGGGCATTGGCGCAAAAGAAAGGGCGAGAGCCTATGGCGGAACTGCTTAGGGTTACGGGCATCAAAAAGTCGTTTTCGGGCGTTCAGGCCCTGAAGGGCGTGTCGCTTTCCATCGCGCCGGGCGAGATCCACTGCCTGGCGGGTGAAAACGGCTGCGGCAAGTCCACCCTGATCAAGATCATATCGGGCGTCTACGCGCCGGACGAGGGCAAAATCGAGTTCGGCGGGCGCGCGTTTTCCAGAATCGCGCCGATTGACGCGATCCACCACGGCATTCAGGTCATCTATCAGGACTTCTCGATCTTCCCCAACCTGACGGTGATGGAAAACCTGGCCTTCAACACGGAATTGGCCGCCGGGCGCAAGCTGGTGAACTGGCGGCGGCTGCGGGACATCGCGCGGCAGGCGGTGGGCATGATTGACTTTGACGTGGACCTGGACGCCCCCCTCGGCAGCCTTTCCGTGGCGGAAAAACAGATGGTGGCCATCAGCCGCGCGCTTCTGAGCGACGCGAAGCTCATCATCATGGACGAACCCACCACCGCGCTGACCAAAAAAGAGGTGGCGGCGCTGTTCAAGATCATCCTGGACCTCAAAAAGCGGGACATCGCCACGCTGTTTGTCAGCCACAAGCTGGACGAGGTGTTCGAGATCTCCGAGCGCTTCACCATCCTGCGCAGCGGCGAAATGGTGGCCACCGGCTCCACCCGGGACCTGGACAAGAAGAAGTTCACCTTCTACATGACCGGGCGCGAGTTTGAGGACCAGCAGTTTACGCCCACCTCCGTGGGCGAGCGCCCGGTGATGGAGGTAAAAAACCTCACGCTGCCGGGCGCCTTTGAGGACGTCAGCTTTCAATTGCGCCGCGGCGAGATCGTGGGCGTCACGGGCCTTCTGGACTCCGGGCGCACCGAGCTGGCGCTGGCGCTTTTCGGGCTGCAAAGGGTCGAGTCGGGCCAGGTGCTGATGGACGGAAAGCCCGTGGCCCTTGAAAGCCCCGCCGCCGCCATCCGCGCCAAGATCGGCTACGTGCCGGAGGACCGGCTGTCCGAGGGCCTCTTTCTGCCCCGCTCCATCGCCGACAACATCATCGTGAGCGAGATGGACACGCTGGCGGGCGCCGCCGGCGTGATCGACCGGAAAAAGCGCGCGGCGGAGATCAAAAAGTGGGTGGCGGAGCTGTCCATCGCCACGCCGGACCCCGACAACGCCTGCCTCACCCTCTCCGGCGGCAACCAGCAGCGGGTGGTATTGGCCAAGTGGCTGGCCTGCGATCTGGACGTGCTCATCCTCAACGGCCCCACCGTGGGCGTGGACATCGGCTCCAAGCATGACATCCACAGGATCCTGCGGAATCTGGCGGAAAAGGGCATGGCGCTGCTCATCATCTCGGACGATTTGCCCGAGGTGATCGAAAACTGCTCCACGATCCTCGTGATGAAGCACGGCCGGATTGTGGAGAAGCTCGACGCGCGGGGCGTGACCGAACAGGCCATCTCCGACCTGATGATGTAGGGGGTGAACGCGATGATCAAAAAACTGTCCCGTCAGAACGAAACCTACATCACGCTGGTGGCGCTGGTTCTGTGCGTCGTGATCGAGGCCCGTTCCGGCCAGTTCTTTACGCCCAACAATTTGGTGGACCTGGCCAGCGCGCTGATCGTGCCGGGCATGTTCGCCATCGGCGTGTTCCTGGTGATCGTGTCCGGGGGTATCGACGTGTCCTTTCCGGCGCTGGCCTCGCTGTCGGTCTACGCCACCACCAAATTCCTGCTGGACACGGGCTATCAGGGGGGCATCTGGCTGCCGATTCTGATCGCGCTGGCGCTGGGCGCCGTGCTGGGCGCGGTCAACGGCTTTCTGATCTCCTGGTTCAACCTGCCGGCCATGATCGTAACGCTGGGCACGGCCTCGGTCTTTAAAGGGGTCATGCAGGGCGCGCTCAACTCCACGCAGCTGGCGGTCATCCCGCCGGGGATGGAGGCCTTCGGCAAGAGCGCGCTTTTCGTGGCGCAGAACGCCGAGTCGGGCCTGACCTCGCGGATGCCGGTGGCGATCCTCTTTCTCGCGGCGACGCTGATCGCGGCCTGGTTCATCCTGCGCTACACCATGTACGGGCGCGGGCTCTACGCCGTGGGCGGCAACGAGGTCAGCGCCCACCGGGCGGGCTTCCCCGTCAAGTGGATCAAGTTCTTCCTGTACGTGGCGGTGGGCATGGTGGCGAGCCTTGCGGGCCTGATCCGCGTGTGCATGATGGGCCAGTGCCACCCCACCAACATGCTGGGCATGGAGATGATGATCATCGCCGGCGTGGTGCTGGGCGGCACGGCCATCACCGGCGGTGCGGGCTCCCTCACCGGCTGCATGCTGGGCACCATCCTGATCGTGATCGTGCAGAACTCGATGATCCTGCTGGGCATCCCCACCTTCTGGCAGGGCTTTGCGGTGGGGCTTCTGATCATCATCGGCACCGGCGTGAGCGCCTTTCAGGTTTCCCGCGCCGGCGCGCGCAGGGCGCTGAAGGGGGTGGCGCGATGAACGGCGTCAAGGGGCGTCGCCGGGGCGACGTGCACATCCTGCGGCTGATCGTGCTGGCCGCGGCGTGGCTGGTCTTTATGGCGATCTTCAAATTCAACAAGTTCTTCACCCCCATCTCCTTCCAAACGATGGGCGCGCAGTTTCCGGAATTCGGGCTGATGGCGCTGGGCGTGATGCTGTGCATGATCACCGGCGGCATCGACCTTTCGGTGGTGGGCGTGGCCAACTTCGCCGCCATTACGGCGGGCCTTCTGCTCAAGCAGCTGGCCGGCGAGGGCGAACTGCCCGGCTACGGCATCGCGCTGACGCTCGTCACGGGCGCGGCCGTGGGCGCCGTGGCAGGCGCCTTCAACGGCTTTCTGGTTTCCAAGATCAAAATTCCGCCGATCCTGGCCACGCTGGGCAGCTATGAGCTGTTCAGCGGCATCGCCATCGTGCTGACCCGGGGCAAAGCGGTTTCCAAGCTGCCGATGGCCTATTCCAGCCTGATCGCGGGGAAGCTCTTTGGCGTGATCCCGGTGCAGCTGGTGATCTTCGTGCTGGTGGCGGCCTTCATCGGATTTTTGCTGGCCCGCACCACCTATGGCCCGAAGCTGTACATGCTGGGCACCAGCGAGAAGGCGGCGCGGTTCAGCGGCCTCAAAAACGACCGGCTGCTGATGAAGACCTACATCCTCTCCGGCGTTTGCGCGGCGCTGGGCGGCCTCATCATGCTGGCCAACTACAATTCCGCCCGGGCCGACTACGGCACGGTGTACACGCTGCAGTGCGTGCTGATCGTGGTATTGGGCGGCGTCAGCCCCGCCGGCGGCAAGGGCAAGCTCTCGGGCGTGCTGCTGGCCATCGTGGTGCTGCAGATTCTCTCCTCCGGGCTCAACCGCTTCCCGGAGATGAGCAGCTTCTTCATCCCGCTGATCTGGGGCGGCGTGCTGCTGGTGGTCATGGTGCTGGACTACTTCACCGACCGGGGGCGCCGCGCCTAGGCGCGGGCCGAGATTTTCCCGCGCGGGCCGCAGCCGGTTGACACGGCGGGCGCATTACACTATAATCATCATTGTTAACGGCGTGTTTTTACGCATTCCGCGGAACCTTACATTGGAAAGGAAGTATGCCCTGTGAAGAAACTTCTGGCGCTCCTTCTGACTTTTCTGATGATCCTGAGCATGGGCGCCGCGGCCGGCGCCGAAACCGCCGACGCCATCGATCCGGCGCTCATCGCCGCGGCCCAGGCCGAGGGCGAGCTGACCGTCTATGCCTCCTGCGAGGAGGCGTACATGAACGCCGCCTGCGACCGCTTCCAGGAGCTCTACGGCATCACGGTCAACCGCCAGCGCCTGTCCACCGGCGAGGTGGCCGCCAAGATCGAGGAGGAAAAGGGCAACCCCAGCGGCGACGTGTGGTTCGGCGGCACCACCGATCCCTACAACGAATCCGCCCGCAAGGGCCTCCTGGAGGCCTATGACGCCAAGAACGCCAGCCACCTGATCTCCGACACCTACCGGGACGCGGACGGCTACTGGTACGGCATCTATAAGGGCATCCTGGGCTTCATGGTCAACACCGAGGAGCTGGAGCGACTGGGCCTTGAGGCCCCCAAGGACTGGGACGACCTGATCAAGCCCGAGTACAAGGGCCTGATCTGGATGAGCAACCCCAACACCGCCGGTACGGCCAAGCTGGTCATCAACACCATGGTGCAGATGAAGGGCCACGACGCGGCCATGGAATACTTCAAGGCGCTGGACGAGAACATCGCCCAGTACACCAAGAGCGGCTCCGGCCCCAGCAAGATGGTGGGCCCGGGCGAGTGTGTGATCGGCATTGGCTTCCTGCACGACGGCATCACCCAGATTCTGGCCGGCTATGACAACATCGCCCTCGTGGTGCCCTCCAGCGGCACCAGCTACGAGGTGGGCGCCACCGCCATCTTCAAGGGCGCGAAGCACGAGAGCGCGGCGAAGCTGTGGATCGAGTACGCCCTCAGCCCCGAATGCGTGAACCTAGCCAAGGACAACGAGAGCTTCCAGTTCCTGGTCATCGACAACGCCGAGCAGCCGCCCCAGGCCGCCGAGTTTGGTCTGGACATGAACAACACCATCGCCTACGACTTTGAGGACGCCAAGAACAACACCTCAAAGTACGTCGAAGATTTCTTTGCCGCCGTCGGCGCCGACGACCGCTTCAAGACCGAGTAATCCGCCTTCAAAGGGTTGAGGAGGATGGCCGAGCGCCATCCTCCCCTTGTTTGACGATTCCTTCACAAAGGGGGGCTTGCGGTGGTTGGTGCGCAGGGGGCGAGGCTTGAACGCAAAAAGCTGCTCGGCGACCCGGCTCTGGTTTCGACGATTGTGGTGCTGCTCATCTTTCTTCTGCTGTTCATCCTGTACCCGCTGGCGACGCTCCTGATCGACAGCGTGCTGGACCCGGAGCGCGGCCCCACGCTGGAGGTGTTCCGGCGGGTGCTGAGCCTCACCCAGTTCCGGACCGCCTTTACAAACACGCTGGTGCTGGGGTTTTTGACGGGCATCGCGTCCACGCTGATCGGGCTTCTGTTCGCGTATGTGGATGTGTACATGCGGGTGCACTCCCGGGTGGTCAAAAAGCTCTTTGACGTGGTCAGCATGCTGCCGGTGGTTTCGCCGCCCTTTGTGCTGTCGCTGAGCATGATCCTGCTCTTTGGCCGCAGCGGCCTCATCACCCGGACGCTGCTTGGCATCTACGACAGCGACATCTACGGCCTCAAGGGCATCGTGATCGTGCAGACGCTCACCTTCTTCCCCGTCTGCTACCTGATGCTCAAGGGGCTGCTCAAAAACATCGATCCCTCGCTGGAGGAGGCCAGCCGCGACATGGGCGCCAGCCGCTGGAAGGTGTTCACCACCGTCACGCTGCCGCTGATGCTGCCCGGCATCGGCAACGCCTTTTTGGTGACGTTCATCGAATCGGTGGCGGATTTCGCCAACCCCATGCTGATCGGCGGCAGCTACGACACGCTGTCCACCACCATCTACCTGCAGGTGACCGGCGCCTACGACAAGGTGGGCGCGGCGGCCATGGCGGTGGTGCTGCTGGGGCTGACGCTTATATTGTTCCTGATCCAGAAGTACTACCTGGAGGCGCGCACTGTGGCCACGCTGACGGGCAAGGCCAGCCGCGAGCGCATGCCGATTTCGGACAAGAGCGTCACCCGGCCCCTCACGACACTGTGCTCGCTGGTCAGCGCCTTCGTGGTGCTGATGTACGTCAGCATCCCCTTCGGCGCGCTTTTTAAGCTCTGGGGCCGCAACTACTCCCTGTCGCTGGTGCATTTTCAGTATATTTTTAAGTACGGCGGGCTGAAGGCCTTCCGGGACTCCTTCGTGCTGTCCGCCATCGCCGCGCCCATCACCGCGCTGATCTCGATGATCATCAGCTACCTGGTGGTCAAGAAAAAGTTCCGCTCCAAGGGTTTCATCGAGTTCGTCAGCATGCTGGCGATGGCGGTGCCCGGCACCGTGCTGGGCGTGGGCTACATCCGCGGCTTTGCCGGGGGCATCTTCGGCAGCGGCCTTTTGCAGGGGCTGTACGGCACCGGCGCAATTTTGGTAATCGTGTTCATCGTGCGCAGCCTGCCGGTGGGCACGCGCAGCGGCATCTCCGCCCTCAGGCAAATCGACCGCTCCATTGAGGAGAGCGCCTACGACCTGGGCGCCGGCAGCGGCAAGGTGTTCATGAGCGTCACGCTGCCGCTCATCAAGGACAGCTTCTTCAGCGGCCTGGTGACCACCTTTGTCCGCTCGATCACCGCCATCAGCGCCATCATCCTCCTGGTCACGCCGAAATACCTGCTGATCACCACGCAGATCAACGAGTTTGCCGAAAAGGGCAAGTACGGCGAGGCCTGCGGCTACGCGACGATTCTGATTCTGATCGTGTACGCGTCGATCCTGCTGATGAACGGGTTCATCAAGTACTTTGGCACCAGCCGGAGCGCAAGGAGGGTAAAAATCCATGGCTAAGGTATCAAAGGGCGTCCGCCTGGACCATATCTCAAAAATCTACAAGGACCCCAAGACCGGCAGCGACTTTTACGCCGTGCGGGATGTGAACCTGGAAATTGAGCCGGGCAGCTTTGTAACGCTTCTGGGCCCCTCGGGCTGCGGCAAGACCACGACCCTCCGAATGATCGCGGGCTTCGAAAGCCCGGACGAGGGCGAAGTGTACCTGGGCGGCGAGCCGATGAACGCGCTCACCCCCAATAAGCGCGACACCGCCATGGTGTTCCAAAGCTACGCGCTGTTTCCCCACTACAACGTGTACGACAACGTGGCCTACGGCCTGCGCCTGCGGAAAGTGCCCAAGGCGGAGCTGGACGAGCGCGTCAGGGCCATCCTGAAGCTGGTGGAGATGGAGGGCATGGAGAGCCGCATGACCAACCAGCTCTCCGGCGGCCAGCAGCAGCGCATCGCGCTGGCGCGGGCGCTGGTGGTGGAGCCGGGGGTGCTGCTGTTTGACGAACCGCTGTCCAACCTGGACGCCAAGCTGCGCGTTTCCATGCGCACCGAAATCCGGCGCATCCAGCAGCAGCTGGGCATCACCGCCATCTACGTCACCCACGACCAGAGCGAGGCCATGTCCATCAGCGACCGCATCATCATCATGAATAGGGGCGTCATCGCCCAGATGGGCACGCCCATGGAGATCTACTACCACCCGGACAGCGAGTTTGTGGCGGACTTCATCGGCGAGGCCAACTTCCTGAAGGCGAAGGCCGATTCCATGGAAGGCGGCGCGTGCCGGGTGGCCATCGACGGGCATCACGCGCTGGTGGAGACCCCCAGGGCCATGCGCCCCGGGCAGGACTGCCTGGTGGTGCTGCGCCCGGAGGCGGTGTTGATCGGCGACACCGGCCTATTGCCCTGCACGGTGGAGCTGAGCTGCTTTATGGGCAGCTACCAGAACTACCACGTGCGCGTGGGCGACACGCTGGTGAAGATCTGGGACAACTGCCCGGTGAACAAGAAGATCTACCGCGTGGGCGACCGGGCCTGGATCGGCTTTGAAAAGGAGTGTGCGCACCTTCTGTAGCGCGGATGGGTTGGGCCGGGCCCCGCATGCGGGGCCCGGCCCTTTCTGCACCGAAGAATCCGGCGCGCGGCTACGCACCCTCCCGGGCGGCGGCTTCCGGTTCGGGCGCGGACACGATGTTCCGGATCCACACGCCCTTTCCCACCAGCGCCAGGCCCAGGGCGCTTTTGAGCAGTTCCACCGCCTGACAGATGGGGTAGAGCAACAGAATGTCCAGCTGCGTGCCGTACACCAGCAGCATCGCGAAGGGAATGTTGACCGCCCAGGTAAAGGCACTGTCAAACAAAAACGTGACCAGCGTGGACCCGCCCGAGCGCAGCGTGAAATAGCTGCAGTGGGTCACCGCGTTGAGCGGCATGAAGCACGCGCTGGTCAGGATAAAGCGCGCCGCCAGCGCATGGACATCCGCCTCCGCGGGGTAGAGCCGGGGCAGCACCGGCGACAGCGCGGCCAGCGTGCCGCCAATGCCCAGGCACAGCGCAAAGCTGAAGAACATCAGCTTCCACGCGTCGCCCTTGGCCCGCTCCATGTCGTTTGCGCCCAGCGACTGGCCCACCACCACCGCCACGGCATTGCCCATGGAGATGAACACCGCATTGAAGAGGTTCGTGATGGTGCTGGCGATGTTCAGCCCCGCCAGGACTATCAGCCCCCGCACGGAGTAGATCTGCATCAGCGTCGCCATGCCCATCGACCACAGCGCCTCGTTGACGAGAAGGGGCGCGCCCTTTTTCATCACGGCCGCAAACAGGTGCGGCGAAACGCGCAGCCTGCGGTACACGCCCCGGAAAAACCCGTAGGCGGGGCTCCGAATGCCCGCCATGATGATCCCCAACTCCACAAAACGGGAGAGCACCGTGGCGATCGCCGCGCCCTTTACGCCCATCGCGGGCATGCCCAGGTTTCCGTAAATCAGCACCCAGTTGCCAAAGAGGTTGGTCAGCACCGCGGCGACGCCCGCCTTCATCGGCAGCATGGTTTCGCCCGTCTCCCGGAGCGTGCCCGCATAGCACTGGGACAGTGAAAAGGGCAGAAGCCCTGCCAGCATGATCATGAGGTACGCGCGGGCGCTTTCAAACATCACCCCCGCCGATGCCGGGTCGCCCTCGCCGGTGAGGTAGGTGCGGATCAGCGGGTCCCCCCAGCCGAGAAACGCCGCCAGCGCGAGGACGAGCAGCGCCATGGCAATCCACAGCTTGATGCGAAACGTGTCGCGCAGCCCCTCCATGTCGCCCGCGCCGTAGTACTGCGCACCGAAGATGCTGGGGCCGGACAGCCCGCCAAAGACGCACAGGTTGAACACGAACAGCAGCTGATTGGCGATGGCCACCCCCGACATCTCGGCTGTGCCCACCTGTCCTACCATGATGTTGTCCAGAAGGTTGACGATGTTGGTCACGCTGTTCTGGATGATGACGGGCACCACGATGCCCAGAACCATGCCGTAAAACGCGCGGTTTCCGATGAAAGTCCGCCTGAAGCGGGCAAAGCCGTGCATGGGGCCTCCTCCTCACGACGGATGCCTTGCGCGCGGCCCCCGTCAGCCGTAGGTGCCCATTATAGCACAAAAAAAGAGGAAATAAAAGACGCGGAAAATTTGCGCCCCCTCCGACAGTCCGGAAGGGGCGCGGGGGGCCGTCTTCAGCCCAGATGCGCAATCGCGCCGTCCGCCATGGCATCCAGCAATAGCTTGCAGCTGGTGGCGCCGGCGTCCAGTACGCCGCGGGAGCGTTCGCCCAGCCGGCTGGCGCGGCCGACCCTGGCCACCAGGTCCTTCGTCGAAAGCCAGCCCGCCTCGGCCGCGGCCTTCATCGCGGTGAGGCAGCCCGCAAAGTCCTTCCCCTCCGCCAGCGCGGCCCGGTAGGCGCCCTCCGCCGGGATCATCACGTCCATCAGCGTCTTGTCGCCCACCTTCGCGCCGCCCAATTCGGTGAGGCCGGCGAGCGCCGCGGCCAGCATGTCGCCGAAGGCGGCCCCGTCAATCACCTCGCGCGCCTTGATCGCCCGCGCCATTTCCGTAAACGCGGTGCCGTACAGCGGGCCCATCGATCCGCCGATCTCCATCATCAGCACCCTGCCCCGCGCCTTCAGCGCCTCGGAAAGGCTCATGTCGGCCCCCCGGATGCGCTCCTGGCACAGGGTAAACCCCTTGTTCATGTTGATCCCGTGATCCCCGTCGCCGATCAGTCCGTCGATCTCCGACAGGTACGCCTTGTTCTCCTGAATTTCGCGGATCATTTTTTCCACGATGTCCTTGCCGTTCGCGTTCAGAAAACCGTCCATGCGCGCCTCCTTACGTCACCGTCAGACCCATCGATTCCGCGGGCATGTCGAGCATCTCTTTCAGCTCGTCGTCCAGCCGCATCGCGGTGAAGGTGGCGCCCATCATTTCAAGGGAGGTAAAGTAGTTGCCCACGAAGGGTTTGTAAACCCTGAGCCCTTTGGCGGCGAGCAGTTCCTCAATCCGGTTGTAGAGGATGTACAGTTCCATGACGGGCGTCGCGCCCAGGCCCGACACGATGACCGCCAGCTCATCCCCCGCCGCAAAGGGCATGTCGCTTACCACGGCTTCCACCATCTTCTCCGCCATCTCGTCGGCGGTGGCGAGGTCCGTCACCTTGACGCCCGGCTCGCCGTGGTGGCCGATGCCCACCTCCATCTTGCCCGGCTCAATCTGAAAGTTGGGGTGCCCCACCGCGGGGATCGTGCAGGGCGTGAGCCCGATGCCGATGGAGCGGGTATTGTCGATGGCCTTCTGGGCGCAGGCGATCACCTCGTCCAGGCTCGCGCCGGTGGCGGCCTTCGCGCCCCCCACCTTCCACATCAGCACTTCGCCCGCCACGCCGCGGCGCTTCATCGGCTCGTCCTTCGGCGCCGAGGCCACATCGTCGTTGGCGATGACGGTCCGGACGCGGATGTCGTCATCATCGGCCAGCTTTGCGGCCATCTTCACGTTCATGTTGTCGCCCGCGTAGTTGCCGTAGAGGCATGCCACGCCCGCGCCCGCGTCCGCCTCCACGAAGGCGTCGTAGAAGGCCTTGGCCGTGGGGGAAGAGAACACCTCGCCCACCGCCACGGCGTCCACCATGTTTTTTCCCACGTAGCCCACAAACGCCGGCTTGTGGCCCGATCCGCCGCCGGTCACGATGCCCACCTTGCCCGCCTTTTTGGGAAAGGCGCTGGCGATCACCCGCGGGTTGGGCGTTTGGCGCACGAGATTCCCGTGGGCCTTCACGAATCCCTTAAGCATATCCTCGACCACGAGGTCGGGGTTGTTGATGATGCGCTGCATATGTCCCTCCGTCAGTCGCAGGCGCAGCCGCGCCCGTCTTCCGCGGCGTGCGTCCGCTCGTATTGCTTGATCCGTTCGACCTTTGCCGTCGAGCCGCCGCCCTCAAAATTGCAGGAGAGCCACTCCTCCACCAGCATACACCCCAGCTGCGGCGCGATGATGCGCGCGCCCATGCACATGATCTGCGCGTCGTTGGACTTTCTCGACCGCGCGGTGGAGAACGGGTCGTGGCACACCGCCGCCCGGATGCCCGGCACCTTGTTGGCGGAGATCGCCATGCCGATGCCCGTGCCGCAGATCAGAATGCCCCGCGAAAAGTCCCCCCGCGCCACCGCTTCGGCCACCGCCACCGCGATGTCCGGGTAGAGCACGGGCCTGTCGTCAAAGGTGCCGAAGTCCTCCACCTCGTAGCCCTTTTTTTCAAGCATCGCCTTGACGGCATCGCGAAACGCGCACGCCGCCTCGTCACAGCCGATCGCAATTCTCTCCATGGTATCTTAGCCCTTCTTCATGTCGGGGATCAGCGCCACCTTGAAGGCATCGTCCTTGCCGGTGGCGGCGTATTCAAAGGCGGCCTGCCAGTCCTCGAGGGGGAACTTGTGGGAAACCACGCCCTCGGTGGGCAGGCTGCCGTCCGAGATCCACCGGATGACCCAATCGTAGGAATAGGGGGACAGGTGCGCGCCCAGAAGGTCCAGCTCCTTGCGGTCGGAGATGATGGACCAGTCCACCGTCACCAGGTCCTTGAACACGGAGAATTCCACGAAGCGGCCCATCTTGCGGATCATTTCCAGCCCCTGCTTGACGCTGGCGGGGTGCCCCGTGGCCTCGATGTAGATGTCGCAGCCGTATCCGCCCGTCATTTCCACGATTTTCCCCACCACGTCCTCCCTGCCGGGGTTCATCGCGATGTCGGCGCCGAAGGCCTTGGCCTTTTCAAGGCGCACGTCGTTCATGTCCAGCACGATGAACTTGGCGGGGTTGCGCTTTTTAATGGCGCCCACCATGCCCAGCCCCAGCGTGCCCGCGCCGGAGAGCACCACGAAGTCCTCATTGGTGATCTGCGCCCGGTCCACGCAGTGCTTGGAGCAGGCGAAGGGCTCGATGAGAAGCGCCTGCTCGACGGGCATGTCCTTCGGGATCTTGTAGACGATGGCCTCCGGCGGGAAGCGCATGTACTCCGCCATACCGCCGTTGACGTTGTTCTGGAAGCCGTAGAGGTCGTGCTTCTGGCACATCCAGTAGCGGCCGGTCTTGCAGAATTTGCATTCCCAGCAGGGAACGATTTGTTCGGACACCACGTGGTCGCCCACCTCGAAGCCCTCCATGCCGGGGCCCACCTCGACCACCGTGCCGCAGAACTCGTGGCCGGGGATCACCGGCGCCTTGATATAGGCGGGGGAGCCGTCGCCGCCCCAGAAGGAGGGCGCGCCATGGTAGGCCTTGATGTCGCCGGCGCATACGCCGCAGCCCTCCACCTTGACGATCAGATCCTTGCCGGTGGCGCGCGGCACCGGGAAGTCGTTCACCAGCCTGTAGTCGCCCGGCGCGTAGGCCACCAGCGCCCGCATGGTCTTCGGAAGTTCCATCACAATCGCCTCCAAATTCTTATTCCGCCGCGCCGGTGCGCGGCCCATGGCATCGGCCCGTCCCCGCCGCGGGGCTACTGGGCCGCCCGGATGCGCTCCCCGGTTTCCACGTCGAACAGGTGGGTCTTATCTCCGCTGACCTCCAGCCGAACGATGTCGCCCCGGCTGAAGCGCCGCTCATCGGTCAGAATCAGCATCAGAAGGTTTTCGCCCACGCGCACGCCCACGCGGCCCTCGTCGCCCAGGTTCTCGTACATGGCCACCCGCTCCGGCGTGCCCTTGGAATCCCCGCCGCCAATCAAAAGATCCATGGGCCGCACGCCCATTTTGACCACAAAGCCGTCGTGCACCTTGTCGTAGTAGCGGCGCGGCACCAGGATGCGCAGATCGCTGCCCTCGAAGGTGAAGTAGAAGTCGCCGTCGTGCTTCGCGATCTTCGTCCGGAGGATGTTCATCGGCGGCTCGCCGATGAAGGCGGCCACAAATTCGTTGGCGGGGTCGTCGTACACCTCGATGGGCGTGCCGAACTGCTGCAGTACGCCCAGGTCCATGATGGCGATCCGGTCCGCCAGGCTCATGGCCTCCAGCTGGTCGTGGGTCACGTACACGCTGGTGCACAGGATTTCGTTGTGCAGCCGCTTGATCTCGGTGCGCATCGCCTGGCGCATCTTGCCGTCCAGGTGGGACAGCGGCTCGTCCATCAAAAGAAGCTCCGGCCGCCGCACGATGGCGCGGGCGATGTTGACCCGCTGCTTCTGCCCGCCGGAGAGCTTGACCGGCATCATCTCCAGCAGGTCCTCCACCTTGAGCAGCGAGGCAATCTCCCGCACGCGCTGGTCGATTTCCACCTTGGGCAGGCCCTTGGCCCGGAGGTTGAAGGCGATGTTGTCGTACACGGTCAGCGGCGGGTACAGCGCGTAGTCCTCAAAGGCCAGGCCAATGCGGCGGTCCTTGGGCTGCACTTTATTGACCAGGCGGTCGCCGATAAAGATTTCCCCGTTGGTGATGTCCTCGAGGCCCGCGATCATCCGAAGCGTCGTGGTCTTGCCGCAGCCCGACGGGCCCAGGACAGCGATGAACTCGCCGTCCTGACACTCGAGCGTCAGGTTGTCCACGGCGTAACTATTGACGGTGCGCCGCTTCTTCCCGCTGTTGTCGTAGCGCTTATAAAGGTTTCTCAGCGTCAGCTTGGCCATCCGTCACGCCTCCTTTGCCCGCTGCGCGGCCATTTCGCGCACGGATGCTTCGTCGTAGCGGCCGATGTAGTTCGTCGTCTCGGCGTCGAAGAACATGGCCCGGCCGATCTCAAAGGTGACGTAGACGTCCTGGTCCAGCCGGACCTTGAGCCCATTGGGCGCGATCATGCGCAGCTGGGCCCGGCCGACGGCGGCGATCAGCACGGACTTGTTGCCGATGGTTTCAAAGCTGTAGACGGTGCCGCGCACGGCGCCCTCCACCGGCTCGAAGTGGTAGTGGACGTTCTGTGGCCTGAGGCCCAGGTGCACGCCCGTGCGCTCGAGGGCGTCAAAGCGGCGGTAGAGCGCCTCGTCCGGGGGCAGCTCGAAGGGCTGGTGGGCGGCCTCCGCCCAGGTGAGGGCGTAGCCGTCGCCGCACTTTGTCAGGTCACACTCCAGCAGGTTGATCTCCGGGTCGCCCATCAGCTGGGCGACAAATTCGTTGGCCGGCATGTAGTAGACCTCGTCGCCGGTGCCCACCTGCACGATTTTGCCCCGGTTGATGATGCCGATGCGGTCGCCCAGGCTCATGGCCTCCATGAAGTCGTGGGTCACGTAGATGGAAGTGGTCTGAAAGTTGTGCTGCATCTCCTTGAGCTCGCTGCGCATCAGGTTGCGCAGCTTGGCGTCCAGGTGGGCCAGCGGCTCGTCCATCAGAAACACGTTGGGCTCGCGCACCAGCGCCCGGCCCAGGGCCACGCGCTGCCGCTGGCCGTTTGAGAGCTGGCTGGGCAGCCGCTCCAGCAGCATGTCGATCTTCATCAGCTTGGCGACGCGGTGCACGGCCTCCTTGATGTAGGCCTCGTCCTTTCTGTACCGGGGCGAGCGCATCGGGGAGGCGATGTTGTCGTACACGGTCATGTGGGGGTAGAGCGCGTAGTTTTCAAACACCATGGCCACGTTGCGCTCGGCCGGGTCCATCTGGTTGACCACGCTGCCGCCAATTTTGACCACGCCCTCGGTGGGCACCTGAATGCCGGCGATGTTGTTGAGGATGGTGGTCTTGCCCGCGCCCGCGGGCCCGAACAGCACGAAAAATTCCTTGTCCTCGATGGTCAGCGTCACATCGTCCAGCGCCGTGACCTTCCCAAACCGCTTGGTGATTTTGCTCAGCTCAATCTTTGCCATCCGCCCCACCTAACCCTTCACGGCGCCGAAGCTCAGGCCGCGCACCAGGTGCTTCTGAATGATGATCGCGAAGATGATCGCCGGCAGCGCCGAGAAGGTGGCCGCCACCGCCATCTGCCCGTAGTGCACGGTGGACTGGGCCAGGTACTTGGTGGCCGCCACCGTGATGGGCTCCACCTGCATGCCCGCCAGCAGCAGCGGGAAGGTGAAGCTGTTCCACGAAAAGATGAAGCACAATAGCGCCGACGCCACCAGGCCCGGCTTGATCAGCGGCAGCAGAATCTTGAGGAAGATCTGCCACCAGGAATAGCCGTCCACCTGGGCGGCGTGCTCAATTTCCACGGAAATGTCCTCAAAGTAGCCGCGCACCACCCAGATAATGAGGGGCATGGAGATCAGTTGGTACACCCAGATCAGCCCCAGGTAGGTGTCATAAAGGCCCAGCTTCTGATAGATCATGTACAGCGGCAGCACCACCAGAATCTCCGGCGCGAACTTGAACGACAGAATCTGGAAGGCAATGTCCTCTTTCTTTTTGAAGCTGTAGCGGGCAAAGGCGTAGGCCGCGGGCACGCCCGCCAGCACGGACACGATCACCGCGCCGCCCGATACGAAGATGGAGTCCCGGATGTAGCGGAAGTAGTCGGTTTTGAGGAACACTTCCTCGTAGTTGATGAGGGTCGGGGTGAACACGAAGGTGGTGGTCAGCATCTCCGCGTCGGACTTGAAGGTGAGCAGCACCATCCAGAAAAGCGGGAACAGCGCGAAGACCGCGTACAGCGCCAGGCCGCCGTTTTTGAGGATTGCGCTGAGTCTGCGTTGAGCCGTCATGCGTCCGCTCCTTTCCGCGCCCGCGCGAGCCCGCGCTTTTTGGGCGCCTCTTCCATTTCCCTGCCGGTGGCCTGATACTGCGACCTGCGCCACGCCTTGACGATGTAGGTGGCCGCGATGTTGACGATGAACCACAATACCAGGATGAAGGGCAGCGCGCCGGAGAACTTCTGATACATGTAGCCCCGGGTGTAGGCGGTGACCGAGAGGCTCATCAGTGTGTCGCCGGGGCCGCCCTTGGTGAGGGCGAAGATAATGCCGAACTCCTGCAGCGCGGCCATCAGCCGAAACAGGAGCGCGATCAGGATGCAGGGCTTGAGCATTGGGAGCGTCAGCGTTTTAAAGTTGAACCAGGCGCTGCCGCCGTCGATCTTGGCCGATTCAAACGGGGATTTGGGCAGCGACTGGATGCCGGCCAGAATCAGAATGATCACAAACGGGCAGTTGACCCAGACGTCGATCATCACGACGGTCATCATGGCGGTCTTCTGCGAGGCCCCCCACTGCATGCCGTACAGGCCAAACAGGTTCAGGAACTTTTCGATGATGCCCACCGAGGAGGACAGCATCAATTGCCAGATGATCGTGCCGATGACCGGCGCGACCATCAGCGGAAAGATCAGCGCCACGCGCAGGATGCGGGAAAACCGGTTGTTGATGCCGCCCAGCAGCATCGCGATGCCAAGGCCCAGGAGCATTTCCACCAGCGTGGACCAGAATGCGTACCGGAGCGTAACCCATACGCCGTTCCAGAACTGGCTGTCCTGGAACATGCGAATCCAGTTTCGGAAGCCGATGAAGGTGGCGTTGGGGTTGCGGAAGGTGTAGCCCGTCAGCGAAAAGTAGATCGCCATCGCGAAGGGGATCAGAATGCCGATCGTGATCAGCAGCGCCGGGGCGACGATCAGGTAGGGCCTGATGCGCGTCTTGAACGGGACCGTGTTCAGATCGGCTTGCGGCGCGCCTTTCGGGGCGCCGGAGGCTTTCTGGGTGACCAAGTGGATTCAACTCCCTCCTGATGCCTTGAAGCGCCGGGGCGCGGAGGTCCGGAGCGGTGCGCCCCGAACCCCCGCCCAAACGTGTCGCGCGATCAGCCGACGACGAGGTCTTCCACCGCGATGTCGAGCTTCTCTTTCAGCGCCTTCATGGCGCCGGCGGTGTCACAGGAGCCGGTGGTCCGGTACTGCTCCACCAGATCCTGCAGCGTGGCGGCCCACTCGGTCGTGGTCTCGAAGAAGTAGGGCTGCGGCGTAAACTGGATGGTGGCGTTGGGCAGCAGCACGTCCAGCGCCTCGAGGTAGCCGTAGGACTTGCCCACAACGGACTTGTAGGCGTCGGATTCGGCCACGGACTTGCGCGGGCTGTCCGCGCAGGCGCCGTCCGTGCCGGAGAAGAGCATGTACTCGGGGCTGGTGAAGTACTGCAGGAACAGCCACGCCGCGCCCTTGTTGTCGGAGTTGGCGTTCATGCCCATGGACCAGACCCACACGTTGGACTTGATGTCCTTCTCGGTCAGCCCGGAGTCGTCCGGCACCACGCCGGCGTACCAGCCCAGGTTGCCGCTCTCGGCGGAGGCGCCTTCCGGATAGTTCTGGAAGTAGCCGTTGCAGGTGGCGTCATACAGCATTGCCGCCACGCCCGCGCCCAGGTGCGCGCCCGCCTCGTACCAGGTGAAGGTGGCCCACTGGGGCGAGGAGCCTTCCACGATCAGCTTGACCCAGTAGTCCGTCATGGCGATGGCTTCTTCAGAGTCCAGCTTGCACACCAGGCGGCCGTCCTCGATGGCGAAGTCCTTGGCGCCCCAGGTGGAGAACAGCGTCATGTAGCCCGGGTGAATGGTGGCCCAGTTGCGGGTGCCGCGCACCGCGATGCCGTAGGAGCCGGTGCCGTTCCATTCCTTGAGGGCCTTGGATGCCTCCAGCAGTTCGCTGGTGGTGGCGGGCAGCTTGATGCCCTTCTCGTCAAAGTACTTCTTGTTGTAGGCGATGTTGTTGAGCTCGTAGCCCATCGGCAGCGCCCACTGGGAGCCGGAGCCCACCGGATGGCCGGGCACGCAGTCCCACGCCAGGGTGCCCACGACGCCGGGATAGAAGTCCGCGAAGTCGTAGCTGGCTTCGGTCTGGGCCGGATCGTTGATGTAGCCTTCCAGCGGCTCCATGTAGCCGGCGGAGGCGTACTCCCAAACCTGATACGCGCCGGTCATGAAGATGTCCGGCTCGCCGCTCTTGGAGGAAAGCGCGATGTTCAGCTTGTCGAAGTAGTTCTCCTCGGGCGTGACCGAGTACTCCACCTCGATGCCCGTCAGCTCTTTGAATTCGTCCAGCTTGCCGTAGTCGGTGATCGCCTTCTGGTAGTTGTGCTGGTTGAACATCACCTGGATTTTGGTGCCGGCGAAGGCCTTCCAGTCAATCGCGGAACTCTCGGCCGACGCGACGCCAACAAACATGGTCGCCATCAAAGTCAGGGCCAGAACCAGCGCGAAACACTTCTTCATGAACGAACCTCCTCGTCTGATTGCATGCGGGCCTGCAACCGGGCGTCAGCTGCCGGACGGACGATTCCCCCCCTGTCTCCGGTCTGGATTGGCTGTGCTCCGGCGCTTTCCAGCATTACACTTTACAAAATGTTCATATTCTAATCGATATTTTTGTACGGATTCCGATTTGGCGCGACGGCAGGGCGTCTCGGGCCCTTGATTTTCTTATTCCATCTTTATGCGCTAATTTACAGAATAATTATAGGCAATGCGCTCTAATAAACTGAATTTATCGAAATAATCTGTTTCTTTTGAAAACATCTTTGCCATAAGAGTACGGCATATCGATACTTTTGTCAATATCTATTACAATTCAATTTTTATCGGATGGTATTGGATATATTTTACTAAATATTGATTCTGATTAAAGTGTTTGCGCGCCGCGTTGGGCTGTGCTATACTGGGTATCAGCGCGGATGGAATGCGCCCGGGGCAGGGCGGAAGGCATGCAACAGAGGGTGGATCTTCTTGCAGAAAGCAACCACGGCGGAGCTGAAAAAGGCCAACACGAAGAACGTTCTGGAGTTCATCTATGGGCGCCGGAAGACCTCGAAGCTGGAGATTGCCAGCGGGCTGGGGCTGAGCCGGCCGACCGTCAGCCAGATTGTACGCGAGCTGATGGACCAGGGCGTGATCGCCCAGAAGGGCAGCTTCGAATCCACCGGCGGGCGCAAGGCTGAGGCGCTGGTGTTTCTGCCGCGCTCCCACGTGGCCGTGGGCGTGGAGCTGCTCCGGGAGAGCTTTGAAATTGTCGCCATCGACCTCTACGGCGAGATCATCCATACCGAAATGCGGATGCTGCCCTTTTCCAATACGCCCGGCTACGTGCACGCCGTGTGCGAGGCGGTCAACCGGTTCATCGACCGCCTGCCGGTGGAACCCGCCCGGGTGCTGGGCGTCAACATCGTGTTGCAGGGCCTGATTTCCTCGGACGGGGAAACCGTCACCTACGGCAAGATCCTCAACTGCACCGGCATGTCCATCGAGCAGTTCAAGCCCTACCTGAGCTACCCCTGCGGCCTGGCCCACGACGGCGAGGCCGCCGCGACGGTGGAATTGTGGTTTTCGCCGGACATCGTCAACGCGATCTTCGTGCACATCCGCTACAACATGAGCGGCGCGCTGATCATCGGCGGAAAGTTTCTGAAGGGAAACGAGCTGAAGAGCGGCGTTTTCGAACACATGACCATCGTGCCTGGCGGGCGGCCCTGCTACTGCGGAAAGCAGGGCTGCGTGGACACCTACTGCACGCTGAACGCGCTTCTGATGCCGGGTGAGCCGGTGGAAAAGTTCTTTGCCGCGCTGCGCGCCGGCAGCGCGGACGAGGTGGCCCGCTGGGACGAATACCTGAAATACCTGGCCACCGCCATCGACAACCTGCACATGATGATGGACTATGACGTGATCCTGGGCGGCATTCTGGGCCACTATCTGGCGGCGGAGGACATCGACCGGCTCCACCGGCTGGTGTCGGCCCGCACGGCCTTCCCCACCGACCGCCGCTTCATCCGCATTGGCGCCACCGCCAAGATCCCCATCGCCGCGGGCGCGGCGCTGCCCCACGTGATGCACTACCTGGGCATTCAGTCCCGGGGCCAGGGCGTTTCCTGAGGCGCGCCCATGGAAAAACGCCCGGCGCCGTGCCCCTCATTCCGGGCGGTATGCGATTTGAAAGGATGCCTGCCCCAGCTGCGCCCGGGCGGTTTGCCTCTGGGCCTCGGCCAGTTCCACCTCTTTGAGCGCGGGGTGCCCCATCAGGGGGCTCAGATCCCCGTCCGTCACCTCCGACAGGCGGAGCCGCTCCAGAGCGGCGAGCGCCCCGACGCCCCGGAGGGTGCGCAGGGGCGCCTTGCTCAGCAGCAGGCTCCTGAGCCCGGACAGCCCCTGAAGGGACTGAAGATCGCTCACCAGGCTTCCCCCCGCGTCAATCTGCCGCAGCACCGGACATCCGGCCAGTGGGGACAGATCCGACACCCGGGTGCCGAACAGGCATACCTCCGATAGCCGGGGCAGGCGGCCCAGGGGCCCAATGTCCGAAACCGGATTGTGCCGCAGGTCCAGGCTTCGCAGCGCGGAGAGCCCCCGGAGGGGCTCAAGGTCCGCGATGTCCTGAAAGGCGATGGACAGGGTGGTCAGGTTCTCCATCCCCGCGATGTCGGACAGCGAGGTTATGCCCCCGTTTCTCCACGGGGTCTCCTTTGACGCCACCCGGCGGCACAGGTCGCTGTAACTTTCCCCGTCCGCCAGCGCGCGGTCGCCGCAGACATAAAGCTCCGTCACGCTCCGCAGGTCGCTTTCCCGGACGGCCTCCCCCTCCCCCAGGCCCAGGGCCAGGCGCACCGCCCGCTCCACCAGCGGCTCCCGGAATGTCACGGTGCCGGCGCCGCCAAGGGCCCCGGTCCTCTCCGCGTGCCGGCCCAGCGCAAATCCGGCGGCGAGGCAAAAAAGGCACGCCAGGACGGCACCGCCCCACATGGCGGCGCGCCGGCGCCGACGCCCGTCGAGGGCCAACAGATCGGCGCGAACCCCGGCCGCCGAGGAATATCGGTCGTCCGGGGCAAAGGCCGTACATTTTTCAACGATCCGGCCCAGGCGGCGATTGGCGATCCGGGGCAGGATCGTCTCCCGGCTACAGGCGCCGGTGAGCAGCCAGCCCAGCAAAATGCCCAGCGAAAACACGTCCGCCCTGGCATCCGTCTGGGCATAGCCGTATTGCTCCGGGGCGGAAAAGTATCGGGTGCCGCAGGCCACGGTGTCCTCCGCCTTGTCCGGATCATACACCCGGGAGATGCCAAAGTCGATCAGGCACAGCGCGCCCTGCCGGTCCACGATCAGGTTGCCGGGCTTGATGTCCCGGTGGATCACCGGGGGCGTCTGCCCGTGGAGATGGATGAGGATATCGCACAGGGAAACGGCCAACCCGACGGCCTTCACCGGGTCGGGCCGCATCCGGGCCGCATACCGGTCCAGCGGCGTGCCCTCCACGTATTCCCGGACCAGGCACCAATGCTCTCCGTCCTCGTATTCCCCCACAAACCGGGGCAGGCCGGGATGGTTCAGGGCGCTGAGGATTGCCCCCTCCGGGGCGCGGGCGGCATCCTTCCGGCCGCATTTGGCCACGTAAAACAGGCCCGTCGCCCGGTGCTTCACCAGGAGGGTTTCGCGGCCTTCGCCGTGGGCGAGGCATTCAAAGGGCTCATACTCCCGCAGGAATTCTTCCGGATAGCGCCCGGCGCCGCATGACGCCCAGAGGCTCTCCGCGAGGGCGTCATTCACGGCTTCATTCATGGGATTCTCCTTCGCCGAGCAGCGTAAGCCCCAACCTGTCCAGCAGTTCCTGGGCCTGCTGCACGGTTTTCCCGTCGTGCAGGCAGCGCATGACGGCCGCGTCCCGCAGAAGCTTGGGATAGAGAGGGCTTTTCTCCGCCTTCTTCAGCAGCGCCTGAGCCTCCTCCACATCAAGCCCCAGCCCAAAACAGATCTGGATCAGCTTATCCCGGGAGGGCCTTCGGGTGCCGTTGAAGATCTGGTGCCCATAGGTTCGGGCCAGATCGGCCCGGCGGATCACCTGCCCCGCCGTGCGGCCCTTTTCCCGGCACAGCTCCGCCAGGGTATAGCAAAGCCGCGGCGTGCCCATCCAGGGAGCATTGTCCGCCAAAAAAGCGTCAAAACTCGGGGCCTCCAGAAGCCTTTGCTGGAAGCTGAGGGTGGTTTGGCCGTCCGGCGGGGGCTGCGCCATGTCCCTTGTCTCCTTAAACAATGCGGTCCCGGCAAGATGCGTCACAACCACATTATACTCCTTTGGAGCCGGGAGGCAAGGGACCGCGCGACCTCCGGGCTAATTCATTTCAAAATCCTTTTCGGAAAGCCGGGGGTAGATCTCCGCCAGGGGGGAGAGATCCTTGACGGGGTTTGGGTCGAGCATCAGCTCCGTCAGGTTTTCGAGGCCGCTCAGGGGCTTCACGGATTTGATCTTGTTGCCGCCCACGTTCAGGCTGGTCAGGCTGGTCAGCCCGGACAGGGGCTTCAGGTCCTGAATGGCGTTGCCGAAGGCCCGCAGGTACCGCAGCTGCGTCAGCCCGGACAGCTTGCCCAGGTCCTTGATTTTGTGGAAGGCGATGTCCAGCCTTTGCAGGTTGATGAAGTACTCGATGCCGCCCAGCTTCGCGATCTGGGTGCCCTTGGGGAACTCTTCCTGCCACTCGTTGCCGATATAAAGCTCCGTCACCGCCGCCGCGTCCCCGGCGGTGATGGGCCCTTCGGGCTTGCCCATGACCTCCCGGATCCGCTTTTCCAGCACCTTGTCGGCAAATTGAATGGCCTTGTCGGGATCTTCAGGCGCGCGCAGCCCGGCCTTGTCAGGGCCGCCCTCCGCTTCCGCCCGGGCGGTTTCCATGGGCTTGTCGGGGTCAAAGTCCCGGTCCTTCAAGCCCCGGGCGATGTCCCTGAAGCCGCTGGCGTCGTCGGTCAGGTTCTGGCTGATTCTGAGAACGCTGAGATTCTCGAGGCCGTACAGCGGGCTGAAGTCCGCGATCCGGTTGCGGGACAAATCCAGGTACTCCAGCTGGACGAGCCCTTGAAGCGGGGAAACATCCGCGATCTGATCGCCGCTCAGCTCCAGCTGCAAAAGCCCCTTCATGCCCGAAAGCGGGGTGAGGTCGCTCACCGGCGAATCGTCCACCGCCAGCACCCGAAGCCCAGGCAGGGCCGCCAGCGGGGAAAGGTCGCCGACCCCGGAGCCGAAGATCATCAGCCGCTCCAGGTTCACAAAGGCGCCCAGGCCGGAAAGATCGCCGACGGACTGCCACATTTTTTCAAATCCCAGCTGCAGCTCCGTGATCCGGTAGGCGTCCCGGCGGGTGATGGGCCTGTCCCGCACCCCGGTGGCCATGCGCAGGATGGCTTCCAGCGCGGGATCGGAAACGGTGATCGGTTCGTCGGGGACATCCGCCGGAACCCGCATCAGATTGGTGTCCTCCAGGGCCGGCATCAGGCCCTCCAGCGGGGACTGGTCATTGCCCTGCCGGTCCATATAGAGGGTGCGCAATGATGTGAGTCCCGACAGCGGCGAGAGGCCGTCGATGGGATTGCTCTCCAAAAAGAGGCTGATCAGCGATGTCAGGCCCGCGAGGGGCGTAAGGTCGCGGACGCAGTTGTTGCGGAGATTGAGCCACTCCAGCCCGGTCAGACCTGCCAGCGGCGCAAGATCGGTCACCTGCTGGCCCTCCAGGTTGAGAGAGGTCAGGTTGACAAAGTCGCTGAGCGCGGAAATATCGGTGATGGGCCCGGCGGAATCCTCCCGCCGGTTCAGCTCCAGCTTCCGCACGGCATAGGCGTCCCGCAGGGTGATGGGCCGATCGGCAATGCCCAGGGCCGCCCGCAGCGCCCGTTCCAGGTTTTCGTCGCCAATGGGAAGCGGCTCCTCGGGGATGTCGAGCGCCAGAACGCTCAGCGCGTCAAAATCCTGCCCCACGAGGTTGGGCAGGATGCCCCGGATGGGGCCGTAATCCCGGACGGGGTTCCCCGCGATGTACAGCTCCGTCAGCGGAAGGTTCCGCAGGGGCTCCAGATCAGACACCAGGTTCCAGCTCACGTCCACGGCGGTCAGGCCGGATATCTGCGCCAGAAGGCCGATGTCGGCCAGTTCGCCGCCCGGGGCCTTGAAGACGATCAGCTTTTTCATCTCCGCCAGTTCCCGCGGCAGCGTCCGGCAGGCGCCGATGTTCAGCTCCGTCAGTTCCGTCAAACGCTCCAGAAAGGGCAGGTCCCGAAACCCGCCGTCAAAGGCCAGGTTGTCAAGGCCGGTGAGCGCCCCCAGGGGGCTCAGGTCGTCAATGGGGTTGCCGTCCAGCCACAACCCCCGCAGGCGGGACAGTTTTGCGAGAGGGGCGATGTCGTGGATGGCGTTGAAGGAGAGGTACAACCCCTCCAGGTTGACGAAGGCTTCCAGGCCATCCAGGCTCTTAATCTTGACATCCTCCGGCGCGTCCGGCAGGACCCCGGCGTCCAGCCATGTCAGCGCGGCGGCATCCTCCGGGGTGATGGGCCCCTCGGGCTTAGCGATGGCCTCCCGCACCTTCTGTTCCAGCACGGCATCGGAAAGTGCAATCCCCTCCCCCGCTTGGGCCAGGGCGGGCCAGGCCATTTCCAGGCACAGCAGGCATGCGAGCGCGAATCCCAGCGTTTTCTTCATTCGAGTGTTCCCTCCCCCGCATCGTTCCACAGACCATACTACCGTCATTTTCTGTCGGATGGGGATGCAGCCTGCATTCATGCCCGGCCCGACGCGGCCCTCGGATCTCCGGACGGCGCGCTCATCCCCGCGGCTTTCGCTCGCCCTGAATCGAAACCACGGCCCCAAACACGACGAAGATGGCAACGATCTGCAAGGCGCTGAACGAGCGCCCGAAAACGACATGGTCCAGCAGCGCGATCTCGACGAGCAGCAGATTGTTGATGCCGCTGCTTTCAAAGGCCGTCAGGGCGGCTTGGCTCCTGGTCCACAGATAAAACCCCAGGGCTCCGCTGATGCCGCCTAAATATGCCAAAACAATCAGCAGTTTTCCGGTCACCACGGGCATGCCTTCGACCAGAAGGCCCGCCGACAGCAGCACCACCGCCCCCACAAACATCGGCCGGGCGACCAGGGTCCTGGCGTCAATCCGCATTGTGGTCAGAAGGCGGCGGTTGAGCGTCATATTGAGCGCGTATCCCACGGAGGAGAGAAGCATGAAAACCAACCCGGGGATTGAAACCGCTCCGGAGTCCCATGGAGCGCTGTACAGTATAATGCCCGCTACCAAAAGCAGCATTTTCACAAGGTCTCCCCCGGTCTGATTCTCCCGAAGCCATACCCTGTCCACCAGCATCACAAAGATCGTGTTCCCGACGCTGAGGAACATGGAGGACTGCGTCGGCGTCAGGTAGGACTGTCCGACATACTGCAACCCCTGGGCGACGGCGTATCCGAGCAGGCCGAGCAGTACGATCAGCCAGAAAGATACGGCGGGGCCCTCCTTTTTCTTCCGGCCCACCCCCAGGCAGAACAAAAGGAGAGACGCCAGGAGGTACCGCAGGCCCGAAAGGGTCAAAGGCCCGATGCCGCCCTGAAACGCCAGCTTGTTCAGGATGTACGAGCCCGCCCACAGAAATGTCGTGACGACCGCCATGATCAGGGCGTTTCGCTTCATATCCGCAATCCTTTCGGTTGGAGAGGCGGTTTTCGCGCCGGGTACCGCAAGGACATCCTGCGCGGGCGCTTTCTTTCCGCCGTGGAAGCCGCCCGCCATTCAAATACAATACCATATGCATGATCAAACGGCAACCTCCCGAGGGGTTTTATCCCCGCGGCGCCGCAGCGCCGGCGCGCGATCGCGCGAAAGCTCGACAAAAGCGCCAGCGGCCGGTGTTTCAGAGCGCAATCGCAGATACGCAAAGAGGCCCGCCGCAGGCGGCGGGCCTCAGACCATCAACAAACATCCACTCTTCAGTTCCCTTGGAATGTGGCTGTTTTTTGATGCCCTGAACCTTCCGAAGAAGGTTGTAAAATACGTGGCTCCTCAGGTAAGACTCGAACTTACAACCCTTCGGTTAACAGCCCAAGAATTTTGGTTGCATCAGCTATCGCTACAATTTATTGCGCACCGGCATTTGGTTCATTCTTGTGCAGCATGCAGTTCAGTACCCTAAGGGTATCTTGACAAGCCTGTGTGTTTGTGCCAAAATGAGCATACCGCGATATGGAAGGAGGTATTTCATGAAACTGGACGTATGGTACGACAAACTGCCGGAGGACAGAGCGAAGTATTACAACAGAACCAGAATGAGCATGGAACTGTTCGCGCAAAAGCTGGGGATCGCGCAACAAGTGCTCCTGAAAGACTTCTGGAACGACGGTTATTGCTACGACCCCAAGCGCCGAATTATTGAAAAACGGAGCGGATCAGCAAGCCCTTTGCGCAACCGCACCATGTTCAGAGGTTTCTAATGACCGCTTTCATGATGTCCATGAACGCGGTTTTTTGTTGACTGGTTTTGTCGCTCAGCATCTCATCAATCTGCCTTCCAATGGTGCCAGAATCGAGCGGCAAAGTGCCTGAGAGCAGATAATCAATCGTAACGCCATACAGATGGCAAAGTCGAATGAGCTTATCCAGTGAAAGGCTGCGCTCCCCTCGTTCAATATGGCCCAGAAACGCCGGAGTAATGCCTACCGCTTCCGCGATTTCCTCCTGTGTCCTGTGAATTCGCATCCGTTCATCGCGGAGGCGCTGCCCTAAGTGGGCATAGTCAATCTCAAACGTATCCGAATCACACGGAGCAAGCGGTTCATGCCCCTGATTTTTAGCCTTCTGCGCTTTCTCGCCCGGCTTGAGTGGCCTTACAAAGGCCCTGCCGCGCGGCCTGTCAATATGTCCGGAGGATTTCCCACGCGCCATAATAAAACAACTCCCTGTTTATCTCACATAAACTATAAGAGTTGTTTTGTGCTTATTGAATCTCCATCCAGTAGTTCGGAAGTGGTTTTTCAGTTGTGCTGGTTGCGGCGGTTGGCGCATAGCAGAGCTTTGGCGGCTTGAAAAGTCCTCACGCTCACAATGGCCTCATGCGAATCAAGAGCATCTTCGCCGTCTCTGGCGAATCCGGCATAGAATCCGTTGGAAAGGATGATCCTAAGTCCTTCCTTTGAAAAACTATTGCCCTTTAGCGTAGTGATCTCGCTTTCATCCAGGTATCGCTTGAGCTTCCCAATGCTCCCGCACTGCAAGTAGCCTTCAAAAATATCCCGAACCACAGTTTCGGCGTCTGGATCGACTTCAACTTTTCCCTCCATCCATTTGTACCCGAAAGGCGCTGCGCCACAGCTTCGCTCTCCCCGCGCGGCCTTCAAGATGCGCCCTCTGGAAAGCCTCAGGCCCGTTGAGAGCTTTTCATGAAGCTTTAATAGCCCATCCATATCCATCGCAGAAAAAGCGGCGGAGAAGTCATTGTAGAGCGAATACGAGGGTTCTTCAATACTGATAATCTCTGAGTGAGCCTTTCTAAGCTGATACGCAACCAAGACATGCGCCGTATCATCTTCCCAAAGCTGGTTTGTGTGAGTGACAACCACGCTGTTCCCTGTGCCAAGCGCAGCGAGAAGATTTAGAAGTCCTTTGCGAGAGATAACAGGATTGGAACCGCTGTCTTCAAAAGTTTGTACAAGCTCAAGGTTTTGCGTATTGCAGTAATCACGGATCATCCTTCGCTTCAAAGTCAAATAATTCACTCTGGTTAAAATAGCAGTGGGTTTCACTCGTAGATACGCATATACTTTTTTCATTGGCTCCCTCCGTTTTGACAAGTCTCATATCACGATACACCATAACCACATCATTGTCAAATCCCATCGAAACTACATATTTAGCGACCCCCACCCTTAAACAGATTTGTATAAGAATCAAGAGAGATTCCCACATCAGGGAATAAAAGTATAGTGCTTTATTCGACACTCTCCGGATAGGTAACTATAATAATTGCTTAGTAGAAAAAGCCTGTGCGACTTTCTCACACAGGCTTATTCGCGAAATCTGGTATCAACGTCCTTTGTTTCAGACCTGCGGTCATGAAATACCGGGTAAAAACGATGATTAGGAAATCCGGAACCAATCGGTGCTCCTGCAAACATATCTAGCCTAACGCCAAATGTAGAGCGGTATCATTTGGTTCTCTCGTCAAGCACAAAAAGCCCCCTTCCATTTACAAGCGCATCATAGTCCTTAAGCTCGACACTCCCACCGGGGTATTTGACATACAATTCGTTCGTGCGCTTATTATAGCTCTTGACGTCGAATTGATATACCTTGTTCTGACCTTCTCCCAAGTAAACAGCGACGCCTTCCTTAATGCCTGAACGAAGGGATCGCCAAGAGCCCTTGAATTCATAGTCGATTATTTCCTCAGTTTTTCTCCGGTTCTTATCTTTTACTTTTATGTACCACAGCGGATGCCCTGCATTTTTTGCATAGGTATTGAGCAGAAAGTCGCCATCCTGCCAATAGGTCTTTTTTAGCTCCAAGTCATCCACCTTAAGAAGATAACCAGAAGCTATCCCGTCTTTGATCGTGTTGTACGCAATATCCTTTATTTTCATCAAGGGCGTAAGCGTATCCTCATCGTCTTCAAAATAGAGCGTGACGCCCTTTGCGATATATCCTCTGGCGTCCATGTATTCAGGATATTTACTGTGGTAAATTGTAGTTTCTCTCCTTTCAAGATAGGCTTTGGCTTCGTCATCTAAGGGAAGATATACCCCAAGTTCGTCATCTTCGTATACACAAATTGTCTGGCCATATTTATCCGTAAGGCCTTCATACCATACGCCAAGTTCCGGGTCAATATAGACACCTCCTAATTTTTTAAAGACATAGGAATCGCCGGTCTTGACTTTTTGTCCACTTTTCAGGTTGACAGTGACCACATGCCATTTTCCATCTTCTTCAATGAGGCCCAGTACCCTATCTTCCGTAACAACCGTTGAATTTGATGTATCAGACTCTCCATTGACGGAATGGGGAACTTCTTCTGTCATTGCCGTTACGCTGCTTACCAGCATATCATATGTGGATGGGATTACTGCCCCATTCCCCGGAAGACCGTTGGCAGCTTGAAATTTTTTTACTGCCTTTTCGGTGCTCGCGCCATAAACGCCATCAGCTGTGCCATCAAGAAAACCTAGCTGCACCAGCATTTTCTGAATAGTCTTTACTGTATCATTCTTGTCCCCGCGTTTTGCAATGGAAAGCGAAAGTGTCGAATCGGATTCTTTCACATCACCATAGTGTTTTGCATCAATCGAGAGAAAAACAAGGCGCAACTGGCTTTCCTTATCGTCCATAACGACTGTCGCATTCGAGACCTTGGATGTTCCGTCGATTGAATAGGCAACCTTGGTGTAATAAGCGATTGTGTTGACCCCGTCAGTATGCAGCGAAGAAGCGTCATCATAGATAACAATATCCGTCGCCCCGGACACCCTCAGTGCCTGCTTAATCGCATTCTGCGCCGCTTCTTCATTCGTTATAGCTGCCGCTGGAAATGCTGCGCATAGAAAAGCGACGATAATAAGGACGAACAGTGTTAGCTTGCAAGTGCTCATAATAATCCTCCTGTTGTATGCTTCCCTCCCAAATTATAGCACTACTATTACTGTCTGTAAATGTCCACGCTACTCTAAATGCACATTTCCCTCTGACTTTACTGATAATTTAGTCAATATTTATATTTTTATGTGGTCTACTGTACTGTAAAGCCACCTGCATTTCGTAGCTTTTGACAAATCGGCACTTTAAGCTTACAATTTTCCTGAGACTGAGAGCGGAGCAAACACGATGAAAACAGTTACCGTGAGCGAAAATGTGCTTGACCGGAAGCGGAGCTTTCTTTATAATCTCTTTGCGGTGCCCGACTGGATTAGCCGGTCACTGGTGTATCTTGACAACTGCATGCTCGCACAAGATGAGCCGGATGTTGGTGATCTGGAAGGAGAGCCAACATTGGAAAGACTACGCAGAGCAAGAGTCACCATCGGTTATGACGACCAGGGTTCCCCCATCGTGAAGTGGGCGAGCGGAAAGACCTCAGAGGAGCTTCATTACAACATCTCGCGCATCCTGTATGAAAACGGCTGTCTGGAGGATATGATTCGGAATCACAAGCCCAAGACCCAATCCGAACCCGTCTCTCAGTGTGCCAGTTTTCAGGCACATGCCGAACAATGGTTGAAGCTGTACAAGGTGCAAAAACTCAAGCCGACAACGCTGGCGGGCTACAGAAGCAACCTCAAGCGTCATATCTATCCCGCGTTGGGCGATATTCCGCTGGACAGGATCACAACTGCCGACATTCAGACGTTTTTGAATGAGCGCAAGCATTTGGCAAAGAATACGCTGCACACCATGCAGGTACTCATTTGTGAGATTCTTCAAAGCGCCGTTGAAGACGGCCTGATTTCGACCAATCCAGCCTCCAGCAAGCGCCTATGCAACCCCTCCAACACCAAGGAAGCTCGCAACGCCCTGACGAAAGACATTCTTGAAGAAATCGTCCGTCAGATTCCCGCGCTGGAGGATCAAGAGGATATATGCCTCATGGCGCTGCTCACGCTCACCGGCATGCGGCGCGGGGAAGTGCTGGGGCTGCGTTGGGAGGACATCGACTTTGACACTGGGCTGATTCATGTGAGGCGTTCCGTCACATATACATCCAATCAACCCAACGTATCCACGCCCAAATCGGAAAACGGATACCGGGCGGTGCCAATCCTACCACAACTGCGCCTATTGCTCTTTACGCTTCGCTCAAGTGGGTATGTCACAGGTGGAGAAGCACCGATTTCCATGCAGACGTTTCGCAACAGCATGACGCGCATTGAAAAGCAAATTGACCTGCACGGCGCGACGCCGCATGTATTCCGTCATACCTATCTGACCATGCTCGACCGCGCCGGAGTAGGCGCAAAGACAATTCAGGCCATTGCGGGGCACGGGGATATCAAAATCACCATGAACCGCTATGTACACAGCCAGACCGACCAAGTGCTTTCCGCTGGCGAAAAAATAGGCGCTCTCCTCACATTCCCCGCGTCAAACGAATGATTTGTGCAGGGTTTTGTGCAGAAAGCGCCCGGAAGATGGATTGCCGCGCGAAGATTGGCCGTGGAGGAGCACCTATGAGAAGCGATTCTTTATCGCAAGATAAACAAAGAACATGTCCGCTGCTGCTACACACTGAACATGTTCTTGTCTGGCTCCTCAGGTAGGGCTCGAACCTACAACCCTTCGGTTAACAGCCGAATGCTCTGCCATTGAGCTACTGAGGAATAAGGGGATGTTGGAGACTTTGAGGGTCTCCAACATCTTAGTGGAATCCGGCGGCGACCTACTCTCCCGGGCCGTGTCCAGCCAAGTACC
>JARKQG010000023.1 GCA_029974035.1 Eubacteriales bacterium | reverse complement strand
CAGCTTCGAAAGCGCTGCACCGGCTGGGCGCAAAGGCGAAGTACCGCTTGCTCCTCACCGGCACCGTCATCACCAATAAGCCCTTAGACGTGTTCAGCCAGTACAAGTTCGTAGACCCCCGCGTGTACGGCCCGAGCTTCTACCAGTTCCGCAACCGCTACTTTGACATGACGGGATACGGCAACCACACGCCGGTCATGAAGAAGTCCATGGAGGCGGAGTTCACCGAAAGGCTGCATTTCATCGCGTTCCGAGCAACGAAGGCCGAATGCCTGGACCTTCCGGAAACCACAGACATCATTCAGCGCGTGGACCTGGAACCCGCAGCCATGCGAACCTACCGCCAGCTTGCCAAAGACAGCTATGCGGAACTGAAGAGCGGTGGAGTGACCGTAACCAACGTACTGACCCGGCTCCTGCGGCTCTCGCAGCTGACGGGCGGCTTTCTCGGCGGCGACGACGCCATTCGCCCGGAACAGGTCTCCACAGCCAAGCTGGACGCGCTCACCGACATCATCGAAAGCGCGGAGCAGGACGGCAAGAAGCTTGTGATCATCGCCCGGTTCATCCCGGAGATACGCGCCATCAGGAAGCTGCTCGAGCGGCGCGGCATCCGGTACGCGCTGGTTTCCGGCGAAGTGAAGGATCGGGACGCGCAGGTGGCGGCTTTTCAGAACGATCCGGACGTGACCGTGTTCATTGGCCAGATTGCCACGGCCGGGCTGGGCATCACGCTCACCGCCGCCAGCACCATGATCTTCTACTCACTGGACTACTCCATGATCAACTACGAACAGACCCGGGCGCGCATCCATCGGGTGGGCCAGCGCCGGCCCTGCACCTACATCCACCTCGTCGCGCAAAGTACCGTGGACGAGCGGGTGCTCCGGGCACTCCGGGATAAGGCCGACCTGGCCCGGGCGCTGGTGGATGACTGCCGCGCCGGGCGCAATCCCTTCGACGCGTGAAAGGAGACAACGATGATGCTGGAACGGGCAACCGCACAGACCATGCTCGCGGGGAAGCGGGAGGATGACCCTATGATCGTGCGACCACAGGGTTCCAAACTGAAAGGAGAAGCCCATGCAAGACAGACTCTTTGAACTGGCCGACACCCTCAAGGCCCTGCGCGAACGCAAGGACGCGCTGGAAGCCGAGCTCAAGCAGGTTAATATGGACATCGACGACGCTGACTTTCACCTCGCGGACCTCATGGCCGAGACGGAGACCCAGAACTTCACCCGCGCGGGCACGCTTTTCTGCCTGACCACCAAGACCCGGGCGTCCGCCCAGGCGGGGCGCAGGGCGGAACTGTACGCGGCGCTGCGGGACAAGGGCTACGGCGGCCTGGTGTACGAGACCGTCAACGCCAACTCCCTCTCCGCCTTCGTGAAGGAGCAGATGGAGGAACAGGATGCCCTCCCGGACTGGCTGGACGGGCTGGTCCATGTCTTTGAAAAGACCACCGTCAGCGTGCGCAAAGCCCGCTGACAGAAAGGATGAAGAAACCTATGAGCAAGAACGAACTCACCGCGACGAACTTTACCGACCTTCAGAACTTCAACCTGGCGGATGCCCTCACCGAGGAAATGGCGGGCATGGACGTGCGCTTTGACCGCATCAAGATTCCCGTGGGCGGGGGGCTTGTGTTCGAGGTGCCCGGGGACGGGGAGCCGGAGATTGTGAAGGAGTTTTCCGGCGTGATCCTCTACCACCACCCGCTGTTCGCCTACTACAGCGGCCAGTACACCGGCGGGCACGACGCGCCGGACTGCGGCAGCTTCGACGGCGTCACCGGCGTGGGAACCCCCGGCGGGGAATGCGCCCGCTGCCCGTTCAACCAGTTCGGCACCGGCGTAAACGGCGGAAAGGCCTGCAAGAACAAGCGCCGGGTGTACCTGCTGCGGGAAGGGGAGCTGATCCCGCTGCTTTTGACGCTCCCCACCAGTTCCATGAAGCCCTTCGGGGCCTACGTCAAGCGCCTTTTGTCCCGTGGCCGCAAGACCAGCGCCGTGGTGACGCGCTTCTTCCTCCAGAAGGCCACCAACGCAGGCGGCATCGCCTACGCCCAGGCGCAGTTTTCCGTGGCGCGCCCGCTCACGTCGGAGGAGCTTCCCTACATCGCCGCCATGGCGGAGCAGGTGAAGGCATTCGCCGCCCGGGTGGGCTACGAGGAGGAGTTCGCGGCGGAGATCGTCGACCCCGAGACCGGGGAGATCGCCCAGCCGCTCACCTGACGCGACGCGCCGGGGGGCGGAAACCCCGCCCTCCGGCATGGAAAGGAGATCACCATGCCTTACGAATGCACCACCGACCTTGCCCGCGTCGCGGCGTTTCTGCGCGGCGCGCCGGCGGCGGCCTTCGACTTTGAAACCGCGCCGCTGCCCGCCTTCCGCACCGATGCCCGCGCGGCGCTGGACGCGCACCGCGCCCAGATCGTGAGCATCAGCCTGTCCGTTTCGGAGGGCGACGCCCTCTACATCCCGCTTAAGCACCTGCGCGGCGGAAACGCCGACCCGGAGGCCGTGACGGCCTTTTTGCGGGACGCGCTGTGGAGGAACCCCGGCGTCCTCAAGATCGCCCACAACCTGGCCTTTGAAAGCATGTTCCTGTACGCGCTCGGAATCGTGCTCCAGCCGCCCTGCTATGATACCCTCGCCGCCGCGCAGCTGACGCTCAAGAGCGCGTTTGAATTTCGAGCCCTTTCCGACTGCGGTCTCAAAAAGCTGGTGCCGGAGCTGCTGGGGGACGAGCTGCCCACCTTTGAGGAAGTCACCGGCGGCCGCTTCTTTGACGAGCTGACCCCAAGCGACCCGGAAACCGTTCGCTACGCCTGCGCCGACGCGGACTATGCGCTGCGGCTGTACCACCGCTTCAACCGATGGTTCGACGCGTACTTGCCCGCGCACCGGTTCATCGCCGAGCGGGTGGAATCGCCCACGGCGGTCTGCTGCGGGCTCATGAAGTACAACGGTCTCTTGGCCGACCGGGACGCCATGATCCGCAAGCAGGGCGAGGCCGGCGCCCGGCTCATCGACCTGCAAGAAAAGATTCGCGGCATAATCGGCGACGTGTCCATCGGTGCCAACGCCGGCACCCAAGCGTTCAAGGACTACCTGTACCGCACGCTGAACCTGCCGGTGCTCAAGACCACGGAGAAGAACGCCGAGGCCGCGGACGATCAGGCGCTGGTGCTGCTCTCCGAGTGGTGCGCCAATCACCGGCCGGAGCTTACGCCGCTGTTTGAGCTGGTGCAGGAGTACCGCCGCTGGGGGAAGCTCAAGGCCACCTACATCGACGGCTATCTGCGCTTCATAAGCCCCGTCACCGGGCGCATCCATCCGGATCTTCTCCCCCTGGCCACCGAGACGGGACGCTTCGCGGCGCGCAATCCAAATCTTCAAAATTGCCCTCAAAAGACCCACGACCCGGTGGGCGTGCGCTCGTTCCTCGTCGCGCCGGAAGGGTGCGTGCTCCTGTCCTGCGACTTTTCCCAGATCGAGCTGCGGGTGGGCGCGTTCTACTGCCGGGATGAGAAGATGCTGGACACCTACCGCCGGGGCGGCGACATCCACGCCCAGACCACATCGGTGATCTACGGCATCCCCTTTACCCAGGCGGCGGATCACGCCGCGCCGGGGTACAAGGAGCGCCGCACCGTGGCCAAGAACTGCAATTTCGGCGTGTTCTACGGCCTCTTTCCCCGGGGGCTTCAGCGCACACTCAAGTTCAAGGCGGGGCTGGACCGGCCGCTCGATGAATGCGAGGAGATCATCCGAAGCCTGAAGGCGGGCTACCCCGCGCTGGCCGGATGGCAGGAGCGGGAGAAGCACCGCGCCGCCGCGCGCCAGTACACCGAAACCTTCCTTGGCCGAAGACGGTACCTGCCGGGCATCCGCGCCCGGGACTGGGGCAAGAAGTCCTTCGCCGAGCGCTGCGCCCTCAACACCCCGATTCAGGGCACCGCCGCCGACATCCTGAAGCTGGCGCTGGGGCGGATCCTTTTAGGCTTGCCGACACGCCCGTGGCTGAAACCTCTTTTGCAGATTCACGACGAGCTGGTGTTCGAGCTGCCCGCCGCGCGCCTGCCCGAGGCGGTG
>JARKQG010000017.1 GCA_029974035.1 Eubacteriales bacterium | reverse complement strand
CGGCACCGGCGCTACGGACGCGAGCGCCGCCCGCACCAATCTGGGCGTGACCCTTTCCAATCTCGGCGCGGCGGCTTCGGATCACTCCCACGCGCTGACGGACGCGGCGGTTACCGGGATCCTGCCCATCGCCAAAGGCGGCACGGGCCAGACCACCGTGGCCGCCGCGCGGGACGCGCTGGGCCTGGGCAATACCACCGGAGCCGTGCCCATTTCATGCGGCGGCACCGGCGCGACGAGTGCGTCCGCCGCGCTGACGGCGTTGGGCGCGGCCGCGTCGGGGCACGCCCACGCGCTGACGGATGCGGCCATTACCGGTACGCTCCCCATCTCCAAGGGCGGCACGGGCCAGGCCTCCGCCGCCGCGGCCCGGAACGCGCTAGGCCTTGGGAACACCACCGATGCGCTACCCGTGGCAAACGGCGGCACCGGCGCGACCACCGTCGCCGCGGCCCGGAATGCGCTGGGGCTTGGCAATACCTCCGGCGCGCTGCCCATTGCCAACGGCGGCACCGGGCAAACGAGCGCCGCGGCGGCAAGAAACGCGTTGGGCCTTGGCAACACCACCGGCGCGCTGCCTGTGGCCAACGGGGGAACCGGCGCGACTTCCGCCGCTGACGCTGTGGCGAATCTCGGCTACGCCGCGAACCTCGTGATCTATTCTTCCACCGAGCCCACCGTCGTGAACGGCAAACTCTGGCTCAAGCCCATCTCGTGACGGAGGTGGATGTATGGCGACGGCGACATATTCGGCCACCCTGTTCTCTCGGAAGTACAACGCTTCCGGCAACTACCTAAGCGACCGCGCCGGCCAGGGCGCGTACGCTTCCACCGGCAACCTGGTGGGTATCTGCAACTTCAAGACCCTCGACATGACAAACAAGGTGATCACCGGCATCACCTTCATCACCACCTGTATCTCCGAGGCCGGCGCGGGCAACTGGGCCACCAAGACGCTGAAGTTCCGGGAATCCACTGTGGCAAACCCCACCACCGGCACGGGCGGCACGGGATCCTCCTTTGTGGGCGGGACGCTCGGCAATCTCTCCGGCACCAACTTCTA
>JARKQG010000008.1 GCA_029974035.1 Eubacteriales bacterium | reverse complement strand
GGCGGTCTGCGTCAGTGGCTCGGAACCGGACCCCATCAGCGAGACCACGCGGATCTGATCTTCCGAGGGGTAGGTCATTTCGCATTTGTTGATGGCGGTGTCCCGGATGCGGTCCAGGTTCTGCTGCATCGACAGCCGGACCTCCAGGTTTTCCTTTTCGCCGCGCAAGTCCTTGATCTCCGCCGTCAGGCTGGAAATGCGCTTGGAGGACGAGGCGATCTGCGCCAGCCGCCCCACCTGCAGGATCAGGCCCATGACGAGCACCGCGACGGTCAGGTACATCATCCAGCGGGTGACGGCCGGCCGCTCCGCGCGGCTGCGGCGGTGCGCGCGGGGTGCGCGTTCCCGGGTGCGGGTGTAGCCGGGATTGTCAAAAACGCGCGGGGCGCTTCCGGCCCGCGCCCTTTGGGACGGACTGCCCCGGTCAAAATCGCTCCACCAATCCTCCGCGGCAATCCCGTATCCGGTGCTCGGGGCGCTCATTGGCATACGATTCAACTCTATTCCCTTCCCTTTCCGTTTAGAACAACCGTTCCCGTCGTCATGTCCTCGGCTGATAGTACTGCGCGTTGACGTATTCAAGCAGCTTTTCGCTGTCGGCCTCGGCGCTCTCGGTTTCGGCCAGATATTTGTCCTCGTCCCAGACTTCCAGGCAGGAGCCAATGCCCACGAAGCGGATCTGCTTGTCCATGCCCGTCTTGGTGCGCAGCATGGCGGGCAGGAGCACGCGGCCCTGTCCATCCAGCTCGCACCCCGGGAAGGAGTTGCCGTTGATCAGTCGCACGTAACGCATGGCGGTCACGTCGGTGGGCGGAATGCGCGCCAGATCCCGCTCAATTTCCTGCCAGCGCCAGGCGGGGTACAGCGCGATGGCGGAAAGCTGGTTGTTGAGGCCGATGGTAAAGTCCTCGCCCAGGGCCTCGCGGTACGCGGCGGGGATGGTGACGCGGCCCTTGGGGTCAATCGTATGCGAAGCGTTGCCCGCAAATGCGCTGCCCATGCCGTCACCCCCCTCTTTTCCGCTATTTTTGACCACATTATACCACAGTTTGACACGCTACGCCACTATTTGCCACGATTTTCACGCAAGTTCCTCCACCCCGGCGCCGCCGCCTAATTTGTATTGTGTTTCAAGATCCCGCACAACATGTTGTGCAATGCGCGCAAAAAGCCGCCGCGCCAGAAGGCACGGCGGCCGGTTTGCATGATAATTAACTTATTTTTTACATTTCGTCGACGACATGCAGCCGGAAGCCCAATCCGTCGCAGGAAACCTGGTGATAGGTCACGCCGTCCGCCTCGCCGCGGAAGGCGTAGGCCAGCGCGGGGCCGTGGAGATGGCCGTAGACCACGTGCTTCGCGCCGTGGGCCGCAAAGAGGCGCGCGGGCTGAGCGTCCGTCCGCCCGGGGCTGAGGGGCGGGTAATGGGCCATGCCAATGAGCGGCGCGGACTCCGACTTCTTTCGGGCATCGCCCAGGGAAAGCGCCAGCCTTTGCAGTTCGCGTTCATAGATGCGCTCATCGTCGGGGCGCGTGCCCTCACCGGGCAGCAGCCACCCCCGGGAACCCGCAAACAGCACGCCGTCCAGCCATACGCTGTCGTTCTGCACCGCGTACATGTCCTCCGGAAGGCTTGCGCGGAGCCGGCCGATGCCGCTCCACCAGTAATCGTGGTTGCCCTTGAGCAGGATCTTCCGCCCCGGGAGATCGGCCAGCGCGCGGATGTGGGGCAGCGCGTCCGGGAGAAACATCGCCCAACTCAAATCGCCGGGCAGCAGCACCACATCCTCCGGCTTCACCCGCGCAAGCCAGTCCTCCCGGATGCGCGCAAAATGGCCCGACCAATGCGGGCCAAATACATCCATGGGCTTGTCGCCGCTCGACAGGTGCAGGTCAGCGATCGCGTAAATCGTCATCGTCCTCATCGTCGGCCAGTTCGTCCAGCGAAAGATCCCCCTCTTCGATCGGATCCCCGGCGGCGAACTCGTCTTCCTCTTCATCCTCCGCGTCTTCGTCCTCTTCGTCGCCGGCAAAGGCGTCGGCGGGCATTTCGTCGTCGTCGTCGATATCGATGACGATCTCGTCCATGGTGCTGACGCTGTCGATCTCCAGCGCGGCCTCATCGGGCACCAGATCGTCCTCGGTGGCAGAGGGCGACAGCCTGCGCGCCATTTCCTTCAGACAGGAAAGGCACAGCTCGCCGCCGGGCACCACGGGATTTTCTCCGCATTCGGAGCAGAGTTCGGCAATATCGTCCTGCTCGCTGCCGCCGTGCACCTCTTTGCGACACACCGTGCACAGATCCCCTCCGTCGAGGATGTAGTTCAGTTCGCAGCGCGGGCATTTCACCAAAGCCATAGATAATCCTCCCATATCAAGCTGACTGTGCCAATGTATGAGGCGAAGGCCGTCATCTTGACAGAGTCGGGGTTTGCCGCAGCAAACGCAAGTACTATCATACACAAAAAGCGCCGCAAGGGAACCCCCCCGCGGCCAATATGGCGTAAATTCTAGATTAAATAAAGGGTATATTCCCGCCACAATGCGCAGGGCTCCCCGCCCAGCGCCCGCGCCACCGCCAGCGAAGGGGTGTTGTCCCGCGCAATGGCGCCCGTGACCACCTGCGGACCCAGGCGCGACATCAGCGCGTCCTCGAGGCACAAAAGCGCCGGACCGCGGCGAAAGGGCGGCGCGACCATGACCGTTTCCACCCGGGCCGCGCCACCCTCTTGGCGCACCAGCGCAAACCCCGCGTCCGCGCCCCGAACGGACGCGACGCAGGCCGTCCACGGGCGCAGGCGGCTCAGCGCCTCCGCAAACTCGTCAAAGGGCAGGCGCGCGGGTTCGTACAGCGCGAAAAGCGCGCGGCAGCCGGCCTTTGTAAAGCCCACCCGCCGTACCGATACGCCGTGGACGCGCCGCGCGCGGGCCGCCGCCCGGGCCACTTCCGGGCGCTCCGCCGGCGGGATGCGAAAGGCCAGGCATTCGCCCGTCACCCGGAAGCCGCTCTCCGCCAGCAGACGGCCGACGTGGGGCCTGGCCCCCGCCCCCTCCACCTTCAGCCCCGGCTCCGCGGGCCCGGAGACCCGCTCCGCCCCCAGCGCCCGGAGAAAGGCCGCGGCTTCCGCCGCCACCCGGCGCGCCGCCTCGGGATCAAACGCGCCCTCGACCGCGTCAAACCAGCCACGCGCGTCGCCCGTCAGCCGGACGTACCGCCGGTCCACGCCCACCGTCATCGAAAAAACAGGCCGCCCCTCGCGGAGGGCGACCAGACGCGCGCAGGGGCCGTTTCGCGCAAGCGGATGTCCCCCGGCGCTTTCACGCGCCACCGGGATCATCGCGCGCCCTCGCGCCACTGCGCCAGGCGCAGAAGGTCCTCCCGATAGGTTTCCGCCAGTGACCGGTTGTAGATCAGCGAGGCGGGATGGTAGATTGGATAGACGGCGCGGCCTTCGGCCTCGAGAAACCGGCCATGCACCTGTCCGATCGTCGCCTTACCGCAGAGCGCCACAAGCGCGGTGTTGCCCAGCGTGACGACGCATTCGGGCCGGACCGCCGCGATCTCCTTTTTGAGCCAGGGCAGAAAAAGCTGCACCTCCTCGCGGGTGGGGGGGCGGTTGACGGTGCGCCCCGCGGCGGACACCTTCGTCGGCCGGAACTTCACGACGTTGGTGATGTACATTTCCTCCCGCTTAAAGCCGGACAGCGCCAGAAACTCGTCCAGATTTTTGCCCGCCTTGCCCACGAAGGGGCGCCCGATCAGCGCCTCCTGCGCGCCGGGGGCTTCCCCCACCAGCATCAGCCGGGCGTTTTTCGCACCCTCGCCAAACACCAGCACCTTTTCCTCGCCCGCGTACAGTTCCCGGAAGAACTTCGCCATCTCCTGATTGAGCTTTTTCATGCTTCCTCCAACTGCCTGAGGCGCGCCTGAAGGGACTGAAAGTCGTGCCAGGCGTCGATGCGCTGCGAGGGATCGCGAAGCAGCGCCGAGGGGTGGTACGTGGGCATCATGAGCACGCCCTTGCGCTCCGTCCAGGTGCCGTGGTCGCGCCGGATGCGCACGTCGCCGCCCAGCGTGTACTTCGCGGCGGTGGCGCCCAGAAGCACCAGAATGCGCGGGCGGATGAGCTTGAACTGCATGCGCAGGTAGGGCAGACAGGCCTGGGCCTCCGCCTCGGTGGGGGTGCGGTTCCCCGGCGGGCGGCACTTGACGATGTTGGCGATGTAGACTTCGGTGCGCTCGATGCCGATCTCGTGCAGGTACCGGGTCAGAAGCTCTCCGGACGCGCCCACAAAGGGGCGGCCCAGCCGATCCTCCTGCGCGCCGGGGCCCTCACCGATCAGCATCAGCCTGGCGTTCGGGTTGCCCTCGCCCGGCACCGCGTGGGTGCGGCTCCGGCACAGGCCGCAGCGCTGGCAGGTATGCACCGCCTCAAACAGCTCCATCCATCCGTCCAAGCCGCCACCTCCCGTCGCAATATGGCATATTATAGCACAGGCGCGCAAAAAATAACAGCCGGAGCGCAAAGCTCCGGCCAAAAGGCACCCTCTACTGTCCGCCCATGGACTGGGGCTGCACGATGGCACTGACGGCCACCGTCTCCAGCGTGGCCATGGTCTGGGAAAAATCCGAGCGCAGCCATGTGAACAGCGTCGTAATCAGCGTCACGCACAGCACGATCACCACAAAGCTGCCGATGGACGCAAAAAAGTCCGCCAGGCCGTTCACCGCGCGCCACCAGGCGCGCTTGCGCCCAACCTCACGCCGAGTCATGTATCTGGCCACCAAACCGCCTCCCTTGCGCGCCGATTCTGCCTGCTCTTATTGGACGTATGGCGTGCCCGATTGGATGCAGAATTTCCTGAAATCTCACACATAATCCCGCCAATCTGGCCCCTCGCCGGACCCAGCCAGGCGGCCCTCCCCCACGAGCCCCGGAAAGCCCTGCTGCCGGAGCGCCTCGTAGAGCACCACAGCCACCGAGTTGGAAAGATTCAGCGAACGCGCGCCCTCGCGCATCGGGATGCGCACGCACCGGTCGTACCGGGCGGCCAGCAATTCCTCCGGCAGCCCCTTCGTTTCCCGCCCAAACACCAGATAGTCGTCCGGGCCGTAGACCGCACCGCAGTAATCCCGGGGCGCCTTGGTGGTGGCAAAGTGCATCGTCGCGCCGGGATGGTCGGCGCAAAACGCCGCCCAGGACGGATGGCGCTCGACGCGGCACATGGGCCAGTAGTCAAGCCCCGCGCGCTTCAGATACCGGTCGTCCAGGCTGAAGCCCAGCGGCTCGATCAGGTGCAGCGCCGTGCCGGTGGCCGCGCATGTCCGGGCGATGTTGCCGGTATTCTGCGGGATTTCAGGGCTGACCAGCACCACGTGCATCATCTGTCGCCATCCTCGAGCACCACCTGACGGATCACCCGCCCGACGCCCGAATCGTCGTGATGGGGCGCGATCCGCCGGGCCAGCGCCTTGAGCGGCTCCACCGCGTTTTCCATCGCCACCGGATGCCCGGCGCTTTTCAGCATGTCCGTGTCGTTCAGGTTGTCGCCAAAGGCCATGATCTGGGCTTTTTTCAGCCCCAATGCCCTGGAAAGGTCCTTCAGCGCGGTGCCCTTGCCCGCGCCGGGCCGGAGGATCTCCAGATTGTCAAACCAGGAGGCGGACAGGCTTGCGTCCGTCCGCGCTGCGAGGGTTTCCCGCAGCGCCCGAAGCGGCGCAGGGTCCCGCGAGAAGGCGACAAACTTATGGACGCGGGCGAGCCCCTCCGCGAGGGTGCGCGCGGGATCGTCCACCACTTCAATCTGCGAAGGCTCCTTCTTTTCGTTCCACTGGGCGCAGTTGAGACCCCGGTCCTCGCCGCCGGCCGCGTTGCACTTGTAAAAGCGGCCCGCCGCGTAAACGACAAAGTACAGGCCGCTCGCCTTCAGGATGTCGTAGACCGTCCGGGCGCGGGCCGGGTCAAAGGGGTAATCCCGAAACATCGGGCCGTTCGGCGTGAGGTCCACCCGGGCGCCATTGGAGGAGATGATGGGGCTGGAAAGGCCCGTCTCCAGCGCCATCCTGCGCAGCGACTCAAAGCTGCGGCCGCTGGCAAATACCGTCCGGATGCCCCGGGCTTCGCAGGCGCGCAGCGCCCGCGCGTTTTCGTCGGATATGCGTTTTTCGCTGTCGAGCAGCGTGCCGTCCAGATCCATCGCGATGAGCCGGATGTCCAAGGCATTTCCCCCGAATCTTGCGTATCGTTAGAGAACCGACCTTCCCCACGAGAACGCGCTGGCGTAGTAGCCGGTCAGCGTGCTGATGACCACCCTGCCCTGCCCGCTGGATGCGTGGATGAAGGAACCGCCGCCCAGGTAGATGCCCACATGGTCCACCAGGTCGCCGTCGGCAACCGTGTTGAAGCACACGATGTCGCCGCGCTCAAGTTCACTGCGGGAAACCTTGCGGCCGTATTTGTAGCCAATCTGGTAGGCCGAGTGGGGCAGCGAAACGCCCACCGCCTCGTAGGCGACCATCATCAGCCCGGAGCAGTCGTAGCTGCTGGGACCCACCGCGCCAAATACGTAGGGCTTGCCCAGCTTGGCTTTGGCGATTGAGATCACCTTGTCGGCCTTGGAGGCAGACTTCGACGGCTTGGGCGTGGGTTTGGGCGTGGGCTTGGGCGTCGCGGACGGCTTGGGCGTGGCCGTCGCTTCGGGCTTCTTGGGCGCGGGCGTCGCCTTGGACGCGGCTGCGGACAGCACGCGCTCGGTGGCCTTGGGCGCCTTGGCGGAGTACAGACTCCGAAGTGTCGCCGGCCCGGCCGCGCCGTCCTGCACCAGGTCCGCCGCAATCTGGTAGGCCCGGACCGCCGTTACGGTGGCGTCCTCATATCGCCCGTTGACCTTCACGCGGTAGTACCCCTTGGCCCTGAGCCGCGTCTGCAGCCGCTTAACGTCCGTCCCCTTGGCACCCGGCTTCAGCGAGGCGCTCAATATGCCGGACGGCTTGGCGCCGGCGGAGTACAGCTTTGTCTGGGTATCGCCATCGGCAATGCCGGTGCCCTTGAGGCCACTGGCCGCCTGAAACAGCTTGACCGCCGAGGCCGTCGTGGACGCATAGCGCCCGTCGGGCACGATGTCCAGGTAGCCCAGTTCCTCCAGGCGCTTCTGCAGCTTCAGCACCGACGCGCCGGAGGCGCGGGTTTTGAGCGTTTTGTAGGTTTCTGCGGCCGGGGCGGGCTTGGCCGCGACGGCGGCAAACGCCTTTTTCAGCATAAAGCCGGTGGTGCCGGACTTTGAAACCTTGTACCAGCTGCCCTTTTCGTCCAACACCGTGACCTTGGTGCCCGCAGACACCTTTTTGTAGGCGGAGCCCTGGCTGGCTTTGGCAAAGAGCTTTGCGGCCACGGTGGTGGTCATCGCCTTTTCAGCGGCGGCGACGGTCTTGGCCTCGGTTTTTTCCAGCGCGCGCTTCGGAATAAAACCCTCCGAGCCCTCGCGCCGCACCTTGGCCCAATCGCCCTTGACCGCGATCACATCCACATAATCGCCCGCGCTCAGCTTGCCGATTTGCTTTGAGCCGGCATCCGCCACCCTGTAAACGGCCGTGGTCGCGTACACCTTTTTCTGCGCCTTGGCGGCGGAAAGGCTGAGGCTTGAGGTCAAAAGATAGCCGGTCTTTCCATTGTAGCGCACCTTCGCCACGCTTCCCCTGACCGCCGTGACGCTGACGCGCGCGCCCTTTTTCAGCGTAAACACCGCCTTGCCGCCGCCGCTCGCAGAGGAGCGGGCGGTGGCGCTCGAAACCCTCACCAGCGCGTCCCGGGCCGCAAACGCGCCGTCCAGCGGCGCGGCCAGCAGCAAAACCGCCGCCAACAGCGCGCAAAATGGCTTCAGAATTGCGACCCAGTGTTTCATGCATCAACCTCCGCAGTTTTTCGGGCCACGCCCGGGATGCGGAGATTATACCACACTTCTACACAGAATAGCAATACTACGCAACAGTTTTGTAACAAATCCTGTTTTTTCCAGCGCCTACGGCGCGGGCGGGATGGCTTCCCGGGCAGAGGGCGACAGGTCTACAAACCAGGTGAGCTCGCCGCGCCAGCCCAGCTGCACCGTGCCCAGGGCGCCGTTTCGCTGCTTGGCGATGATGATTTCGGCGATATTCTTGAACTCGGTTTCCTTGTCGTAGTAGTCCTCCCGGTGGATGAACATGACCACGTCGGCATCCTGCTCGATGGCGCCGGAATCGCGGATATCGGAGAGCACCGGCCGGTGGTTGGCCCGGCCCGTGAGGGCGCGGGAGAGCTGTGAGAGCGCGACCACCGGCACGCGCAGCTCCTGGGCGAGCCCTTTGAGCGCGCGGGAAATGGAGCTGACCTCCTCCTGACGGCTGCCAAAGGAGCCTGCGCCGCTCATCAGCTGCAGGTAGTCGATCATGATCAGGTCCAGCCCGTGCTCCATCTGAAGCCGTCGGGCCTTGGAGCGGATCTCCGGCACGGTGATGCCGCTGGTGGCATCCACGTGAATGGACGCCTGGCCGATGACGCCCATGGCCTCGCAAAGGCGCAGCCATTCGTCGTCCGAGAGGGCGCCTCGCCGGACGTTCTGCATGTCCACGCGGGCCTCGGTGCACATCATGCGCATGGCCAGCTGCTCCGCGGGCATCTCCAGCGAAAAGACCGCCGCCTTCTTGCCGGCGCGGATGGTCGCGTTTTCCACGATGTTCATGCCAAAGCTGGTCTTGCCCATGGAGGGCCGCGCGGCGATCAGCACCAGTTCGCCCGGGTGCAGCCCGGTGAGCAGGTCGTCCAGCTCCCGGTAGCCCGTGGGCACGCCCTCGATGCGGCCCTTGTTTTTGACCAGGCGGTCAATCTGCTCGTAGGTGCGGATGAGGATCGGCTGGATGGGCTGGAGCATCTCGCCGCCGCGGCGCATCGAGATGTCGTAGATCAGCTTTTCGGAGGCGGCGAGAATGTCGCTCGTCTCGCGCTCGCCGGCATAGCTCATCTGGGAGATCTGGCCGGAGGCGGAGATGAGCCGCCGGAGCGTGGACTTCTCGTCGACAATGCGCACGTAGGCCGCCACATTGGCGGCCGACGGCACAAAGCGGGACAGTTCCAAAAGGTAATTCAGCCCGCCCACGCCCTCCAGCCGGCCGCGGCGGGAAAGCTCCTCGTCCACGGTCACCAGGTCCACCTTTCTGGATTGGTTGGCCAGGTGGCACATGGCGGAGAAGATTTCCCGGTGGGCCGGGTCGTAAAAATCGTCCGGCGTCAGCATTTCCTGCGCCAGCAGCACCGCCTCGTGGGCCAGCAGCATGCTGCCCAGCACCGATCGCTCCGCGTCGGCGTGGTGCGGGGGAATCCGGTCCGTCATTTGCTGTTCCATGGCGCGCTACTTCGCCTTGTCCTTGCCCTCGGCCACGACGTTGAGCAGCATACGGGTTACGACGCCGGCGATCAGGCGCACGGTGAAGGTGGTCTGCCCCGCCGAACGGATGGGCTCCTCCAGCTCGATCTTGCGCCGGTCCACGTCCACGCCATGCTGTTCCTTCAGCGCGTCGGCGATCTCCGCCGCGGTGATGGAGCCGTAGAGCTTGCCGCCCTCCCCCGCCTTGGCCTTGACGATCACCAGCTTGCCCTTGAGCGCCCGGGCCTTCTGCTCGGCCTCGGCCTTTTTCACATCCTCGCGGTGCTGCTGGGCTTCCTTGGCCTTTCCGATGGCGTTGAGCGCCTCTGCGGTCGCCTCGCGGGCCAGCTTTCTGGGCAGCAGGTAATTCCTGGCAAAGCCGTCGGAGACCTCGAGAATCTGATCCTTTCTTCCGGTTCCCTTGACGTCCTGAAGCAATATGACCTTCACGCTACTCGTCCCCCTTGCCGTCCGTTCGTTTTCGGATCTTTTTGGTTATGAGCCCCTCGGCGCCGAACAGCGCGGAATACGCCCCCACAAAGGGCATCAGCTGCTGGCCGATCACAACCGCCAGCACGGCGATCGCCGCGCGCCGTCCGGGGCTCACGCCCACGGCCTTGAGCCTGCGGTCGACGACCCCGAGCGCCTGCACGGTGAAGAGCAGCCCCGTCAAATTCAGCATCGCCAGATACGCCGATTCCGCACCGGGAACGCCCGCGCGGTCCAGCACAAAGCAGGTGAGTGTCAGCGCCGGCGGGCCGATGACGAGGTTTGCGCCGAGGCGCCATCCCTCGGGCTTCACAAAGGGCACCAAAGGCTCGTCGCCCCGGCGCACGCGCACCCAGGCGGAGAGCGCGTAGGACGCGGCGCCCGTGGCCGCGCCCGAGGTAATCACGTAGGCGGGCAGCGACAGCTTGAGCCCGCTGTTCAGCGTGCTGAAGAACTGGTCGACCAGGCTCTTCACCTGTGCGCCGGTCATAAGGCCGCGGGCAAAGTCGATGCCGGTGTTGGCGCCGAAGGCGCCCGCCTGCCCCAGCATCGACAGAAAGTACCGCTGCACGACCAGCGGAAGGTCTTCAAGCATCGCCCGCATGGACCCGGTCATCACGTCCACCAGGTTCTGCCGGTAGAAGAGCCATGCCGCCGCCGTCAGGATGAAAAGCGCCGCCCATTGGAGCGCCACCGATTCGCCCACCGCGCGGAAAAAGGGCCGCCTTCGCGACGTCAGCGCCGCCGCAAAAAGGCCCGGCAGCGAGATCATGAGAAGCCCCGCCGCAAAGCCGCCGCCAAAGAGCCAGTATCCCGTCGCCGCCACCACCGCCGCCGAAAAGGCCGCCGCGGGCCAGCCCGCCCACACCCACAGAAACGCAAAGATGACCGGGAAAGGCAGAAACCAGATGGAAACCGTCAAAAGCAGCGGCAGCATCAGGCCGCAGGCGGCGCCGATGGCAAAGCCCGCGATCAGCCGCCCCCTGGAAAAGTTTTGCACAAAAACCTCCGGCGATCCACTATGGTACGCTTCAGTATACCATAAAACGGCCCCCCGCGCATCATGAAATTTCCGCGCGGGAGGCCGCTCTGCCGTCACAGGGCCGCCAAAATGCGCTTTGTCATCTCGCGGCAGCCGATGTACGCGCCGCCGGCGGCAATGTCCCGGGTGCGGCAGCCCGCCTCAAGGGCCCTTTCCACGGCGGCCTCCACCGCGTCGGCCTCAGCCGCAAGATCGAAGGACATGCGCAGCATCATGGCCGCGGACAGGATTGTGGCGATGGGGTTGGCCAGGCCCTGCCCGGCGATGTCGGGCGCGGAGCCGTGGATGGGCTCATACATGCCCCGCGTGCCGTCGCCCAGGGACGCCGACGCGAGCAGGCCGATGGAGCCGGTCAGCTGCGACGCCTCGTCGGACAGGATATCGCCGAACATGTTGCCGGTGAGGATCACGTCAAACTGCGACGGACGGGCGATCAGCTGCATGGCGGCGTTGTCCACCAGCATGTCGCGCAGCTCCACGTCCGGGTAGTCCGCCGCCACGCGGTGCACCGTTTCGCGCCACAGCCGGGACGATTCCAGCACGTTGGCCTTGTCGATGCTGGTGACCAGGCCACGCCGCTTCCGCGCGGCCTCAAAGGCAATGCGGGCAATGCGCTCGACCTCCCCCGCGCCGTAGGATTCGGTGTCGTAGGCGGTCTCGCCGAAGGGGCCTTCGGTGCGCCCGCTCCTGCCAAAGTACATGCCGCCGGTCAGCTCGCGGACGATCAGCATGTCAAAGCCTTCCTCCGCGGTGGCCTCCCGCAGCGGGCAGGCGGCCTTCAACACCGGCATCAGCCGCGCGGGGCGGAGGTTCGCGTAGAGGTTCATCGCCTTGCGGATGCCCAAAAGCGCCCGCTCCGGCCGCAAATGCCCCGGAAGGCCCTCCCACTTGGGCCCGCCCACCGCGCCCAGAAGCACGCTGTCGCTTTCAAGGCAGGCGTCGAGGGTGGCCCGGGGCAGCGGCTCGCCGGTTCCGTCGATGGCGCTGCCTCCGGCGGCCAGCGTGTCCACCTGAAACTCATGGCCGTAGCGCTCCCCCACCGCCTTCAGCACCTCGAGGGCGGCGGATACGATCTCCGGGCCGATGCCATCCCCGGGGACGGCCGCAATTCTGAACTTCATAGCAATCCGCCTTTCATCGCGCTCATCAGGCCGCCGGCTTCGATGATCCTCTGAAGGAATTCCGGAAACGCCGGAAAATGCACGGTCTGCCCGGTGGTGAGGTTTTTCAAAACGCCGCCGCCCAGGTCAATCGACACCTCGTCGCCGGTATTGATTTCGGCGTCGGTTTCCACGATGGGCAGGCCGATGTTGATGGCGTTGCGGTAGAAGATGCGCGCAAAGCTCCTGGCCACCACGCAGGAAACGCCCGCGTGCTTGATCGCCAGCGGCGCGTGCTCGCGGGAGGAGCCGCAGCCGAAGTTGGTCCCCCCCACCAGGATGCCGTTCGGCGGCAGCTTTTTCAGAAAGTCCCTGTCCAGATCCTCCATGCAGTGGGCGGCCAGCTCCTGGGGATCGGAGGTGGTAAGGTAGCGGGCCGGGATGATGACGTCGGTATCGATGTTGTCGCCGTAGCGGATGGCTTTTGCCTGAATGGTCATACTGTTCTCCTTTCCGCCTTACGGCAGTTCGTCCGGCGCGGCGATCCGGCCGAGGACCGCCGAGGCGGCGGCCACCCAGGGCCCCGCCAGGTAGACCTCGCTCTCCGGATGGCCCATGCGGCCCACAAAGTTGCGGTTGGTGGTGGCGACGCATTTTTCGCCCTTGGCCAGGATGCCCATGTGTCCGCCCAGGCAGGGCCCGCAGGTGGGTGTGGACACGGCGCAGCCGGCGTCGAGGAAGATGTCAAAGTAGCCCGCCTTCATCGCGTCGCGGTAGATCTTCTGAGTGGCGGGGATGATGATGGCGCGCACACCTTTCGCCACCCTGCGGCCCCTGAGCACCTCCGCGGCGGCGGCCAGGTCCGACAGCCTACCGTTGGTGCAGGATCCCACCACCACCTGATCGATGGGCACATCGCCGTATTCGTCCCGCTTTTTCACGTTCTCCGGCAGGTGCGGGAACGCCACCAGCGGCGTGAGCGTTGAAAGATCCACTTCGATCTCCCGGGCGTAGGGGGCGTCCGGGTCCGCGGAAAACACCTTCGGTTCCTTCGCACCGTGGGCCTTCAGGTATTCGAGGGTGACTCCGTCCACCGGGAAGATTCCGTTTTTGCCGCCGGCCTCAATGGCCATGTTGCACACGCAGAGGCGGTCGTCCATGGTCAGCGCGGCGACGCCGGGGCCGGTGAACTCCAGCGACTGGTACAGCGCGCCGTCCACGCCGATCATCCCTATAATATGTAGGATTACGTCCTTTCCGCCTACGTACCGGGGCGGCGCGCCCGTCAGCGTCACGCGGATGGCCTCCGGCACGCGCAGCCAGACTTTGCCGGTGGCCATGCCCGCGGCCATGTCGGTGGAGCCGACGCCGGTGGAAAATGCGCCCAGCGCGCCGTAGGTACAGGTGTGGCTGTCGGCGCCGATCACCAGATCGCCGGCGGTGACCAGCCCCTTTTCCGGCAGGAGCGCATGCTCCACGCCCATTTCGCCCACGTCAAAGAAGTTGGCGATGCCGTGCTTCCCGGCGAAGGTGCGCACCTTTTTGGACTGCTCCGCCGCCTTGATGTCCTTGTTGGGCGCGAAGTGGTCCAGCACCAGCGAGATGCGGTCCTCGCAAAACACGCAGTCGCAGCCGGCCTTTTCAAATTCGTTGATGGCGACGGGGGAAGTGATGTCGTTGCCCAGCACCATGTCCACGTCGGCCAGCACGATCTCGCCGGCGGTTACGGTATCCCTGCCGCAGTGGGCGGCCAGGATCTTCTGCGTCATCGTCATGCCCATGAATCAGCCTTCCTTTCGGTTTGCGCCGGGCGCCCTCGCGGCGTCCCATCGGTGCAGAATGTACTCAATGGAGTCCGCCAGTGCCTGCCAGCTGGCCGCGATGATGTCGTTGTCCACGCCCACGGTGGTCCAGACGGTCTTGCCATCAGTGCTCTCGATCAGCACGCGCACCACGGCGGCGGTGGATTTCTCCCCCGACAGCACGCGCACCTTGTAGTCGGTCAGGCGCACGCGGGAGAGATCCGGGTAAAACACGGTGAGCGCCTTCCGAAGGGCGGTGTCCAGCGCGTGCACGGGGCCGTTGCCCATGGCGGCGGTGGTCTCCTTGCGGTCGTCCACCTCGACGGACAGCACCGCGAAGGCGCTCTTTTCCGCGTCCGGCGGCGGAAACTCGCCATTGGTCCGGTACATGCTCAGGTGGAAGTGGGGGGTGAAACGCCCCAGGCATTGCAGGATCAGAAGCTCGAAGCTGGCGTCCGCCGCCTCGAACTGATAGCCCCTGTGCTCCAGGTCCTTGAGCTTGTCCACGATCAGCCGCGTCTGGGGTGAATCCTTGGTGAGCTCCGGCGCGATGTGGGCGAACTTCGCCAGCACGGTGTTGCGGCCGGAGACCTCGCTCATCAGGAAGCGGCGGTGGTTGCCGACAGACTCCGGGGCCACGTGCTCAAAGGACCTGGTCTCCTTCAGCACGCCGTCGATGTGCATGCCGCCCTTGTGGGCAAAGGCGCTGGCGCCCACGTAGGGCTTGTTGCCCGGCATGGCCATGTTGGCGATGTCGCCAAGGCGCATGGCCGTGGCGGCGAGGCGGGTCAGGTCCGGCACGCAGGCGCGGCCCATCTTCAGCTGCAGGTTGGGAATCACCACGCTGAGATCGGCGTTGCCGCAGCGCTCGCCGATGCCGTTGAAGGTGCCCTGCACATGGGTCGCGCCCGCCTCCACCGCCAGCATGGTGGAGGCCACCGCGCAGCCGATGTCGTTGTGGCAGTGGATGCCGATGCGCTTGTCCGGGTGCCGCTGAGCCGCCTCAAGGGTCGCCTCGCGCACGACGGACGGCGGCGTGCCGCCATTGGTATCGCAAAGACACAGTACGTCCGCCCCGGCGGCGGCCGCCGCGTCCAGCACCCGGAGGGCATAATCCCCCCCTGTGCGGCGGCCGTCGAAGTAGTGTTCGGCGTCAAAGACGACCTCGATCCCCCGCTTCTTGAAGAAGTCGCAGGTCTCGAACACCAGGTCCAGGTTCTCCTCCAGCGAAACGCCGAGGATGCGCAGCGCGTGCATGTCCCAGGATTTTCCGAAGATGGCGACGGTGGGCGCATCCGCGGACAGGAGCGACAGGACGTTTGCGTCCTTCTCCACGGCGACACCCTTTCGGTGGGTGCTGCCAAAGGCGCACAGCTTTGCGTTTTGCAGGCGCATGCCGCCCACGCGGCGGAAAAATTCGATGTCCTTGGGGTTTGAGCCGGGGTTGCCCGCCTCGATGTAGGCGACGCCAAACTCATCCAGCGCGCTCACAATATCCAGCTTATCCTGCACCGAAAAGGAAATGCCTTCGCTCTGCGCGCCGTCGCGCAGCGTGCTGTCAAATACTTCCAGTCCCACGGATTCACCTCCCCGCGCCCGTTATATGAGCTTATTCATGCCCGCCACATAGGCCAGAATGGAGGCCTCGATGACGTCGGTGGAGAGCCCCCGGCCCACCACGGAGCGGTCGCCGCACTGGATGCGCACCATCGCCTCGCCCTGGGCGTCTTTGCCTTCGGACACGGTGTGGATGGCGTAGTCGTCCAGGAAGTGGGGCTGGTCGAACCGCATGATCTTATCCACGGCGTTGAAGGCGGCGTCGATGGGGCCGTCGCCCAGGCACACCTCCTCGATCAGCTCGTCGCCGCGCTTCAAGCGCACCACCGCGCTGGAGGACACGTAGTTGCCGGAGTTGACCGTGAAGCGGTCGAGGGCGTAGACCCCCTGAGCCTGCACGATCTTGTGGCTGACCAGCGCCAGAAGGTCCATGTCGTTGATGTTCTGCTTTTTGTCGGCCAGCACCTTGAAGCGGTCGAACAGGTCGTTCAGCTCCTCCTGAGACAGGGCGTAGCCCAGCTCGGAGAGCCGGGTTTCCACCGCGTGGCGGCCGGAGTGCTTGCCCAGCACCATCTTGTTCTGAACGAGCCCCACGGACTGGGGCGTCATGATCTCATAGGTGGCGCGGTTGGCCAGCACGCCGTGCTGGTGGATGCCCGCCTCGTGGGCGAAGGCGTTGCCGCCCACGATGGCCTTGTTGATGGGCGCGACCAGGCCCAGGACGTTGTAGACCAGGCGGCTGGTGGCGTAGATCCGGGTGGTGTCCAGCCCGATGCCCACCGGGTAGCGGTCGGGCCGTGTGTGGACGGACATGGCGATCTCCTCCAGCGCCGCGTTGCCCGCGCGCTCGCCGATGCCGTTCACCGTGCCCTCCACCTGGGTGGCTCCCGCGGCCACGGAGGCCAGCGAATTGGCCACCGCCATGCCCAGGTCGTTGTGGCAGTGGACGGAGAGCGCCACGCCCTCGATGCCGGGCACGTTGGCCTTCAGATAGGCGATGATTTCCGCCATCTCGGCGGGGGTGGCGTAGCCCACGGTGTCGGGGATGTTGATGGTGGTGGCGCCGGCGCGGATGGCCGTCTCCACGGCCCTGGCCAGGAAGGCCGGCTCGCTTCGGGTGGCATCCTCGGCGGAGAACTCCACGTCCGGGCATTTCGCCGCCGCGTAGGCCACCATCTCCGCGATGATCGCGAGCACTTCCTCGGGCGTCTTTTTGAGCTTGAACTCCATGTGCACCGGGGAGGTGGCGAGAAATACGTGGATGCGGGGATGGACGGCGTCCTTCAGCGCGTCCCAGGCGGCGTCGATGTCCTTTTTCGTGGCGCGGGCCAGGCCCGCCACGGCGGCGCGCCTGAGCGTGCCCGCGATCTTCTGCGCGGATTCAAAGTCGCCCGGCGAGATCACCGGAAACCCGGCTTCAATCACGTCCACGCCCAGCTTTTCCAGCGCGCGGGCAATCTCCAGCTTTTCACTCAGCGACATGCTGCATCCGGGGGCCTGTTCGCCATCCCGCAGGGTGGTATCAAAAATGGTCAAATTCCGTTTCATGGGGGGATTCACCCTCCTATACCGATAATATTCCGCCCTTGTCGGCCGATTGGGCCAGCGCGGCGTAGCGCTTGAGGTATCCGGTCAGCGCGGGTTTCGAGAGGGGCTTCCACGCGGCGCGGCGCGCGGCCAGCTCCGCCTCCGGCACCGATAGGCATAGTCGCCTGCCGGGGATGTCGATCTCGATTTCGTCGCCTTCCCGGACCAGCGCGATGGTTCCGCCGGCGGCGGCCTCGGGCGAAACGTGGCCGATGGCCGCGCCGCGGGTGGCGCCGGAGAACCGTCCGTCGGTAATGAGGGCCACCTGCTCGCCCAGGCCCATGCCCACGATGGCGGAGGTGGGCGAGAGCATCTCCCGCATGCCGGGGCCGCCCCTGGGGCCTTCGTAGCGGATGACCACCACGTCGCCGGGATGGATGCGCCCGCCGTAGATGGCGTCGATGGCCTCCTCCTCGCTTTCAAACACGCGGGCGGGCCCCTTGTAGGTGAGCATCTTCGGGGAAACCGCGCTCTGCTTCACCACGGAACCGTTCTGCGCCAAATTGCCGTAGAGCACCGCCAGACCGCCGGTGGCCTGATAGGGGGCGCTCATGGGCCGGATGACTTCTGGGTTTTTGTTGGCGACGCCCGCGAGGCTCTCGGCGAAGGTCTTTCCGGAGACGTTTCGCGCGCTGCCGTCGATGAGATCGGCCGCAAGCAGCTGCGCCATCACGGCCTCGACGCCACCCGCGGCGTAAAGATCCTGCATGTGGTGGCGGCCCGCCGGCGCCAGATGGCACAGGTTGGGCGTTCTGGCGCTGGCCTCGTTGATCATCCGGAGGTCGAAATCCACCCCCGCCTCCGAACAGATGGCCGCCAGGTGCAGCGCGGAGTTGGTGGAGCAGCCCAGCGCCATGTCCACCGCCAGCGCGTTTTTCACGGCCTTTTCGGTCAGAATATCGCGGGCGCGGAGGTTCTTTTTGAAAAGCGCCATCACCTGCTCGCCGCTCTCCTTGGCAAAGCGGATGCGCCGCGCGTACACGGCGGGGATGGTGCCGTTTCCGGGCAGCGCCAGGCCCAGCGCTTCAGTGAGACAGTTCATGGAATTGGCGGTAAACATGCCGGAGCAGGAACCGCAGCCGGGGCAGGCGCACTCCTCCACCTCGCACAGTTCCGCCTCGCCGATGGTGCCGGCCTTGAGGGCGCCCACGGCCTCAAAGACGCTGTTGAGGTCCATGGGGCCGTCCTTCCCCTCCAGCGACAGCATCGGCCCGCCGGACACGAAAATGCAGGGCAGGTTCAGCCGCGCCGCCGCCATCAGCATGCCGGGCACGATCTTGTCGCAGTTGGGGATGAACACCATGGCGTCAAAGGCGTGGGCCCGGGCCATGCACTCCACCGAGTCCGCGATGAGCTCGCGGGTGCACAGCGAGTACTTCATGCCCTCGTGGCCCATGGCGATGCCGTCGCACACGCCGATCACGTTGAATTCCAGCGGCGTACCGCCGGCCGCGAGCACGCCATCCTTGACGGCCCGGGCGATCTGATTCAGGTGCGCGTGGCCGGGCACCACCTCGTTGAAGGAGTTGGCGATGCCGATGATGGGCCGCGCGATCTGGGCGTCGGTGAGGCCGCAGGCCTTGAGCAGCGACCTGTGGGGCGCGCGCTCGGCGCCCAGCTTGATCCGGTCTGAGTTCATGGCGCTACTCCCCTTTTTTACGGTCCGGATTCCAGCTCATCTTGGAACGCAGCGACTTACCCGTGGACTCCACCAGGCTCTCCCGCGCGATGCGGCGCATGGCGTTGAAGTTGGGGCGGTTGGCCTGGTTTTCCAAAATCCAGTTGCGGGCAAAGGTGCCGTCCTGGATCTCGGAAAGCACTTTCTTCATTTCTTTTTTGGTTTCCTCGGTGATGATGCGCTTGCCGGTCACGTAGTCGCCGTACTCGGCGGTGTCGGAGATGGAGTAGCGCATGAACTCCAGGCCGCCGGCCACCACCAGATCAATGATCAGCTTCATCTCGTGGACGCACTCAAAGTAGGCGCTCTCCGGCTGGTAGCCCGCCTCCACCAGGGTGTCAAACCCGGCCTTCATCAGCGCGCTGACGCCGCCGCAGAGCACCGCCTGCTCGCCGAAGAGGTCGGTTTCGGTTTCTTCTTTAAAGGTGGTTTCCAGGATGCCCGCCCGGGCGCCGCCAATGCCCGCAGCGTAGCAAAGCGCCAAGCCCTTGGCGTTGCCGCTGGCGTCCTGCTGCACCGCGATCAGATCCGGCACGCCCTTGCCCTCCAGGTACTGGCTGCGCACGGTGTGGCCGGGGCCCTTGGGCGCGATCATGATCACGTCCACGTCCTTGGGCGGCACGATCTGGCCAAAGTGGATGTTGAAGCCGTGGGCGAAGGCCAGCGCCATGCCGGGGCAAAGGTTGGGCGCGATGTCTTTTTTGTAGAGCGCCGCCTGCTTTTCATCGTTGACGAGGATCATCACCAGGTCCGCCGCCTTGACCGCTTCCGCCGTGGTGGTGGCCTTCAGCCCCGCCGCCCGGGCCTTTTCCAGCGACGGAGAGCCCTCGTACAGGCCCACCACCACGTCGTAGCCGCTGTCGTTCAGGTTGAGCGCGTGGGCGTGGCCCTGGCTCCCGTACCCGATCACCGCCACCGTCTTGCCCTTGAGCAGGGAAGTATCGCAGTCCGCCTCGTAATACAGCTTCGCCATGATTCAACACTCCTTTATTTTATTCCCGGGTGAGTATGTAATCGCTCCGTCCGATGGCCGTCATGCCGGTCCGGCAGAGCTCGGTTACCCGATAGGGCTCAAGGAAGTTCAGAAACGCGTCGATTTTGGATTTTTCGCCGGTCAGTTCCACGATCATCGAATCCTGCGCCAGGTCCACCACCTTGGCGCGGAACACGCCCACCGCCTCCTGGATGTGGCTGCGCTCCTCGTGGTTGGCGCTGATCTTGATGAGCATCAGTTCGCGCACCACGGTGCGCTCCGGGTCCATCACCTTGACCACCAGCACATCGTGGAGCTTTTCCAGCTGGTGCACGATCTGCTCCTTGAGGTAATCGTCCCCGGTGGCGGAAATCGTAATGCGGGACACCTTGGGATCGTGGGTCTCCGCGACGGACAGGCTGTCGATGTTGAAGCTGCGGCGGGCAAACAACCCCGACACGCGGGTCAGGACGCCGGCTTCGTTGCGGACAAGCACCGAGAGGATGAATTTTTCCACGGCCATGGCGCGCGCCTCCTTCAGCTGAGTATAATCTCGTCGATGGTGCCGCCCGGCGGGATCATCGGCAGCACCCGTTCGTCCGGGTCGATGGCCGCGTCCACCAGCACGGGGCCGTCGGCGGAAAGGGCCTCGTCCAGCACCGCGTCCAACTGTCCGAGCTCCGGAAGGCGCAGGCCCCGGGCGCCGAAGGCCTCCGCCAGCAGGGCGTAGTCGGTCTTCCGGTTCAGCGTGGTCTGGGAATAGCGCTCGTCAAAGAAGATCTTCTGCCATTGCCGCACCATGCCCAGGGCGTTGTTGTTGAGGAGCACAATGGTCAGCGGCAGGCGGTTGGTAACGGCGGTGGCCAGCTCGTTGAGGTTCATGTGGAAGCTGCCGTCGGAGGTAAACAGCACCGTCCGCTTCCGGCCGGAGCCGATGCACGCGCCGATGGCCGCGCCCATGCCAAAGCCCATGGTGCCGAGGCCCCCGGAAGTGATGAACGTGCGGGGGCGCCCAAACGAGAAGTACTGGGCGGCCCACATCTGGTGCTGGCCCACGTCGGTGGCGACGATGGCGTCCTCGGGGGTCTTTTTGCGGACGGCCTCGATGAGGACCTGCGGATTCAGCCGGTCGCGCCCCATGTCCAGGCGGCTGTCGGGATCGGCCTGCAACTCGCGCACGCGGGCAAGCCAGCCGTTCTCGCGCCGGGAGATGTCCGCCTCCAGCAGCTTTTGCAGCACCTGCCGGACGTCGCCGATGAGCGCGGCGTAGGCGGGGATGTTCTTGCCGATCTCGGCGGGGTCGATGTCGATGTGCAGCACCCTGCGTCCCTTGGAGAAGGCGGCCTGATTGCCGATGGCGCGGTCGGAAAAGCGGGTGCCCACGCCGATGATGAGGTCGGCCTCATACATGGCCCGGGAGGCGGCGTACTGGCCGTGCATGCCCGTCATGCCCAGAAACAGCGGATAATCCCTCGGCACGGCGGTCAGCCCCATGATGCTGGTGCCGATGGGCGCGTGGAGCCGCCGGGACAGCTCCAGCAGTTCCTCGGTGGCGTCCGCGATCACCGCGCCGCCGCCCGCGTAGAGGAAAGGGCGCTCGGCCCCGCGGATGAGCCGGACGGCCTCGTCAAAGTCCGCCCGACGGATCTCGGGCGCGGCCGGCGCCGGGGCGGTTGCCGCGGGTTCGTAATCCCACCGGGCCAGCTGCACATCCTTGGGGATGTCGATCAGAACCGGGCCCGGGCGGCCGCCGCGGGCGATATGAAAGGCTTCGCGCACGGTATCGGCCAGCCTGCGCACGTCCTTGACGATGTAGTTGTGCTTGGTGATGGGCATGGTGACGCCGGTGATGTCCACCTCCTGAAAGCCGTCGCGGCCGATGGACGTGGAAGGCACGTTGCCGGTGATGGCCACCAGCGGCGTGGAGTCCAGGTGCGCCGTGGCGATGCCGGTCACGAGGTTCGTCGCGCCGGGACCGGAGGTGGCGATCACCACGCCCACCTTGCCGGTGGCGCGGGCATAGCCGTCCGCGGCGTGGCAGGCGCCCTGCTCGTGGCAGGTGATATAATGGGTGATCCGGTCAGCGTTTTTGTAAAGCTCGTCGTAGATGTTCAGCACAAAGCCGCCCGGATATCCGAAGACGGCGTCGACGCCCTGCTCGGCCAGCGTCTCAATGAGAATCTGCGCGCCTGTCATCTGCATAATATTCCCTCCCGCGTATATTTGGCATCGTCCCTCGGCCGATCCGGGACGACACAGCGGGGCCGCCTTCTTCGCGTGCCGCTCATTTGGATGCCTCCTTTGCCGCGCCCCTTCGCGCGTCCGTTTCATGGCCCCGTCGCTATGAAAAATCCCCTGCCGGTGCTGTTGCACTCTGGCAGGGGATCAAGCGAACCGCTTGTATGGCCCTATTGGCCGCCCTGTTCCGCGCGTACAACAACCCGATCCCCGGCTTCGACTAGTACAAGTACGATGCCGGCGATAATAATCAGGATGTTGACGATGGCGAAAAGGTTCTGCATGATGACGCTCCCGATTGAATTTTCATCAATATACCACCGGGTTTGCCCGCTGTCAAGCGGTTTTCCGATCTTTCACAGGATTTTACCAATTTAGCGCGGCAGCGAGCAAAACCCCCATCAAGGCTCACAGGGGGCGGTACATGGGCACGATGTCCTCGTATTTTCCGTTCATCCGGAAGCCGCCGGGGATCACGCCCAGGCGGGAAAAGCCCAGCTTTTCATATAGCCGCAGCGCGGCCGCGTTGGTTTTGACCACGGCGTTGAACTGCATGATGCGAAAGCCCATGTCCCTCGCGGTTTCCATTGAGTGGCGCACCAGCGCCTCACCCGCGCCCATGCCCCGGGCCGCCGCGTCCACCGCATAGCTGCAGTTGGCGATGTGGGCGCAGCGCCCCACGCTGTTGGGGTGCAGAATATACAGCCCGACCGGCGCGCCGCCGGCTGAAGCGACGCCGCAAAAATGCTGCGCGGCGAAAAACGCCTCCGCCTCCGACGGCGAAAGGGGGTTCTCCTGCGGAAAGGCGACGCCCTCGGCCACCACCTGGTTCCAGATGCGCGTCATTTCGGGGAGGTCTGTCTTTTGGTATTCTCTTACGGTGGCAAACATGCGCGCCCCTCCGTCAAAAATCGCCCGCATTGCGGCGCAATGCGGGCGGGAATGCAATCGGCCTCAGTCAAAGACTACGATGGCGTCGCCCCGCTTGATCCGGGGCAGTACGGTTTCGACGATGCGCAGCGAATGGTTGAGATCCTTGAGCTCAAGGTAGGACACCGAGAAGTCCACGCCCAGCGCCAGATCCATGTTGATGGGTTCGGCGGCCACCAGAACGGCCCGGTTCGCGCCCAGCACCGGGGTGCGCAGCACGCGGCCCTCCAGCAGCGCGGCCACGCGCTCAATTTCCATCCTGCCGACGGCCGGCTGGATGCGCTGCATCTGCGCGTACAGGTTGGGGCTGACCACCAGCGCCATGCGGCCCCAGAAGCCCTTGTCGATCAGCAGTTCGACAGCCTTGGCCACGTCGGCAAAGGGGGTTTCGCCCTTCGACCAGTCGCCGCGCTTCAGGTGGGTCGCGTCCTTCGCGCCGAAAAGGCCCGGCACGCCCAGCGCCTCGCTGCCAAAGAAGATCAATCTGTCCTCGCTTTTCGCAGCCTCCGCGGCAGCGGCCGACGCCGCCGTCAGGTCCAGCGGAAGGCCGTTCTTCTCGCTGAATTCCAGGTCGCGCCAGGAGAGCTGAAAATCCCTGTACAAAAGCGGGATCTCCCGGAACGCGCGGCCCGACCGGCGCACCATTGCGCCGTCATCCTCATCGCCCGCCGCGTTCAAATCGTCCACCGGCACGCTCAGCGCGCCGGAACCCAGCGGGCCGTACAGGCTGAGAAACCGCCTGCCAATCAGCGCCTTTTTCGCGGTGTCCACCACGGCACCGTCAATGCCGGCCCAGAGTTCTTCGGAAAAAGGGGCGCTGCCCCTCGAAAGAAAATCCATGTTCGTCCCTCCTTACGGGTCAATCAGGCTGCCGACGGAAGGCGCGGAAGCGGCGGACGACAGGCCCAGCTCCTCCAGCATTTCCCGGACTTCGCCTTCGCCGGCGGCAAAGTGCTCCGCCTCCTCGGGGTCCAGGTACCGGAGCAGCGACATCAGTTCGCCCACATGGGCCTTTTCCTCGTCCCGAATATCCGCGATGACCTTTTTCGCCACCGCGTCGTCGGTCGCCTGCACGTGCGCGTCGTAGAGGTAGATCGCTTCCAGTTCGCCGGCAATGTCCAGGCGAACGGCCTGAATCAGTTCTCCCTTTGTCAGCTTGCGGTTGACGTTGCCCTGAAACGGATTGGCAAAATTCGGCATAATTCCGTCCCCTCCCAACACAGCTTTGGCCGAATATCCGGCCTGATTCGTCCTTTTATATACCCCATAATCCCTGCCGGAAACAAGGAATTGCGCAAAAACGGCCGGCGGGCAGCGCCCGCCGGCCAGATAAAACCCGTTTTACGACGCCGCGAACCGCTCCGCGAAGGCGCGGCACGCATTAAGCGCATCCTCGTCGGGCGCCTCGTTGACCATCATTCCGCTCTCAAACAGCTTGCCGCCCGCCGCCTGAACGCGCTTTTCCCACTCGCGCATCCACTCGCCGTCGCCCCAGCCGTAGGAGCCGAAGAGCGCCACCGCCTTGCCCGCAAGGCTTCCCTCAAGCGCCGTGAAGAAGGGTTCAAACGCCTCCTCTTCCAGCACCTCCGCGCCCATTGCCGGGCACCCCAGCATCAGCTTTTCAAAGGCAGCGGCCGCTTCCGAAGTGGTGCCGGAGACCTCCACCGCCTCCGCCTTTGCGCCTTCGGCCATGGCCTTCGCCATCTGCTCCGTGTTTCCGGTTCCGCTCCAGTAATAAATGCCGATATTTCCCATAAAAATTTCCTTTCTACGCCGCGCGCAGGATTTCCTGAAGCGTCATGCCCCGCTCGAGGAAGATCAGCATGCGCTCGCGGCATTGTCGATATGCGCAAAACAGGCATTTTGCCCGCTCCACATCGTGATAGACCTTCCACGGACCCGAGAGCGCGCAGCCTGCGCCGCCGTACTTGATAAAGGCGGCCACATCCCGCGCCGGATACCCCAGGAACAGCCCGATTTCATGGGGGAAACCCCCGCCGGACGCCAGCAGCCGGCGTTGAAGGCAGCCCAGCTTGTCCGCGCCGTAGCCGAATTCGTCCAGGATTCCCCGGGCCACCGAACCGGCAAGGTCCCGCTGAAGCTGGTCCGGCCGGTAGGCGTAAATCAGCGCGCCGCAGGGCGTGCGCAGCACCCGGAGGCGTACACCCTTCTCCCCCAGCAGCCGCTTCAGCGACCCCATCGAGGTGCGGACGCGCCGGAAGCGATCCCACCGCACCGTGAACATGCTGCCGGTCTTGTCGCCCAGAAGCGTCGCGGCCAGGTAGCGGGCGGCCATCTTCTCCAGCTCGGACATCCGATCGCTCCTCGCATTGATCATAACAAACCGTATCATAACCGGCATGGCCGGGAGAAAGCATCCGTCCGGGCGGACGACCCGGACGGCGGCACGCGGGCTTGAGCACCCCGCGCGCCGGCAAAGGGGGGTTCGGACAATGTGCGTTCATCCGAACTGCCGGGGCCCGCACGCCGTTCCCACCACCGCGCGGACAGCCCGGACGGGCGCAAGGGAGGACTTCGCCCGTCAGTTAGTTTAAACTAACCTCTGGCCATAGAATAGCAAAACAGTCGGGATTTGTCAACAGCGCAGCGTGTTAAAATCAGGGAAAGCCTCTCGGCTTCCCCCGTCCATCAAAAGTGCGCCCAGCCCGCGCCGGAAAAGCCCCGCCCCCTGGTGGTTCGTCCACTACAGAATCTGCGCTATCGTCGGTTCTTTTCGGCACAGCCGGACAGGAAAATATCCAGCCATATCGCGGAAATTAGGCTTCGCGGACTGCTAGGACAGCAGCATCCGGTCGCTGGCCAGCTTCTGGCCGCTGGCCTTGCCAAACATGCCCAGAAGCGCCTCCACCGTAAGGCTCTTTTTCTCCTCGCCCGCTACGTCCACGATGATCCTGCCCTCGTGCATCATCAGAAGGCGGTTGCCGTGCTGGATGGCGTCCAGCATGTTGTGGGTGACCATGAGGGCCGTCAGCCCCTCCTCCGCGATGAACCGGTCGCTGAGGGCCAGCACCTTGGCGGCGGTCTTGGGGTCGAGGGCGGCGGTATGCTCGTCCAATAGCAGCAGGCGGGGCGGCTTGAGCGTCGCCATGAGCAGCGTCAGCGCCTGCCGCTGACCGCCGGACAAAAGCCCCACCTTGGTGGTCATCCGGCTTTCAAGCCCCAGGTCCAGGTGCTTCAGCAGATCCTGGTAGCGCCTGCGCTCGGCGGCGGTCACGCCCCAGCGGAGGGTGCGGTGCTCGCCGCGCCTAAGCGCCATCGCCAGGTTTTCCTCGATGTTCATGTCCCCCGCGGTGCCCATCATCGGGTCCTGAAACACGCGGCCCAGGTACCGGGCACGCCGGAATTCGGAGAGCCGCGTCACGTTGACGCCGTCAACCTCGATCGCGCCCTCGTCCACCGGGTACACCCCGGCCACGGCGTTGAGCAGCGTGGACTTGCCCGCGCCGTTGCCGCCGATCACGCTGACGAAATCCCCCTCGGAAAGCGTCAGGTCAACCCCGTCCAGCGCCAGCTTTTCGTTGACGGTGCCGATGTTGAAGCTCTTTCGGATGCCTTTCAGCGTGAGCATTTACTTCGCCCCCTTCATGGACCGCCGGAGGGTGTTCAGGTATCCCTGGAACATCGGCAGCGAAAGCGCCAGCGCCACGGTGAGGGCGGTAAAGAGCTTGAGATCGTTGGTGGGCATGCCCATTTTCAGCACCATCGCGATGATGACCCGATAGGTAACCGCGCCCAGGATCAGCGAGATGAGGCGGCTGAAGAAGTTGCGCCGGCCAAAGAGCACCTCGCCGATGATCAGCGACGCCAGGCCGATCACGATGGAGCCGGTGCCCATCTGCACGTCGGCAAAATTCTGGCTCTGGGCGATCATCGCGCCGCTGAGGGCCACGAGGCCGTTGGAGAGCACCAGCCCCAGGATCGTCATGGTATCGGTGTTGACCCCTTGGGCGCGCACCATGCTGGGATTGTTGCCGGTGGCGCGGATGGCGTTGCCCAGCTCCGTGCCAAAAAACCAGTACAGGATCAGGATGATCAGCAGCACGACCCCCAGGCCCAGCAGCGCCACGGCCACGTTCTTTTCCAGCCCCAGCGACTCCAGCGGGGTGTACAGCGTGCCCATCCGCAAAAGCGAGACGTTGGCCTTGCCCAGCACCCGAAGGTTCACCGAGTACAGCGCGATCATGGTCAGGATGCCCGCCAGCAGCGCCGGAATGCGCAGCTTGGTGTGCAGAAGGCCCGTGGCCAGCCCCGCCGCAAACCCCGCCGCCAGCGCGCACAGGGTGGCCAGCGCGGGGTTGGCGCCCCCCGCGATCATCGACGCGCTGACGGAGGCGCCCAGCGTGATGCTGCCCTCCACCGTCAGGTCCGCGATGTCCAGAATGCGGTAGGTGATGTACACGCCGATGGTCATCACGGCCCAGAGAAGCCCCAGCGCCGCCGCGCCCAACAGGATCTGCTGCATGAAATACCGTTCTCCCTTGGCGCGGGCCGCGCTATGCGCGGCCCGCGCTTGAATGCGTCCGTCAGGCCATGGGCTCCGCGAAGGGGGCGTAGGCCTCGGGGATGGTGTAGCCGATCGCCTCGGCGTAGGTGGAGTTGAAGGTGTAGTCCATCTTGCTGGCGGTCTCAATGGGCATGGCGGAGACGTCCTCGCCGCCCAGCACGCGCACCGCCATCAGGCCGGTCTGGTAGCCCAGGTCGTAGTAGTTGATGCCCAGCGTCGCCAGCGCGCCGCTTTTCACCATGCCGGCCTCGCCGCCGATGATGGGCTTTTTCGCGGTGGTGCCCACCTCGTAGACGACGGGCATGGAGGAGGCAAACACGTTGTCCGTGGGGATGTAGATGGCGTCACAGCTGCCCACGATGGACTGGGTGGCCTGCTGCACGTCGTTGGAATTGGTGACGGTGGCCTCCACGTAGGCCATGCCCAGCGCCTCGATGGCCTCCTTGGCCATGCCGGCCTGCAGCACGGAGTTGTCCTCGCTGGAGGTATACAATACGCCCACGGTCTTGGCGTCGGGGAACAGCTCCTGGATCAGCTTGATCTGGTCGGCCACCGGGTTCATGTCGGTGGTGCCGGATACGTTGGTGCCGGGCTTTTCATTGCTGTCGATCAGCCGCGCGACCACGTAGTCGGTGATGGCGGTGCCCAGAATGGGAATCTCGGTGGTCTTTCCGGCGATGGACTGGGCCGCCGGGGTGGCGATGGCCAGCACCAGGTCCACGTTGTTGGCGACGAAGCGGTCGGAAATCGTGGCCAGGTTGGAGGCGTCGGCCTGGGCGTTCTGGATGTCCAGCGCGATGTTCTGGCCGTCCACAAAGCCGTTGTCGGCAAGCGCCTGAATAAAGCCCTCGCGGGCGGAGTCCAGCGCGACGTGCTGCACGTACTGAATCACGCCGATGGTCTTGACCTCACCCTCCGCCGACGCGAACGCCGGCAGGCAGCCCAGCGCCAGGGTCAGAATAACCGCAAACAGTTTCTTCATTTGGTAAAACCCCCCTATTAGATGAATGCTCGCGCGGCGCGCCGCGCGAAAAGAAAAGCCGCCCTCATCCTCTGAGGGCGGCCATATACCGCGGGGAAGCACAAAAAAGCAACTTCAACAAGCGGCCTTGCCCTCGAAGGAATGGTGGAGGAACCTACCGTTCCTACCGTCCAACCAACCTACAAAGTAGAATCCATCCCCATGAGCCGAGCGCATCCGCCCATCGGGCAGCCCATCGGACGGGCGGCCTTTCCCGACCCCCGCCTGGGAGCGTCTTACGGATAGTATCATAAGCCCGCCCTCTGCGCTTGTCAAGCGCTTTACACAATCTGCAATAAAGCGCGCTGCAAAAACCGCCTTCTGCCGATGAACTTGTAAAGAAACTCTTTTCAACCGGGCGCGTTTCTGCTATGATATAAGATAGCTGTTTGCGCGTATCAAGATTTGAATGACCGAGCGCGGCTGGGTCATTTCTGCATGCCGACGCGCGGTCACTATTTGAGCTAGGGGGAATTACCGGATGAAGGACTACAAGGCCGAGAACATTCGCAACATTGCGGTCGTCGGGCACGGCAGCGAAGGCAAGACCACGCTGGTCGAGGCCATGCTGTTCTCCGCGGGCGCCATCGACCGTCAAGGGCGCGTGGAAGACGGCTCAACCACCACCGACTATGATCCCGAAGAGGTCCGCCGCGGCATTTCCATCAGCGCCGCAGTCGCGCCGCTTGAGTGGAAGGACAAAAAGCTCAACCTGATCGACATCCCCGGCTATTTTGACTTCGCCGGCGAGCTGGTGGGCCCCCTGAGCGTGTGCGAAGGCGCCATCATCACCGTGGGCGCGGTTTCCGGCCTCAACGTGGGCGCCGAAAAAGCCTGGGCCGCCTGCGACAGGGCCCACACTTCCCGCATGATCG
>JARKQG010000149.1 GCA_029974035.1 Eubacteriales bacterium | reverse complement strand
CTTTCGCGTCCGCTCCGGTCGCCTACGCGCCCGCGCCCGTCGCCGCACCCGCTCCGGCCCCCGCCGCCGCAGTCCCCGCGCCGGCCGCCGAACCCGCCGCCCCCGCCCCCGCCAGGAAGGCCGGCCCCGTCAGCGGCGAGGTCGTCAAGGCGCCCATGCCGGGCAGCATCGTGTCCATCAGCGTATCCGAGGGCGCGGCCGTCAAAAAGGGCCAGACGCTGCTCATTCTCGAAGCCATGAAGATGGAAAATGAAATCATCTCGCCGCGCGACGGCGTCGTCGCGTCGATCATCGTTGCCAAGGGCGCGTCCGTCAACTCGGGCGATCCGCTGGTCGCGATTTCCTGACGGCCCACGCTCCGCGGTTCACAGGGGCCGCGGCCGGGTACTAAATGAGCGAGGAGGGAAAAGACCATGGGAAAAGTTTTGATTACCGACACCATCCTGCGCGACGCGCACCAGTCCCAGGCGGCCACCCGCATGCGCCTGGAAGACATGCTGCCCGCGGCGGACAAACTGGATCGGGTCGGCTACTATTCGCTGGAGTGCTGGGGCGGCGCCACCTTTGACAGCTGCCTGCGCTTTTTGAACGAGGACCCGTGGCACCGGCTGCGCGCGCTGCGCGAGGCCATGCCCAAGACCAAGCTGCAGATGCTGCTGCGCGGCCAGAACATTCTGGGCTACAAGCATTACGCCGACGACGTGGTGGACGAATTCGTCCGCCTGTCCATCAAAAACGGCATCAACATCATCCGCATTTTTGACGCCCTCAACGACACCCGCAACATGGAAACCGCCATGAAGGCCACCCGCAAGTACGGCGGCATCACCGAGGCGGCCATGAGCTATACTGCAAGTCCCGTCCACAATGAGGACTATTTTGTGGAGCTGGCCATCAAGCTGGAGAAGATGGGCGCGGACACCATCGCCGTCAAGGATATGGCGAACCTGCTCTTGCCTTACCAGGCCTACAGCCTGGTCAAGAAGCTCAAGCAGGCGGTCAAGGTGCCCATCCACATGCACACCCACAACACCACCGGCACCGGCGACATGACCTACCTCAAGGCCATCGAGGCGGGGGCGGACATCATCGACACCGCGCTGTCGCCCTTGGGCAACGGCACGGCCCAGCCGGCTACCGAGCCCATGGTGGCCACCCTCCGGGGCACCGAGTACGATACGGGGCTGGACATCGGCCTTCTGTCCGAAATCGCGGTGCACTTCCGCGGCGTGGCCGAGCGGCTGACGAAGGAAGGCTTCCTGGACCCGAAGGTGCTCAAGATCGACATCAACACCCTACTGTACCAGGTGCCCGGCGGCATGCTGTCCAACCTCATCAACCAGCTCAAGCAGGCCGGCAAGTCCGACAAGTTCTACGAAGTGCTGGAGGAGATCCCGCGGGTGCGCAAGGACTTCGGCTATCCGCCGCTGGTCACGCCCACCAGCCAGATCGTCGGCACTCAGGCGGTGATGAACGTCATCACCGGCGAGCGCTACAAGATGAACCCCAAGGAGTCCCAGGCGCTGATGCGCGGCGAGTACGGCCGCCTGCCCGCCCCGGTCAACGAGGAAGTGCGCAGGAAGGTCATCGGCGACGCGGAGGTCATCACCTGCCGCCCGGCGGACCTCCTCAAGCCCGAGCTGGAGCAGTACAAGAAGGAATGTGCGGAATACGTGGAGCAGCCGGAGGACGTGCTCTCCTACGCCCTCTTCCCGCAGGTGGCCGAGAAGTACTTCCAGTACCGCCAGGCCCAGTCCATGAAGCTGGACAGCACGCTGCTGAACAGGGAAGAAAAGCTGCTGCCCGTCTGACGAGGTTTTTACCAAGGATAAAGCGCCGCGGATCGGCGCAAAAAGAGAAGCCCCGCGCGGGGCTTCTCTTTTTGCGGATCTTCGCGCCGTCACACGAAGATGTCCGTCAGGTTCTTGACCACGCCGGGCAGGCCGGGCATGGGCATGTTGCGGATACGGATCACGTTTTCAAGGTTTTTGACGTCGGCGGCGGGGATGGTCTTGGTGTTGCCCAGCATCTTCGCCACCAGGATGGACTTGCCCGCGGCCTCCATCATCTCCAGGAACTCGATGGCGCGCCACACGCTCTCGGGGCTGACCATCACGGCGCCGTGGTTTTCCATCAGAAAGCCGTTGGATTTTTCGATCACCGCGTCAAAGTTTATCGCCAGCTGATCGGACAGCGGTTCGGCGTAGGGCACCATGATCATCGGGCCCACCTCGATCACCGGTTCCGGCAAAAAGGGCATCTGCAGCCAGTCGCCGCCGGCGATGGCGAAGCCGGTCAGGATGGGCGGGTGGGCGTGGACGATGCCGCGGACGTCCGGCCGCTTGTTCATGATGCGCACGTGGAAGGGCCACTCGCCGGTGGGCTTTCTGCCCTCCTTGACGTAGAGCACCTTTCCGGTCATGTCCACGGCGCAGATGTCCTCAAAGGTGACGGCGATTTTGGCCACCTTGGTGGGGGTGATCAGCACCACGTTTTCGTCGGCGCGCAGCGACAGGTTTCCGCCCTGGCTGGTGACAAAGCCCACCTCGGCCAGGCGGTTTGAAGCCTTGGCGAGCTCGGCGATCTGCGCCTCATACTTCTTTTGGAACGGGGTCATGGGAGGACACTTCCTTTCTATTCCGTCCGCCTCAGGTGGCGGGGAAGAACGTAAAATCCAGCCGCCCGCCGGGCGCGCGCTCCGGCGCGGTCAGTTCCAGGCGGTAGAGCCTGTCGCCCCACAGCGCGCGCAGGCGCGGCTCGGAAAGCTCGACGGGGGTGACGGAGGGGATCAGCTCCGGGGGAAAGCGCAGACCGACGGGCCCCAGCGTGGCGAGACCCTCTGCGAGCACCGGCTCAAAGGGGGTGATAAACCGCTCCGTCGCGTACCGCTGCGCCTGGTCGAAGTCAAAGGCGTCAATGAGGCGCACCGCGTCCTCGCCCGGCGTCAGAATCAGACTGCGCTGCCAGCTGAAGAGCTTCGCGGCGGGCGGGTAGGCGTAGGCGATGCCCAGCGTCAGCATAAAGTAGCCGTCGCTCCGAAGCTCCGGCGGCTCCGGCGCGCGGCGTGCGCCGGTCTGCTCCACGCCCTCAACCGCGGGCACGCTGTGGGCGTTCGCGTCCGGCAGGCCGCAGTCCACCAAAACGGGCTGTCCGCGGTGGTACAGCGTCAGATCGCCCGCGTCCCGGTGGGAGAAGGCGCCGCGCCGGTCGCCTCCGGTCAACGCCACAAAGAAGTCGCCGCCGCGGGCGATGGCCACGCCCATGTCCGGCAGCAGCACCGAACCGGGCAGCGGCAGCCGCGCGGGCTCCCGCAGAAGCGCGGCCCGGCCCCGGAGGTGCATCAGGAGGGTAAACAGCCCCTCGCCCTCCGGCGCCCGGGCGGGGCTTTGCCGCCGGAGCCACGCGGCCAGGCCGCAGAGGCAGCCGGAGCGCACGCCCTCGCCCAGGCGGAAGAGGACGTCGGGCGATAACCGCGGCCGGGGGTCGCCGCCCGGGTTGACAAACCAGCCGTCGCCGATGTGGGCCTTGCAGGGCAGGATGGCCATGTCGACAAACTGGGGTTCGTCCCGCAGCTCCACCACGCCGCCACTGACCAGCGACAGCATGTGGAAGCAGTCGCCCAGCGCCGAAGCGGCCTCCACGTGGCGCTTCAGGCCGCCGGAGGCGCCGCCGTCGGGCAGCAGCGTGCGCAGGTAGCCCTCGAGCACCTTCAAAAGCCGCCGCAGCACCTGCCACCGCCGCTCGCCCTCGTCCGTTTCCGCCGCGAGACAGGCGGCCATGAGATGGGCGCAGACCCGGGGCGTGTCACCGGAGAGGTGCATCCAGTCGTCGCCGTCCCGGGCGATGATCGGGTCAAAGGCGCGCCGCCTCAGCTCGTACTCCATCCGGGCGGTGATCTGGGGCGTCAGCCGGTCCAGATGCGCGCCCACCATCTGCCGGGCCATCGCAAAAAGCTCCGCCGTGCGGGCGGCGTGAACGTCCATGTCCGGCGAGCCGAAGGCCGGCAGCGGCGCGCCGCGCCGGGGGAAGACCGCCCAGCCGGTCTCCTCGGCAATCATCCAGATCAGGTCCGCCGCGCGGGGCAGGTATTTGTCGTCGCCGGCAATGCAGGCGGCCAGGATCAGGTGCGACGCCTGCTCCCGACGGGCGCGGTAACCCGGCGGCGGGTCTCCGCCGTCGCGGCGCAGGTAGTCCCCCGCGGTCAGCTGCGGAAGCGGCGCGCCCAGCGCCCGATCCGCCAGCGCCACCAGCGCCTGGGCCGCGTCGGGATCAAAGGACGCCCAGGCGCGCCGGTCGTCCATGGGCGGCGCGATGCGCGCCTGCCCCGCCGGCCGCAGGCTGTAGAGCAGGTCTTCCTGCCTCAGGGAGAACATGCCCGTCCCTCCTTTGGTATGGATCAATCCGGAAAGCGCACCCACGCGCCGCGCTCATGGGAGCGGACCATCGCGTCCATCAGGTACTGCAGCTTCGCGCCCTCGAACAGGTCCGGGTCGGCGGGGACGCCCCGGTTCACGCAGTCCAGAAAGCGGTAGTAGCAGTGCATGTGGGCCCGATCCCAGCCCACGCGGTTCTTGGGCGGCAAAAACGCGCCGCCCGGCGCGGGAAAGCGCGCGGTGGCGGCGATGCGCGTAAACCCGCGTTCGCCGCCCAGCGCCGCCTCCGGGCGGGTGTTGTCGTAAAACTCCAGGTAGTCGGCCTCCATCAGCCGCCAGCGGACCGCGCCCCGGTCCCCATAAATTTCAAAGGACAATTCGTCCTCCGCGCCGGTGGTGATCTTGGAGGCGGTGGCGGTGCCCACCGCGCCGCCGGGCATTTCCAGCAGCATCACGGCCTGGTCGTCCGCCACGTTTTCCGCCGTGCCGCCGCCGGGCGCGGGCCGCTCCGGGTAGAGGGTGCGCAGCCGGCACAGCACCCGCTCCGGATAGCCGATCAGATGCGCCAGCATGTCCAGCGCGTGGGAGCCCAGGTCCAGCAGCACCCCGGCGCTGTCCAGCATCTTCCAGCCGGCCGGGCGGTTTGGATCGATGGAGCCGGAGTGGTCGTACCGGGCGGAGAAGGTGAGCAGGTTGCCGATGCGGCCCTCGTCGATCAACTGCTTTGCCCGCAGCACGCTGGGGAAGAAGCGGTTGTTGAAGGCCATCTGGGTGATGCTGCCCGAGGCGCGGGCGGCGGCCTCGATCCGGGCGGCGGAGGCGCCGTCCACGGTCAGGGGCTTGTCGATGTAGAGGTGCTTTCCGGCCCGAAGGGCGTCCAGGATCATGTCCTCGTGGAGGGCGTTTGGCGTGGAGACGGACAGCACGTCAATGTCCTCCCGCGCGATCAGTTCCCGGTAGTCGTCCGCAAAGTGGGCCGCGCCCAGCGCCTGGGCGGCCTCCCGGGCCGCGTCGATCCTGCGGGTGCACACCGACCGGATGACCGGGCGAAAGCCGCAGCCGGGGTAGAAAAGCGGCATTTCCCTGAGCGCGTGGGCGTGGGTGCGCCCCATGAATCCCCATCCGATGATGCCGACGCCGATTTCTCGCATGGTATCCTCCTAGCTGATGCTGGACGAAGTGGGCAGCCCCCTCAGGCAGTTGCCCTGGCGCGGCGCCTTCAGCTGCCCCAGCGGAACTTTGGAAACCGTGAGCCCGGTGCGGAAGAAGAGCCCCAGGATCGGCAAATCCTCCACAAGCTTGATCTGCAGGCTGTACATTTCGCGCTGCAAATCCTCCTGGGTTTCGGCGCTCCAGGCGGCGCGGAGGAGGGCCTCCATGTCGTCGCTGGCGTAGCGCGCGTAGTTGGACGTGCCGCTCTTTCCGACGAGGAAGTTGAGGTTGGGGATGTCGCTGAGCTCGAAGGCGCACAGGGCCAGCTGGAAATCGCCGTTGTTCATGTTGTCATAGACCTGGCGGCTGGTGAGCACCTTGATGCCCACGTCAAAGCCCACCAGGCGCAGCTGCGAGGCCAGGATATCCGCCGCTTCGGAGCGGGTGGAGGTGGTGCCCCGGTCGTAGGTGATGAGGGTCAGCTTCAGGGGGACGAGGCTGCCGTCGATCTCCTTTTCCAGCAGGTTGTCGCCGTCCACATCCGTCCAGCCCGCCTCGTTGAGAAGCTTCAGCGCGCGCTCGGGGCTGTAGTTGAAGCGGGTGGCCTGGGCGTTGTAGATCCAGGAGCCGGGGACCACCGGCACCTCGCTCTCCTGCACGAGGCCCGCATAGACGGTGGCGGCCAGGGTGGTGCGGTCAATGGCGTACATCAGCGCCCGGCGCACCGAAATGTCCCCCAGGATCTGATCCCGCAGGTTGGGGACGATGCACTCGTAGGTGTTGGCGGAATATTCCACCGCCTGCCGGTCGCTGAGCTGGCGGCTCAGCGCGATGGTGGGGTATTCGCTGGCCAGCGCGTTGATCTCGCCGGTCTCGAGCAGGCTCATCGCCACCTTGTTGTTGGCGCAGATGACGCCCACCAGCGAATGGATGGCGGTGTCGGCGCGCCGCCACCAAAGCGGGTTCTCCTCGATGCGAAGGGCGTAGCCCGAGCTGTAGCTGATGTACCAGTAGGGCCCGGTGCCGAAGGGCTGCGCGGCGGACACCGTGGCGCTGGAGACCACGGGGAAGGTCATCGCGTAGAGCAGCATGTAGCCGATGGAGCCCTTGGCCTTGACCACCACGGTGGATTCGTCCGCGGCGGTCATGGTGTCCACCGCCTGGCTCAAAAGCGGCTGCCAGTAGTTGGCCGGGTATTTCATGATCTCGTTGTAGCTGGCCACCACATCCTGGGCGGTCAGCCGTTCGCCGTTGTGGAAGCTGACGGTGCTCCGCAGCGTAAACATCCAGGTGTTCCCGGTCACCGTCCAGCGGTCGGCGAGCAGTGGCGACGGCTGCCGGTTTTCGTCCAGCTCCACCAGCGATTCGTACACCAGAGCGTTGACGGTCATTACGTCGCGGTACTTGGCGTGCAGCGGGTTGATCTCGGCGTCGGGCCCCGCCACGAGCCCCAGCACCAGATCGGCGGAGGCGTAATTGCCGGTGACCGTGCCGCCGGTCTCGGAGTCCGCCTGCGCGGCGTTTTTCAGCGCTTCCTGGCTGGCGGGCGCCGGCATGACCTCGCCCGGGGCGATCGCGCTGTCCGGCGCGTATTCGCCCTCGCCCGCGTATTCGTCCACCGCCGCCTGACTGTATTCGGGCGGCGCCGTGGCGCCCTCGTCCAGGAGCGTGATGGTCCGGCTGTCGCCCGCGCAGCCCGCGAGCAGCAGCGTGGCGAGGAGCACGGCGGCCAGCCGGACAGATTGTGGCATCATGCGCTAAAGATCTCCTTGTAGTGCTCGTAGGCGCTCTTGACCCGGGCCACGTATTCCCGCGTGGAATCGTAGGGGATGTAGGCCAGCGACACGCCGTCGGAGGAATAGGTTTTGTCGGTCAGCCATTCGTCCACGCGGGTGCCGCCCGCGTGGTAGGCGGCGGTGGCCTTGGTCAGGTCGCCGTCGTAGCGCTCGTCCAGGTACTGCAAATACCAGCAGCCGTAGCGGATGTTGGTGTCCGGATCAAAGAGGTCGTCGTCGGCGTAGGCGTCGGCCTCGTCCAGCTTCAGCGCGATCCATTCGCCGGTTTCAGGCATGATCTGCATCAGCCCCCGGGCGCCGGCGGAACTGACCGCCTCGGGCTGGAAGGAGGACTCGCAGTAGATCACCGACGCCACCCGCGCGGGGTCCAGCTGGTACTCGGCGGCGTAGGCTTCGATCTTGTCCCGGTAGTCCAGGGGGTAGGAAACCTTCTTGACGTCCTTCGGAAAGAAGAACACGTAGTAGGCGACGGAGATCACCAGGAGCACCGCGATCAGCGGCAGGATGAGGCGGATGCCGCGCCTGCGCCTTAACCGCCTGCGCCTCGATCGCCTGGGCGCGTATCCCAGCGTCGATCTCATCGGGCAGCCCTCTTTTGAAGATCCCGGTACAGGTGCGCCACTTCCTTTTGCACGTCGGAGGCGCTCTTATCGGTGCGGATCACCACGTCGGCGCGCCGGGCCTTTTCCTCCAACGGCATCTGGCTGCGGATGCGGGCCAGCGCCTGGTCTCGGGTGAGCCGGTCGCGGTTCATCAGCCGCAGAATCTGGCTTTCGTCATCCAAAAGCGCCACCCACACCTCGTCGCACAGCGCGTCCATGCCCGTTTCGTACAAAAGCGGCACCTCCATGATCACCGCGGGCGTGCCCGCCTCGGCTGCCCCGGCAATTTCCCGCAGCATTTCGCGCTGCACCGCGGGGTGAAGGATGGCTTCCAGCGCGCGGCGGCTCCCGGCGTCGTGGAATACGATTTCGCCCAGCGCCCGCCGGTCAAGCGCGCCATCGGGCGAAAACACGCCGTCGCCAAAGGTCGCGCGGATGGCCGGGAGCGCCTCGCCGTCCGGCGCGGTCAGCCGGTGGGAGGCGTCGTCGGCGCTCAGGACAAACGCGCCCAGCTCCTTCAGCGCGGCCAGAATGGTGCTCTTGCCGGTGGAAACCCCGCCGGTCAGGCCGACCACGTAAGGATTACTTGCACGCATTCCAGTCCCTCCCAACGCATAGATCCACCTTGAGCGGCACGTTAAGGCGCGCCACGCCCTCCATCGCCGCGCGGACCAGCGCGCTGACGCGCTCAATCTCCTCCGGCGGGCTTTCGACGATCAGCTCATCGTGGACCTGCAGAATCAGCTTCGCCGCAAGGCCCTCCCGCTCGAGGGAGCGGTGGGCTTCGACCATGGCCAGCTTGATGATGTCCGCCGCGGTGCCCTGGATGGGGCTGTTCATCGCGGCGCGTTCGCCAAAGGAGCGGGTGTTGTAGTTGGCGCTGGACAGCTCTGGCAGATACCGCCTGCGGCCGAACATGGTGGACACGTAGCCCTGGAGCTTGCCCTGGGCCACCGACTCGTCCATAAAGCGCTTGATGCCCGCGTAGCGGGTGAGGTAGCGGTCGATAAATTCCGCCGCCTGCCTGCGGCTGACGCCGATGTTGCGCGCCAGGCCGAAGTCGGATATGCCGTAGACGATGCCGAAGTTGACCGCCTTGGCCGCGGAGCGCATCGCGGGGGTGACCGCATCCAGCGAAACGCCGTAGACCTCGGCGGCGGTGCGGCGGTGGATGTCCTGCCCCTTTTCAAAGGCGTCGATCATCACCGGGTCGCCGGACATGTGGGCCAGCACCCGCAGCTCGATCTGGGAATAGTCGGCGTCCACCAGCATCCAGCCGGGCCGGGCGATGAAGGCCTTGCGGATCTCGCGGCCCAGGTCGCTGCGCACGGGGATGTTTTGCAGGTTGGGGTCCACCGACGAAATGCGCCCGGTGGCGGCGGCGGTCTGGTCAAAGCGGGTGTGGATGCGCCCGTCGGGCCCCTGCTGGCGCATCAGCGCATCGATGTAGGTACCGCTGAGCTTCTGGTACTTGCGGTGTTCGAGAATCAGCGGCACCACCGGGTGGGCGTCGTAGAGGTTTTCCAGCGTCTCCGCGTCGGTGGAGTACCCGCGGGACGTCTTGCGCCCGGCGGCAAGCCCCAGCTTTTCGAAGAGCAGCTCGCCCAGCTGCTTGGGAGAGTTGATGTTGACCGGATACCCCGCGTAGGCGTGGATCTGCGCCGTCAGCTCCGCGATGCGCGCGGAATAGATGGCGCCCAGGCGCATCAGTTCCTCCCGGTCTACGAGAAAGCCCTCGCGCTCCATGGCGTAGAGGGTGCGGGACAGGGGCAGCTCGATGTCGCGGTAGAGCCCGGCCATGCCGGTCTCCTCCAGCCGCGCCTTTTGGTCGCGGGAGAGCTCAAAGAGCGCCGAGGCGGGGTGGGCGTCGTATCCGCCGTCCGCAATGAGCGCCTCCAGCGCGTATTTTTTGCGGGAGGAATCCAGCACGTACCCGGCCAGGCGCGCGTCAAAGGCCGGGCCGTTCAGCCCCACCTTCAGCGGCTCCAGCAGGTGGATCAGCGCCTTTACGTCGGGCAGAATCTTTTCCTCCGGCGATTCCAGGATGGGGGAGAGCGCCGAAAGCGCTTCGCCCGTGTCAAGGCCGGCGCTGATCAGATCGCCCCCGGTGGGCGCGCTGATGCGCGCGCCGCTGGCGGAGGCGGCGGTCAGCGCGCCGTCAAAGGTGATCGCGGTCGCCGCCGCGGCGTTTTTTGCCGCCCACGCGGCGAGGGCCCGGGCGCTGTCCGCCCGTTCGACGTCGCGCCACGCGGCGCGGGCTTCGGCTTCCGGCGCGGCCTTTTCCGCCCTCGGCGCGGAGAGCTGCGCAAGGCGCGGGATCAGGCTCTTGAGCTTGTACGCTTCCAGCTCCGGCACCGCGCCCTCAAAGGAGCCCAGCTTCAGATCCGCAAAATCCACGTTCACCGGCACGTCGCGCTCAATGGCCGCCAGTTTCTTGGAAAGGCGCGCCTGATCGGCAAACTCGGTCAGCCGCTCGCGCAGCTTGCCCTTTTGTTCCGTGGGCGCGGCCTCCAGCACCTTCTCCAGCGACCCGTACTGGGCAATGAGCCTTGAGGCGGTCTTCTCGCCCACGCCGGGCACCCCCGGAATGTTGTCGGAGGCGTCGCCCATCAGCCCCTTCATGTCGATCAGCTGAACGGGCGCGACGCCGTAGGTCTCGCGGATGTATTCCGGGGTCACCCGCACGGTGTCGGTGATGCCCCGCTTGGTGTACAGGATGGCGGTGTGGGGCCCCGAAAGCTGAAAGGCGTCCCGGTCGCCGGTGATGAGCACCGAGTCGATCCCGGCCGCCTCGGCCTTTTTGGACAGCGTGCCCAGGAGGTCGTCGGCTTCGAAGGTGTCCACCGTCAGAATTTTGATGCCCATGGCGGTGAGCAGCGCCCGCGCCACGGGAAACTGGGGGCGCAGGTCGTCCGGCGTGGGCGGCCGGTGGCCCTTGTAGTCGGCGTAGTCCGCGTGCCGGAAAGTCGGCCCGTGGGGGTCGAAGGCCACGGCGCAGTAGGCGGGCTTCTCGTCCGCAAGCGCCCTCAAAAGCATCGACAAAAAGCCGTACACCGCGTTGGTGGGCACGCCTTCGCCGTTGTCCAGCGGCGGCAGCGCGTGGTAGGCGCGGTACATCAGGCTGTTGCCGTCCACGAGAACCAGCTTTTCGGGCATGGGGCCGCCTCCCTCCCTATGATACAATACCTTATTATAAACGAAAACCGCGGCGATTACAACCTCCCGTCCGCGGCGCTCCGCATATGGACAGGCGCGCCGGCGCATGGTAGAATGTATAGAAAATGCTTCCACGGGGGTGCGGTTTTGATGCGCAGACTGGCAAGAGTGCTGACCATTGTGACGATGGCGGCGCTGGCGGTCATCATCCTTTTGCTGGCGGGGACGAACCTCCGGGCGTCGGTGGCCGGCGTACTCGTTCAGGCGGCGACGGAAGAGCCGGCCGCCTTCAACACCATCGCCGGCGCGATCCTCTCCGGCGACATGGGTTCCGACCAGTTCAAAAAGGTGTCCGAGCCGGACCCGGCCAGGTATGAGCTGGTCACCTACCGCGCCCGGATCAAAAACCCGGGCATTCTCAAGGCGGACTGGGTGCGCATCCGGCTGGCGCCTACGGAGGACGACGTGGCCCTTCTGGCCACGCCCACGGACGTGGGCCCCTTTGGTGCGGCGGAGGTGACGGCGGTGCTCCTGACCGCCGCCGGCAGCGACGCGAAGCGGGATGTGTGGATCGAATATTACGTATTGGGCAGCCGGATGAGCCAGGCCGCCCCCTGGAGCGAGAATGGCTGACGATACGCTAATCGTGGCCGAAAAGCCCTCCGTGGCGCGGGACATCGCGCGGGTGGTGGGCGCAAAAACCCGGGCCGAGGGCGCCTTCACCGGGGGCGGCTACGTGGTCACATGGGCGCTGGGCCACCTGGTAAAGCTGTGCGATCCGGACGAGATTGACCCCCGATACAAAAAATGGCGGCGGGAGGACCTGCCGATCCTGCCGGAAAAGATCCCCGCCAAGGTGCTGCCCAAGACCCGCGCCCAGTTTTCCGCCATCAAAAAATGGATGAAGGCCGAAGCCATCGTCCGTGTCATCTGCGCCACCGACAGCGGCCGCGAGGGCGAGCTGATCTTCCGGCTGATCTACGACCAGGCGGGCTGCAAAAAGCCGGTTCTGCGGCTGTGGATCTCCTCGATGACGGACCAGGCGATTCGGGAGGGGATGAAAAACCTCGCGCCCGCCTCCGCCTACGACGCGCTGTACAGAAGCGCCCGCTGCCGCGCCGAGGCGGACTGGCTGGTGGGCATGAACGCCTCCCGCGCCTTTACGGTGCGCTATGACGCGCTGCTCTCGGTGGGCCGCGTGCAGACGCCCACGCTGAAGCTCATCGTACAGCGGGACGCCGAGATCGCCGCCTTTGCGCCCAGGCCTTACTGGGAGATTCGCGCGGATTTCGGCGACTACGAAGGGCTGTGGCTGGACCCGGAAACGAAGGAGACCCGCACCTACGACGAGGCCGCCGCGAAGAAGATCAAGGCGGAGACGGCGGGTGGCACCGGCGTGGTGGCGGAGGCGTCGCGCGAGCTGAAAAAGACGCCGCCGCCGCTTTTGTACGATCTGACCAGCCTGCAGCGGGACGCCAACCGCCTCTTCGGCCTGTCCGCGGCGAAGACGCTGAAGATCGCGCAGGCGCTGTACGAAACCCACAAGCTCATCACCTATCCCCGCACCGACAGCCGCTTTCTTCCCAGGGACATGATTTCCGGCGCGAGGCGGGCGATGGACGCGCTGCCGGAGGCCTACCAGCCCTTCGTGGCGGGCGCGCTCCCGAAGCCCGTCGCCTTCGGCCGGGTGTTTAACGACGCGCGGGTCACAGACCACCACGCCATCATCCCCACCGGCGCCAAGGCGGGCGCCGACCGCCTGCCGGAGCCGGAAAAAAAGGTGTTCGACCTGATCGCGCGGCGGCTGATCGCCGCCTATTGCCCGGATTACGAGTACGAGTCGGCGGAGATTCTCACCCTCGTGGGGCCGCACGCCTTCAGGACCAGCGGCGCCACGCCCAGGGCCGAGGGCTGGCGCGCGCTGTACAGGGATCAGCCGGAGGAGAAGGCCCTTCCGCGGGTGCCCGGGGTCGTCCCCGGCGAGACGCGCCCGGTGAAGGGCGTCTCCGTCAAGGCGCAGAAGACCAGGCCGCCCGCGCCCCATACGGACGCGTCGCTCCTGGCGATGATGGAGCACGCGGGCAGGCTGATCGAGGACGAGGCGCTGCGGGAGCGGATGAAGGCCTCGGGTCTGGGCACCCCCGCCACCCGCGCCGCCGTCATCGAGCGGCTGATCGAGGTGGGGTACGTGTCGCGGCGGGGCAAGGCGCTTGTTTCCACCGAAAAGGGCCGGGGGCTGATCGGGGTGGTGCCGGAGGAGATTGCCTCGCCGGAGACCACCGGGCGCTGGGAAAAGGCGCTCAACGACATCGCGGGGCAGCAGGACGCCGAGAAGAATGCGCTGCTCGCCGCGCGGTTCATGGAGGGCATCCGGCGCTACGGCGCGTTTCTGGTGGAGGCGGCGCAGCGGGCGCCGGAGGCCCGTTTTGAGCGCGAACCGGCGAAGGGGCGGCGCGGCGCGAAGGGCGCGTCAAAGCCCAAATCCCAGAAGCTGGGTGTGAAGTGCCCCGTCTGCGGGCAGGGCGAGGTGACGGAGAACAGCCGCGCCTTCGGCTGCTCCCGCTGGAAGGAAGGATGCGGGTTTACCGTGTGGAAGGACGCGCTGAAAGGGGCGGGGCTGGCCGGGATTGACGCGGCGGCGATGCGCGCGCTCCTTGAGGGCGGCCGCATAACGGCAGGGGGCACCGAGTACGCGCTGGTAAAGGGCGCGTTGCGGCCCGCGCCGGGGGGAGAAACAAAGTGAAGGGGCGCCCGGAAAACCGGGCACCCCTCGATTCATCAGCTTGAAGGAAGCAGGTCAACACCGCGGCAAACCGGAGGGTGGCGGAGATCACCGAAAAAGGAAAAGCCCCGGAAACGCTGGGTTTCCGGGGTTTTGGCGGAGAAGGAGGGATTCGAACCCTCGAGACGCTTTTGACGCCTACGCGATTTCCAGTCGCGCGAACAGGGAATTTCTTCTCGTAAAGCCGCAGAATTTTGTATAATTTGCCCGTGGAATTAGGATGTTTCATTTGCACTTCTCATAAATTTTTGGAGCTTTTTATAGCTCCTTTTTTCTTGCGTTTTCAAGGTTCGGCATCATTTCGGCATCACGAATGGATGTCGCGGATCGGTGTCATTCCGGCCTCGCGGGCATCACAAAATCACAGGAGGTGACAGGCGTTCGGAGTGGACACCTTTATCAATGCAACACATATGGGAGGAGCGCTATATGGCTGGCAAACAGAAGACAACGGCCATTGCAGCAGATAACCTTCTGCCCATGTTGAAGACGGTAGAGCAGATGAGCCGGATCAGCGGATTGGGCGAGAACAAGCTGCGCGAGCTGATGGATCAGGGTGAACTGGAGTACATTCAAAACGGCAATCGCCGCCTCTTGGTGGATAGGGCGATTTGGGACTGGTATCAGCGCAACAAGGTTTCCGCTCGATGCTATTCCCCCGGTTGATTTACTTAAGAGGAGGCAGTGACGTGGCAGTCAGCGCCCGTACAGTAAAGAACAAGCGCGATTCAAATGGTGTGCCTACAGGCAAACCTGGAACCGTCTACGATGTCAACCTCAAGTACATCAGGGTGGACGGACCTCAAACCTACATGAAACGTGGCTTCCTCACCAAGAAAGAAGCGACGCAACACGAGGCGGAAATGCGCCAGAAGTTTATCAATCCGACCTACGAGGCAGCAACTGTTGCGCAGGGTAAGGTTTCTCTTCAGGAATACCTTGAGGGTTGGGTAGAGCGACATGGCAAAGCCAATCTTCGCCCAAGCACATTCACTGGGTATAGGGGCAATATTCGGAACCACATCATTCCGCTCATAGGTCATCTGCGGCTTCAGCAGATCACGCCGGCTATCATCGACGATATGCTGGCGAAGCTGTATGAAAAGAAGCTGTCCGCATCAAGCGTCAAATATGTCCACCGGACGCTGAGCGTGGCGTTGGAGGCCGCCAGACAGTACCACTACATACCCAGTAATCCGGCCAAGGAGATCATCACGAAGTTCGGCAAGCCCAACAAGACCCCCGACCCATATACCATCAAGGAGATGCAGCATCTGCTCGCCAAGGTAACGGAAACGATGTGGGATATGCTCGTGATGCTGGGTGGGATGTATGGTTTGCGAATCAGTGAAGCGATTGGACTGCGTTGGGATTATGTAGACATGGAAAAGGGATGTTTCAGTGTTGAAGAGCAGCTGCCACAGCAGCTTCCCGCAGGCTTGAAGACGATTGGCGAGTTGGCTCCTCTGAAATCCGAGTCACGAACGTTGCCGATTACGGACGCCGCGAGGCCCTACTTTGAGCGGCAGCTTTTGCTGCAGCAACGGCAGCGACTGCTCTTGGAACTGAGCGGAGAACCGTATTACGGCAATCGCCTGGTGATTGCGCGGCCGGATGGCTCCCCATATCGTCGGGAGACGCTGTCGTCGGACTTTGGACAATTGCTCAAGCATGTACCGATGCGGCACATTCGCTTCCACGATTTGCGGGGCACGGCAGCGACGAACATGTACGAGCTGACCGGAGATTTCTTCGCTGTGGCGAAAATTCTGGGGCATAGTTTGAAGGGAACCGGTCAACACCTTGGATTTGATATGAAGCTGGATTTGGTAACTGCGGTCTATGTCGAGGCCAGAGCAGACCGCATTAAGTTTGTGTTGGACAGCTACCATCGAGCGCTCTTTCCGAATCTCATCGAGAAGAAGCAGGATGCGAGGGGATCGGGCAAGGAGGAGAAAAAAGACTTGAAACCCTCTCGATAAGCCTGTTTCTCCGCGCAATTTCTCGCAAGTTTTTATATCCGTCCGCAGCATTTGGGCAGCAAACGGGCAGCACAGTATGCAAAAATGCCGCATACGACGTATGGTTAAGATTTGATGAATTGGAAGGGAGAGGGAGCTTTCTGACGCGAGAACGAGAAGCCGAGCGAAGTTCGGAAGGTGGCCGAGAAAGGGAAAGCCCCGGAAACACTGGGTTTCCGGGGCCGTGGCGGAGGAGGAGGGATTCGAACCCTCGAGACGCTTTTGACGCCTATGCGATTTCCAGTCGCACGCCCTCGACCAAGCTAGGCGACTCCTCCACGAATAATTATGCAGTTTTCCGGTCCGTCTACCCGATTTCCAGTCGCGCGCCCTCGACCAAGCTAGGCGACTTCTCCACGCGCTATGAGGTTTTTGGCGCCGGCACCGCGTGCCGGTTCCGGGCGGCGGTCGCGCCGTCAACGAGCGGTATTATAACACAACCCACGCCGAAGCGCAATGCTTGAATTGAAAAATTGACGATATTTCTGGCGCTCGTCCGGGCCTGCCGTCACGGCGCGAGGCGCAGGTACGCCCGGTCATCGTAGGATTCAAGCCCGGGCCGCAGTCCTTTCACGCCCCGGTTGACAAAAATGCACAGCGGGTCTGCCGCGAGGAGGTCGGCCAGCGCCCGCTCGCACCCGGCCAGCGTGTCCGCCAGCACCGGGTATCCGTCGGAAGCCAGGGAAAGCTCGCAGTCCTCCGGGCGCAGCCGCACCGTCCGCACCAGGGAAGGGGGGATCTCCCGTCCGTCGATGGCCGAATAGCCGTAGCCGCCCGCGGACCCCGGCGCGCGGTTCTGGAACCGGAACTGCGCCATCAAAAGCGGGCGGATGAATTCCGCTCCAGGGTCGTGGGCCATGATAGAGGCCGCCGTCCGCCCCTTTTCCAGCTCGGCCTGATTGACGAGACTGCGGGCGCCGGCGACGGCGCGGTCAATGCCGTTGGGGTTATCGTACTCGATCTCGCCGATCCGGCAGCGGCAGTCCCCGATGAGCCATACCTCGCGCCGCCGCCGGCTGTAGATCGCGGCGGCGGCCGACGGGCGTTCGCCGTCCTCCAGCGAGAGTCCGGCTTCGCGGGCGTACCCGGCGAATGCCGCCGTCAGGTGCCGCAGGGTTTGGGGAAGGTCCGCGTTCCCGGGCAGCGTTTCAAGGGCAGAGTGCGCCAGGAGCGCGGCCCGCCGCCCGGCCGTCACGCCGCCAAAGCGGGCGCCCGTCCGGGCGGTGGCGCCGTCAATGACGGCGGCGAAGTGTTCGCCCATAAAGAGGATGTCCTCGCAGTCCTCCGGACGCCCGGTCTTGGACCGCACAAACCGCTCCAGAATGGTCATGCCGCGCCTCCCCGCGCCTGCCGGCGCTTCTTACGCCTTTCGGATGCCGATGACGGCCGCCTCGCCGTTGATGGACCACTCCCGCACAAAGCCCTCCGGCTTCGCGACGGCGAGGCCGTCCGCCAGCGCCGCGCGCAGGATCTCCTGCTGGCCGCCGAGCACCGCATCCCGAAGCCTGGGGGTGGTATCCAGCGTGATGAGGATGTGGTCCGTCACCTCGAGGCCCGCCTCCTTGCGCTGGGTCTGGAGTTTGGAGATCACCTCGCGCACGAAGCCCTCCTCGATGAGCTCGGGGGTGAGGTTGGTGTCCAGCACCACGGTGACGCCGCCCTCCGTTTCGGCCACAAAGCCGGGCTTCTGCATGGGCTCGGTAAGAACATCCGCCGCAGACAGCTCCACAGCGGTGCCCTCCACGGCGAATTGCAGCGCTTCGCCCCGGGAGAAGGCGTCCACCACGTCGTTGCCGTCGAGGGCAAGCAGCGCCTTGCCGATGGCGCCCACCAGCTTGCCGTACTTCGGGCCCACGGTGCGCAGCTGCGGCTTGATTTTGTAGGTGGTGAAGGCGCGGGCGTCGTCCACAAAGGCGACGGCCTTCACATTGAGCTCCTCCGCCGCCAGATCCGTCATGCCGGGGGTGAGGGCAGCGCCCTTGACGTAGAGGGTCTTGGCGGTCTGACGGGTCTTCATGCCGGCGGTGGCACGGCAGGCGCGGCCCAGCTGCACGATTTCGATGACCTTCTCCATCTCGGCCTCGAGGCCGGAGTCCACCTTGGAAAGGTCGGCCTTCGGGAAGTCGGTCAGATGGACGCTCATCCTTGCGCCGGGGTTCTTCGCCGCCAGGTTCTGGTACATGCTCTCCGCCATGAAGGGGGTGTAGGGGGCGATGAGGCCCGTCAGCGTGGTCAGCACGGTGTAGAGGGTCTCAAAGGCGGCCAGCTTGTCGCCGGCCAGGCCCTTGCCCCAGAAGCGCTCGCGGCAGCGGCGCACGTACCAGTTGCTCAGCTCGTCGGTGAAGGCGGCGATGGCGCGGGCGGTCTCGGTAATCCTGTAGTCCGCAAGGCCCCGGTCCACGAAGTCCACCAGCGTATTGAGTCGGGAGAGTACCCACCGATCCATCAGCGAGAAGTCGCCCGGGGCGGCCTTTTCGCCCGTCGGGTCGTAGCCGTCGATGGAGGCGTAGAGGGTAAAGAAGGCGTAGGTGTTCCACAGGGTGCCCATGAACTTGCGCTGCACCTCGCTGACCATGTCGCCGGAGAAGCGGCTGGGCAGCCAGGGCGCGCCCGCGGAATAGAAGTACCAGCGCACGGCGTCGGCGCCCTGCTTGTCCAGCACTTCCCAGGGGTCTACCACGTTGCCCTTGTGCTTCGACATCTTGATGCCGTCCTTGTCCTGCACGTGGCCCAGCACCAGGCAGTTTTCAAAGGGCGAGCGCCCGAAGATCAGCGTGCCGATGGCGAGCAGCGTGTAAAACCAGCCCCGGGTCTGGTCGATGGCCTCGGAGATGAAGTCCGCCGGGAAGTTCGCCTCAAACATCTCCTTGTTTTCAAAGGGGTAGTGCCACTGGGCGAAGGGCATGGAGCCGGAATCGTACCAGCAGTCGATGACCTCCGGCGTGCGCTTCATCACGCCGCCGCACTTTTCGCAGGAAAGCGTCACCTGATCGATGTAGGGGCGGTGCAGCTCAATGTCCGCCGGCACATCCCTGCCGAGCTTCCGGAGCTCCTCGACGGAGCCGATCACGTGGACGTGGCCGCAGTCCTTGCAGACCCACACCGGCAGCGGCGTGCCCCAGTAGCGCTCGCGGGAGAGGCCCCAGTCCAGCACGTTGTCGATGAAATTGCCCATGCGGCCGTCCTTGATGTTGTCGGGCATCCAGTTGACCGACTGGTTGGAGGCCTGCAGCTGCTCCTTGACGGCGGTCATGCGGATGAACCAGGTGGAGCGGGCGTAGTAGATCAGCGGCGTATCGCAGCGCCAGCAGAAGGGGTAGTTGTGCATGTGCGGCTCGTTTTTCAGCAGAAGGCCGCGCCTTTCCAGGTCCTCGATAATGGGCCCGTCCGCCTGCTTCACGGTGAGCCCCGCCCAGGGCGTGCGCGCATCCATGACGCCGCGGGCGTCCACCAGCTGCACGAAGGGCAGGCCGTTTAAGCGGCCCACGCGGGCGTCGTCCTCGCCGAAGGCCGGCGCGATGTGCACGATGCCGGTGCCGTCGGTGAGGGTCACGTAGTCGTCCGCCACCACGCGCCAGGCGGGCTTGTCGGGGATGTCCCGCACAAAGTCAAAAAGCGGCTCGTACTCCATGCCCACCAGGTCCCGGCCCTTCATGGTTTCGAGGATCTCCGCATCCTCGCCCACCACCTGGGGGATCAGCGCGCTGGCCATGATGGCGGTTTCGCCGTGGTGGCGGAATTTCGCGTAGTCGTAGTCCGGCCCGACGCAAAGGGCCACGTTGGAGGGCAGCGTCCAGGGCGTGGTGGTCCAGGCGTAGAAGAAGGTATTGTTCTCGCCCTTCACCGCAAAGCGCACGAAGGCGGTATCGTCCGTGACTTCCTTATAGCCCTGGGAAACCTCGTGGCTGGACAGCGCCGTGCCGCAGCGGGGGCAGTAGGGCACCACCTTGTGGCCCTTGTAGAGCAGCCCCTTCTCCCACACCTGCTTCAGCGACCACCACACCGACTCGATGTAGCTGTTTTCATAGGTGATGTAGGGGTTGCCCATGTCCAGCCAGAAGCCCACGCGGTCAGACATGTGCTCCCACTCGGCCTTGTACTTCCAGACGGACTGCTTGCACGCCTTGATGAAGGGCTCGATGCCGTAGCGCTCGATCTGCTCCTTGCCGTCCAGGCCCAGCATGCGCTCGACCTCCAGCTCCACCGGCAGGCCGTGGGTGTCCCAGCCCGCCTTGCGCAGCACGTTTTTGCCCTTCATCAGCTGATAGCGGGGCACCAGGTCCTTGATGGCCCGGGTTTCGATGTGGCCGATGTGGGGCTTGCCGTTGGCGGTGGGCGGGCCGTCGTAGAAGGTGAACGTCTCGCAGCCCTCGCGCAGCTTCACCGACTGGCCGAAGATGTCGTTCTCCTTCCAGAATTTCAGCACCTCGGCCTCGCGGCCGACAAAATCCAGCGTGGTTGGCGCTTTTTCGATCATGGTAGCCCCTCCAAAAGAAAAATACCTTCGCCCGGCTTGGGACGAAGGTTCGCGGTACCACCCAATTTGGCGCATGGCGCGCCCGCTCATGGCGCACAGACATGCGCCGCCGCTGTAACGGGCGAACCCGGCCGGGCTTACTGACAGTTCAGCCCGCCGCTCCGGGATGATTCCCCATGCGCATGACCGTCCGGGCTTTCACCAATCCCCGGCTCGCTTCGCGGCCCCGGCGCAGGGCGCTTCCCTTCATCGCGAATAAATGTTTTCCGTCATTATACCCCATTCCCCGGCCAAAGTAAACCCCCGACCCGTAAAACCCCGGAAAAGCCGGCGCGAAATGCCAAACTTAACCCTGGGCGATGGGCTGCGTCATGAAATTGCAGGTTGACAAACTCGGCGGCGTTCGGTATAATATCATTCGTCGCCCTTGGACCTTTTTTATGCACGCGGTTGTGGCGGAATTGGCATACGCGCACGTTTGAGGGGCGTGTTCCGAAAGGAGTACGGGTTCAAGTCCCGTCGACCGCACCACAATCCGTCTCGAAAGAGACGGATTTTTCTTTGCTCAATTCAAAAACAGGCTGATTCTGCCTGAAATCAGCCTGTTTTTGCCGATATTTGCGTATTTACCCCGTCCGTCTCCGTCAAATTGGCATGGGTATCCCC
>JARKQG010000118.1 GCA_029974035.1 Eubacteriales bacterium | reverse complement strand
ATCGGGACGTTGAGGGCGGAAGGCTCCGCCGCTATGGCAAAATCATCCTCTCGGTTCTGTCGTACAGGCTGACCGCGGTGCGACTCATCATGTCCGGGTCCACCCCGGCATGCGCTTTGTCCTTTGCAGGATAATTACCCGCCTGAGCCCAGGCATAAACACCATTCCATTTTATGGGGCTTATGGAAGGGGCCGGGGCGCGCGCCCCGCTCAGTCCATCGCGCCGGTCTCCCGCAGCGCCAGCGCGGTCTGCATCAAAAGGCCCGTCAAAATGCACCGCTCGTCCGGATCAAACAGCGGGCTGTGCAGCGCGGGTGCGGGCATTTTTTCCGGCGGCGTGCAGCCAATGTGGTAAAATGCGCCGGGGTTGTGCTCGATAAAATAGGAAAAGTCTTCGCCGCCCATGGAGGGGCTCTCCTTGATCCGCACGCTCTGCGGCCCGAAGAGCGCCTTCGCGGTATCTACCACCAGATCCGTCTCCCGGGGATGGTTTACCAGCGGGCTGTAGCCCTCGATGATTTTTACGTCCGCCGCGGCACCGAAGGCCCGCGCCACGCCCTCCGCCATTTCGCGGATGCGGCCGCGCATCCGAACGCGAAGTTCGGGATCGGCGGTGCGCAGCGTCCCCTTCAGCCGCACGCGGTCGCAGAGGACGTTGGCCGCCCTGCCGCCCTCGACGACGCCGAAGGACAGCACCGCGCTCTGGAGCGGGGATACGCTGCGGGACACCAGCGTCTGCAGCGCCATCACCACCTGGGCCGCGCACACGATGGCGTCCACGCCGCTCTCCGGATAGGCCGCGTGGCCGCCGCGCCCGAATACGTCCACAATTACATCGTCGGTGGAGGCGTTCAGCGTGCCGAAGCGCGTTTCCACCGTCCCCAGCGGCAGCCGGGGCTGCAGGTGCAACCCGTAGCTGGCATCCACCCTCGGGTTTTCCAGCGCGCCTGCCGCCACCATGGGCTTGGCGCCGCCCTCCGTCTCCTCCGCAGGCTGGAAGAGGAGCCGCACCGAGCCGCGCATCCCGTCCCTGAGCCCTGCGAGAATCTTCGCGGCACCCAGCTGGATCGCGGTGTGCACGTCGTGGCCGCAGGCGTGCATCCAGCCCTCGTGGGTGGAGCGAAACGGACAGCCCTCCGGCTCCGCGACCGGCAGCGCGTCGATATCCGCTCTGAGCGCCACCACCCGGCCCGGATGCGCGCCGGCGATGTCCGTTATCACCCACGTCCGCTCCGCCGAATAGGGAATGTCCAGCGACGAAAGCGCGTCGCAGATCAGCTTCTGCGTTTTGAATTCCCGGAATCCCGGCTCCGGAATCCGGTGCAGCGCCCTGCGCAGGGATACCGTCCAGTCAAAGGCCGCCTCCGCCAAATTCCAGAGTTCTCCGATGGTCATGACGGGTTTACCTCCGAGCGCGCAAAGGCGGGCCTTCCGTTCACAAAATAGACGCGGGGCACGCGCCGGCCAATCCGCGCCCACGCCTCGTTCCGGTTCAGCCGGCCCATCCTGGCGTATTCGTCCACGGAGATGGTGCCGCCGACAAAGGTCACCTCGTCGCCCTCCTCCACGCCCGGAACGCCGCCCACGTCCGCCATCATCTGGTCCATGCACGCGATGCCCACGGCCTTCGCCCGCGCGCCGCGAATCTCGACGTCCTGGCCGTGGGCGAGCCGAGGAAAGCCGTCCGCATACCCGGCGGAGAGGGTAGCGATCAGGCTGTCGCGCGGGAGCGGATGCTCGTCATCATAGCCCACCAGTTCCCCCGCCCTTACGTAGCGCAGCTGGGCGACGCGCGCCTTGAAGCGCGCCGCGCCCCGGCACAGCGCCGGGCGGTCAAAGCCCGCGGGCGCCACGCCGTAGAGCCACGCGCCGGCGCGGGCGGCGTCCATGTGGTCCTCCGGGTAGCGTGCCATGCCGATGGAGTCCACCGCGTGGGTCATCGGTACGTCGATATCCCGGGCGAGGAACGCCGCGCGCACCTCGCGCAGTTTGGCGGTCTGCGCCCGGTCCGTTTCCGCCGTATGGATGGCCAGATGCGTATAAAGCCCCGCCACCCGGATGACGCCGGTTTGCATGAGTTCGGCGACCGCATCCGCCGCCGTCTCCGGCGCGAGCCCCAGCCGGTGCAGGCCCGTGTCCACCTTCACATGCACCCAGGCGGCCTCGCCGGCCGCCCGGGCCGCCTCCGCGATGGACATCCCCTGCCGCTCGGAAAAGAGCGTCAGCGGCATGCCCGCGCGGATCAGCCGGACCATCTGCGCCCGGCCGACAAGCCCCATGGTCAGCACCTTCGCGTCCCCGGGCAGCGCGCGCATCAACTGCTCGGCCTCATCGCCGGTAGCGACGGCGAAGAGCCGCGCGCCGTCGTCCGCCAAAAGCCTCCCAACCACCGCCGCGCCCATGCCATAGGCGTCCGCCTTGAGCACGGGAACGACCGCCGCGTCCGGCCCCATCAGCGCCCGGGCCGCGCGGTGGTTTTCCAGGATGGCGTCCAGATCGACCTCCAGCCAGCAGCGCCCGGTGGCGTCCTCGTATGTCATATCCTCTCCGGCGGGCGGCGCGCTACTCGCCGTCCTCCCGCACCCAGTAGCGGACCTCTTCGGTGCCCGCCACGGCCTCGTCGATCAGCCCTTCGCAATCGAGGAGCGCCTCGGCCTTCTCAATGTCCGCGATGTGGGGCTTCGTGGCCGGGTGGCGCGGTGTGAACACGGTGCAGCAGTCCTCGTAAGGCAGAATCGAGGTTTCGTAGGTGCCGATGCGCTCCGCCATCTGGGTAATCTCCAGCTTGTCCAGCCCGATCAGCGGCCGGAACACCGGCATATCCACCACCCGGTCGGTGACGGCAAGGGCCTCCATGGTCTGGCTGGCCACCTGGCCCAGGTTTTCGCCGGTGATCAGCGCCAGGCAGCCGCGCCGCCGCGCCAGCTTCTCCGCGATGCGCATCATGAACCGGCGCATGATCAGCGTGCCGAACTCGTCCGGACACTTCTCGTGGATCTCCATCTGGATTTTTGTAAAGGGCACCACGTCCACCGGCATTCCGCCGCCGTAGGCGCCCAGGATGGCGGCCAGATCGATCACCTTCTGCCGGGCGCGCTCGCTGGTGAAGGGGAAACTGAAGAAGTGGATGGCGCGGAGCGTCACGCCCCGGCGCATGATCTGATAGCCCGCCACGGGGCTGTCGATGCCGCCGGAGAGGAGCAGCGCCGCGCGCCCGCCGGTGCCCAGCGGCATACCGCCCACGGCGAGGGTCTCGCCGCAGTAGACGTAGGCCATGTCGCGAATCTCCACGGAGATCCTGTGCTGGGGCCTGTGCACGTCCACCCTGAGGTTTGGGTTGGCCTCCAGCACGCGGCCGCCCAGCTCGCGCCCCATCGTCATCGAATCGGGCTGAAACCGCTTGTCGCTGCGCCGGGCCTCGATCTTGAAGGTGCCCGTGAGCGGACGCGCCAGCGCCACCACCGCCCGGGCGATCTCCTCCAGGTCCTTCTCCAGTTCCGTCGCCACACTGACCGAGTACACGCCAAACACGCGGCAGACCTTTTCCGTGACCTCGCGCATGTCCTGCGCGCCCGACACGTAGATGCGGCCGTCGCTCATCCACACGTGGCCACCCAGCGGCCTCACCGCAAATTTGATGTTCTCCACCAGTTTCCGCAAAAAGTACGGGCGGTTCAGCCCCTTCAGGTGAACCTCCCCAAAGCGCACGAGCAGCACGTCGCGCATGTCATCGCCTCCAGTATTTTGACAAAACCGCATACTGCGCGCCCGCGCGCGCCGCGGCGTAATCGATCTCGTCCTCCGTGGTGTTTGGGGACAGGCTGAAGCGGACCGCGCATTCGGCCTCCTCCGGCCGGATGCCCATCGCCAGCAGCACCGAACTGACCCTGCGCTTTTTTGACGAGCAGGCGGAACCGGTGGACACGTACACCCCGTCGCCCTCCAGCGCGTGCAGCATCACTTCGCCGCGCACCCCGGGGAACCCCACGCTCAGGATGTGGGGCGCGCCCGCCTCCGGCGCGGGACCGAATACGACCGCGGCAGGCGCGCCGCGGCGGATCTCCGCCCAGAGGCGCAGCTTTTTCTCCCGGAGCGGCGCGGTCACGTCCCCCATGGCCTCGATTTCCTCAATGGCGCGCTTCAGCCCCGCGATGCCCGGCGTGTTCTCGGTGCCGGAGCGCAGGCCCCTTTCCTGGCCGCCGCCCACCTGCCGGGGCTTTATGCGGACCCGGGGCCCCGCCACCAGCGCGCCGACGCCCTTGGGGCCGTGCAGCTTGTGGGCGGACAGCGTGTAGAGATCGGCCCAGCCCATGTCAAAGGGGAGCCGCAAAAAGCCCTGCACGCCGTCCACGTGGATCAGCGCGCCGGGCGCCAGGCGCCGCACCGTCCGGCTGAACCGCTCGGCGTCCAGCACGGCACCGGTTTCGTTGTTGACCTGCATGGCGCTGACCAGCGCCGGGCCCTCCGACAGAGCCTTCTCCAGCGCGTCCCAGTCCAACTGGCCCAGGCGGTCTACCGGGATAACCTCCACGGCGTGCCCGAGGGCGCGCAGTTCGTCAAACGCGGCCAGTACCGACGGGTGCTCCGTGGCGGCCACCAGCGCGCGGGCCGGCCCCCGCCGCGCGGCCATCGCGCCCAGAACCGCCAGATTGTTGGCCTCGGTGCCGCCGGAAGTGAAGGTGACGACGGCATCCTCCGCGCCCAGCGCCCGCGCGATCCGCCGGCGGCAAGCGCAAAGCGCCTTCTCCGCCTCCACCGCCGGCGCATACAGAGAGGACGGATTGAAGTATCCGTCCCGCATCGCCCGGGTCATGGCCTCGACTACGCCCTCCGACGGCCGCGTGGTGGCGCTGTTGTCCAGATACGCCCTCATGCCCTCACGCCTGCCAGATGCCGAAATTCATGTAGTTGGGCCGCTTGCACAGGTCCGCCATCTCGCTTGACAGCTCCACCACCATCAGGTGCTTGACGCCGGACTTCACAAAGTAAAAGTAGTACAGGTGCGCGTCCCGATTGAGAAACCAGTTGTGCTTTTTGATGCCCTGCATCGTGAGGTAACGGTTAAAGGCGGAACCGTTCACCGGGCCGGCCGCCTCCACGTTTTTCATGTTGAGGCTGGTCAGATAGCGGCGGCGGCTGTTGTTGAGCACCTTGCTCACATCCAGATCGCCGTTGGTAAACACGTATTCGTACTCGCTTTTGAGCTCGTCCTTGTAGCGGTAGATGAGAAACGCCGCGCCGCCGAACACCACCAGCAGTATGATCGGCATGATGCTGAAGCCCGTGGAAACCATGCCCATGACGCCGGAGAGCGCAAACATCGCCACCAGCGCAAACACCGCCATCGCCAGCCACGCCAGGACATACAGGAAATTGTAGAGGCCTGCGCTGCGCCGGACGGCAACCTCTTCGCGGAAGTTGTCCAAAAAACCATCCCTCCCGGTTCAAACATGCCTTTATTATACCATGTGCGGGCGGCTTGTCGATCAAATTTTATGACAAATCTTCAGTTTCCGTGTGAAAAGCGCGCCAACAGAAAGGGTTTTGACAGAAAGCCCGCGAAAGAATATAATTCTAGCTGGCGAACCACCCCGATTTTTCGCGCCTTCAGCGCGCGGCACCATCCGGAGGTATACGTTTTGAAATGTCCGAACTGCGGGGCCACCGTTGCCGAAGGGCAAGCCCTCTGCCCCCGCTGCAACCAGGCGATGGACGCCTTGGGCTCCACGTCCGCCCGCAAGACACCCGGCCGCGCCGCGCGCGTCGCCAACGGGCTGATGTGGACGGTGTTCGCCCTGGTCTCGATCACCTTTTTGTGCCTTGCGAGCTACCGGCTGTACTACTGGTTTGACGCGTGGCGCCTTTCGCGCGCCTACACGGTGGGCGGCCGCATGGCCCCCGACGTGGAGGAGATCACGCTGGAAGACGGCCGCGTGGGCCACGCCATCACCTTTTACGGCGAGGACGGGAATTCCGTATTCATCAAGGAACTGGACCAGTCCTACCTGTTGACGGGCGGCCTGGCGCGCATTGAAATCCCCGACAGCAGCTGGTTTGACGAAAACCCCGAGGATGTGGAGGCCGCCGTCATCACGATGACGCCGGTGCTGGAGAGCGAAAGCGGCGCCCGGACGGAGCTTCCGCCGCTGGAACTGACCGTCGATGTGCCCGAATCCCCGCTGACCCTCATCAACCCGTCCGAGGACTTTCAGGAGGTCGTCAATTCCATCTATCCGATGCAGTTGCAGGTGGTGCCTGACTCCAGGGTGCTCGTCAACGGCGAGGATGTGACCGACGTGGTGGACTTTGAGGGCAAGCTGTCCGCCAACATCAACGTGGGCTACGGCGACAACAATATTTCGATCCTCGTGGCCACCCAGAACCACAGGGAAACCCGCAAGGACATCGTGCTCTACCGGGAGCCGCAGGAGATCCCGCTGGAGCCCTACATGAACCTGGACAAGTCCTCCTCGAAGGACACCATGGTCATCAAGGGCACCACGGACCCCTCCGCCACCCTGGTGGTGGACACCGACCACGTGGAGGACTCCATCAAGATCGAACAGAACGGCGACTTTTCCTTCAAGGCGAAGTTTACCGTCATCGGTGACAACGTCGTCACCTTCCGCGCGCAAAAGCCGGGGATGACCGATTCGGTGGTTTCGGTGCACGTCAACTACATCCCCTCCCTCAACGATTACTCCCGCAAGGCCTGGAAGATGGACTGGAAGAACCTGACGCTCACCTACCGCCAGTGGTTTGGCAAGATCTTCAAATGCGTGGGCCCGGTGGTGGAAATCATTGAAGGAGAAACCCCGCTTCTGGTGATGAACGTGGGCACCGAGGACGAGCCGCAGTACGTGATCCTGGACAACGTCTCCTCCCTCTCCAGCCCCTCCTTGGGCGTCACCTACACCGCCTATGCGGACGTGGCCGGCAACGGCAACTACTTCTACAACGACGTCTACTGCCCGCGGTTGACCGCCCGGTACATCCTGGCTCCGCAAAGCCAGAACCCCTCTTGACGAACAGGACAAACCCGTTTATCATGGATGCGTCGGAATTGGAACACCCCGTCCCTTTCCGCGCCCGAACCGCCCGAATGGAGGAAGAACCTTGGATTTTGACGAGATAAGGCCCCGGCTGGACGATCTGCTCAAGCATGGACGCCACGGTGAGCTCAGAGGCGCGCTTCGGATGCTCAACGAGGTGGACATCGCCGAATACCTCGAAACCCTTGACCGGGAGAAGCTGCTGGCGGTGTTTCGCATCCTGCCCAAGGACATCGCCTCGGACGTGTTCACCTATATGGACAGCGACCAGCGCGAGGCGCTGATCGAGTCCGTCGAAGACAGTGAGCTGAGCGCGCTGGTGGACGAGATGTTCATCGACGACGCGGTGGATTTTCTGGAGGAACTTCCGGCCAACGTGGTCAAGCGCATCCTGCAGTTCACCGACCGGGCGCGGCGCGACACCATCAACCAGTTTCTGCGCTATCCGGAGGACTCCGCCGGCTCCATCATGACCATCGAATACTGCGAATTCCACAAGGATATCCCCGTGCGCGAGGCGATGGAGGAGATCAAGCGCACCGGCATCGATAAGGAAACCATCTACACCATCTATGTGATCGACGCCGCCCGGCACCTGATCGGCACGGTGGCGCTCAGAAAGCTCATCATCGCCGACGATGAAACGAAGATCGAAAAGCTGATGGAGACGAACGTCATCAGCGTCCACACGCTGGACGAGCGGGACAGCGTGGCCGAAACCGTGCGCAAGTACGATCTGATGTCCATCCCCGTGGTGGACAAGGAGGAGCGGCTGGTGGGCATCATCACCGTGGACGACGTGGTGGACGTGATCGAGGAAAAGAACACCGAGGACTTTGAGCGCATGGCCGCCATCCTGCCCTCCGACGAGGATTACCTGCATACGGGCGTTCTGCGCATGGCTCTCAACCGCCTCCCGTGGCTTGTGATCCTGCTGGTGCTGAGCACCGTGGCCAGCTGGATCATCACCCGATACGGCCCGGCCTTTGAGGGCAGCGAAGCCTTGTGGCTGGCGCTGACCGCGGCAATCCCGGTCATGATGAACACCGGCGGCAACTGCATCTCCCAGTCCTCCACACTGATCGTGCGCGGCCTGTCGCTGGGTGAAATCGAGTTTTCAGACATCGCGAAGGTGCTCTGGAAGGAGATCCGCGTGGCGGTCATGGTCGGGGCGGTGCTGGCACTGGTCAACGGCCTTCGAATGGTCCTTGTCAGCCGCGTCGAATCCCGCACCGCGCTGATGGTGTCGCTGAGCATGGTGGTCACCGTCGTGCTGTCCAAGGCCCTGGGCTGCCTCGTGCCGATGTTTGCCGACCGCCTCGGCATGGATCCGGCCGCGGTCGCCGGGCAGGCGCTGACCACCCTGGTGGACGCGGCATCGCTGGCCGTGCTCTTCTCGCTGGCGACGCTCTTGATCCGGTGACGCGATGAAGCAGGTGTTGGGCTGCCTCCGCAGGGCGGATCAGGATTTTCATATGATCGAGGCGGGCGACCGCATCGCGGTGGGCGTATCCGGCGGCAAGGACAGCCTGCTGCTTTTGTATGCGCTGGCGCTATACAAAAAGTTCTGCAAGGTGCCCTACGAGCTGGCCGCCTTCACGCTGACGATGGGCTTCGAGCCCTTCGATACCGCCGGCGTGGACGCGCTGTGCGCCGAGCTGGGCGTACCCTACACGGTGAAGGCAACCGAAATCGGCCGGGTCATCTTTGAGGAGCGCCGCGAAAAAAACCCCTGCGCGCTGTGCGCGAAGATGCGCCGCGGCGCGCTGAACGATCTGTGCGTGGCCGGCGGCTTCAACAAGCTGGCGCTGGGGCATCACCGGGACGACGCCATCGAAACGCTGTTTTTGTCGCTGCTCCACGAGGGGCGCATCCATACCTTTCACCCCGTCACATACCTTTCGCGCACGGGAATCACCCAGATCCGGCCGCTGGTATACCTGCCGGAAAAACACGTGATCCACATGGCGAAGGTGCTGAACCTGCCGGTCATCCCATCGCCCTGCCCCGCCAACGGCCATACCCGGCGGGACGACGTGGAGGCGCTTCTGGATCACATCTGCCGGCAGTTTCCCAATGCGCGGGAACTGATGCTCTCGGCGCTCCAAAACGAGGCCCAGTACGGGCTCTGGAACCGCCCGAAATGACAAAGCGCCGCCCCAAACGGGGCGGCAATCTTTCTCCCGCAAAGGGCGGCCGTCAAGGGGCTTCGGGGGGCCGGCGCTATTCTCCCCCGGCGTCCCCCATCGGGTCGGCGGGCGCCGCTTCCGTCTCCACCGCGATCGCGCGTCCGCCCTCCTCGAGCGTCCTGCCAAAGCAGTCCGCCACACCCTTCACCATGCCGTCGATCAGCTTTTGCTGATACTCCGGGTCGCTCAGCAGCCTGTCCTCTTTCTCGTTGGTCATATAACCCATCTCCACCAGAATGTTGGGCACCGTAGACCAGTTGAGGCCGGAATAGGTATCGCGGCGGAATACGCCGTCCTCGTTGGCGCCGGTCTCCTCGACCATGCGGCGAATGATGGCCTCCGCGTAGGTGAGCGACGCTTCCGCGCCCTCGCCCTTCGTCTTGACGTACAGCCCGATGCCGTTGGCCTTGGCGTTGGATACACCGTTGCAGTGCAGCCGCAGTACGAGGTCCGCGCCCCATTCGTTCATCATCTCGGCGCGCTCGACGTTGGATATGTCCACGTCGGCGATTTCACGGGTCATCTTGACCTCCGCGCCCTGGGCCTTGAGCGCGTCGCGGAACTTGAGCGCGATCTCCAGGTTGACCTCGTGCTCGGCCCTTCCGGTCACGCGGCCGGAGGTGCCGCTGGAAACCTTGGCCTTCGTTTCCTTGCTGCCCGGGGCGACGGGTTCCTGGCTGGAGTTTCCGTGCAGCTGATGCCCCGGATCAATGCCGATTTTAAGCCCCGCCAGCGGCAGCGGCTTGGGCGTCGGCGTCGGAGACGGCGTCGGAGACGGCGTGGGGACCGGGGTCGGAGACGGCGTGGCAACCGGCGTTGGGGCCGGCGCCGGCGAAGCCGTAGCCCGGGCGGTCGCCGTGGGCGCCAGTGTCGCCGCGCCCGGCGCAGCGTCCTCGGCCCCGGCGTCCGGTTCGACGGTTGCGGTGAGGCCGTCCGCCTCCTGCGGAACGATTGCGGTGGCGTCCCCCTCACGGTTCATGGTGCGGACTACCAGAAAAATACCCGCCGCCACGGCGACAATCAGCGCGAGCGACGCAATCAGCATCCAGGGCTTTTTCAAATCCTGTCACACTCCCTTTGCCCTATATGACAGAACCGGCGCGCAAATGGTTCCAAGCTTTACTGCGCGCCGGCCGTGTGGCGCGCCTCCCGCTCCATCCGCTGCGCCACCTGGGCAATCCGCTCCAGCCCCACCAGCCGCACGGAGCCATAGGGCGCGTTCAAAAGGCGCTCCACGCCGCTGCGGTAGGCACCCATCAGGTCAACCAGGCCGGCCATGTGCTCGGCGGCGTCCTCGCCCGTCAGCGCGAGCGCAATCTCGTCCGTCAGCGCGTTGTCCATCAAAAGGATCAGACGCGCCAGGTTGTCCGGGTAGGCGGTGTAGAAGATCCCGTTTGCGGCCCCCTCATGAATGACCCGCGTGAGCAGCGGCTCATACCGGTCGACGCGCAGCTTCTTGATCACGTCCCGCAGCTGTACAGAGCCGTCCTGATAGATCACCCGGATCATCAGGCCAATGTAGTCCATATCCCCGGTTTCAAAAAAGCCGCCCACGTCAAAGAGCAGGTTGAGCTTCTCGGTGGCGTCGCCGGCACAGCCCTCCACCGCCCGCTCCGCCCGCTCGTAGCCCTCTTCGGTTCGGGCCAGCGCGATCTGCTCCAACAGACTCAGCTTTGATTCAAAATGATGGTAAAACCCGCCCTTTGAAATGGCCGCCTCCATCAGCACATCCTGGATGGATGTGTTCTCGTAGCCCTTCATGTAGAAGAGCTTTTCCGCGGCACGAAGGATCTCCTGGCGACGCGCATCGCCCTTTTTCATAAAACCGACCTTCTTCCGGTTTTGTAATTATGTGATACTTTGGTCTGTTTTATAGGATAACAGCTTGCAAAGCGGTTGTCAAGCGCGGGACACGGCGGCCTTTGGCGCAAAAAACGACCGCCCTTTCAGGCGGTCCTGGACAATCCGTCTCGAAAGAGACGGATTTTTCATTGTTCAATTCAAAAACAGGCTGATTCTGCCTGAAATCAGCCTGTTCTTGCCGATATTTGCGTATTTACCCCGTCCGTCTCCGTCAAATTGGCATGGGTATCCCCTGGCTCTTTCTTCTGCGGATTGCTTCCATCATCCGGTGGA
>JARKQG010000117.1 GCA_029974035.1 Eubacteriales bacterium | reverse complement strand
CTTCCTGACCGCCGCGGTTCAAAACATGAAGAGGCTCGCCAGGCCCTTCTTCCTTCCGTTTTTCTTCCTCCCTCCAGCCTTCTTGCAAACAGCCACTCTCCGGTCGTCCCGGAAAGTGGCCGTTTGTTGATGGTCTGAGGCGGGGGCGGGAGAATTTCTCCCGCCCCCGCCTTTTGCGGCTTTTTGCCTTTACCCGCTGATCGTGACGCGCCCCGGCTTGTGCTCGTGGGCGGGCTTGGTCACGGTACCCCTGCCCACCGCCACGGCGATGGCAAAGTCGTAGTGCTCCGGAAACGAGAGGGCCGCGCGGAACCCGTCGCCATCCTCCGAGTGGAAGGCATCCCGCGGCATGCCCAGAATCACGCTGCCCAGGCCCATCGAGTAGGCGGCCAGCGCGATATTCTCCGCCGCGATGCCCGCGTCTATCCATTGGATGTTTGCGGCGGCCCTGTCCAGCGAGATAAAGAATACCGTTCGCGCGCCGTAAAACACGTCGTATCCCTCCCGGTTGAACCGGGAGACGGCGAAGGCGGCCGGGTCCTTCATCAACTGCCGCCGCGCGGCGTCGTTGATGCGGGTGAGCAGCGCCCTGTCCTGCGCCACGGAGAAGTGCCAGGGCTGGCGGTCCATCGCGCTGGGGGAATTGAGCGCCGCGTCGATCAGCGCGTCCCGCTGCTCTGAGGAGATCTGCTCGGGCGCGAAGCCGCGGATGGAACGTCGGCCCGCAATGGCCTCAAGTACCGGATTCATCGTGCGTCCTCCCGCTCACAGATAATAGGGGAACTGGGTAAACCTCCACACGCCGTCGATCTTCTCCAGCACGTATTTGAGCTCATCGGCGGAGGTGACGTTGCCCTCGCTGTCCACGCGGTTGACGGCGAGCGTGTAGGTGATCTTATCGTCGGTGCGTTCGTCCACGGTCAATTCCGTTTCGCCGATGGTGGCATCGATGGCGCGGTCCTGGGCCGTGGTGTACAGGTAGCCGTCGATCTCCTCGTACACGCCGGTGCCCAGGAGCTTGTTGGCGATGGCGTCCGAGAAATGGGCGCGGACTTCGGCATCCAGCGCGCGCATGGTGTTGAGCCGGTCGTCCAGCACCTGGTATTTTTTGCCGTCCGGGCTGGGCTTTTCAGGGTCCACGTCCAACGGTTGGGACTCAAACCAGCCGTAGACCTGCAGCGCGCTCTGGAAGAGGGTTTCGTCCTCGTTGGTCTCGTCTTCTTCGATGGAATCCTCGGCGTCCTCGTCGGTGGCCTCCGTCCAGCCCTCGGTGGAACCCGCGTCCTCCGCGTAGAGCCATTCGGAGGTGGGCTCGGCCTGCTCCGCCAGCGAGAGGGCGGCGGGCGCAAGCGCAAGGATCAGCGCCAGGGCAACAATCAGCTTCTTCATCGGTGGTACCTCCGCAGTGGAATAAACCCGAAATACGCTATCATTATAAGGGGTTCGGGCGGCGGGAGCAAGCGCGTGTGTGTTTTTCCACACAATTTACAAAATTGTTGCGCCCAGGGGGCGGCCGCCGTTGACAGAAGCGCCCGGCCGGTGTATACTCACAGTACAATTGAATAAGCCTTATCCAGAGTGGTTGAGGGACGGGCCCGATGAAACCCGGCAACCGGCGCTGATGCGTCCGGTGCCAATTCCCGCGGCGTGATGTTTTCACGCCGGAAGATGAGGCGCATGACACAAAGTGCGTTCTCACGAATGCGCTTATTCTTTTGCAATTTTTCGCAGGAGGTGCCCCATGAAAACGCTGTTTACTTCCGAATCGGTGACCGAAGGTCACCCCGACAAGATGTGCGACCAGATTGCGGACGCCGTGCTGGACGCGATTCTCGACAAGGATCCCGCCGCCCGCGTCGCCTGCGAGTGCTGCGCCACCACAGGCCTCATCCTGGTGATGGGCGAGATCTCCACCAAGTCCTACATCTCCATCGCCGACATCGCGCGGCAGAAGGTGCGCGAAATCGGCTACGACAATGCCGCCTGCGGGTTTGACGGCAACGCCTGCGCGGTGATGGTGTCGGTGGACGAACAGTCTCCGGACATCGCCATGGGCGTGGACGACGCGCTGGAGGGCCGCGCGGAACACCGCTTTGACATCGGCGCGGGCGACCAGGGCATGATGTTCGGCTACGCCTGCGACGAGACGCCGGAGTACATGCCCATGGCCATCGCGCTGGCGCACCGCGTCACCCGGCGGCTGGCCGAGGTGCGCAAAACCGGCCTCGTGCCCTACCTGCGGCCCGACGGCAAGGCGCAGGTGACGGTGGAATACGCGGACGGCGCGCCGGTCCGCGTGGACACGGTGGTGCTGTCCACCCAGCATGGGCCGGAGGCCGGGTATGACGAAATTGAGCGGGACATGATCGAAAAGGTCATCAAGGCCGTGATTCCCGCGTCGCTTCTGGACGCGCGCACCCGGTACCTCGTCAACCCCACCGGCCGGTTTGTGATCGGCGGCCCCCAGGGGGATTCGGGCCTCACCGGCCGCAAGATCATCGTAGACACCTACGGCGGCTACGGCCATCACGGCGGCGGCGCCTTCTCCGGCAAGGACCCCACCAAGGTGGACCGCTCCGCGGCCTACGCCATGCGCCACGTGGCGAAGAACATTGTGGCGGCGGGCCTTGCGAAGAAGTGCGAGGTGGGTGTGGCCTATGCCATTGGCGTGGCAAGGCCCGTGTCGGTCTACGTGAATACCGAGGGTACCGGAAAGCTGCCGGACGACCGCCTGGCGGCACTGGTGGCGGATACCTTTGACCTCAGGCCTGCGGCGATCATCGAAACCCTCGACCTGCGCAGGCCCATCTACGCCCAGGTGGCCGCCTACGGCCACTTCGGCCGGAACGATCTGGACCTGACGTGGGAGAAACTGGACAGGGTGGACGTGCTGCGCGAAAAGGCGGGCCTGTAACGCGGACCCGCCTGAAGGCGACGTGAAAAGCGCCCCCGTCCGAACGGACGGGGGCGCTTCGGCCCCTCGGGCCTACTCCACGATGACCGTCGTTCCCGCGGTGCAGTGCTCGAAGACCCATTTGGCGTCCTCTACGCTCAACCGCACGCAGCCGTGGGAGGACTTGCGGCCCAGCTTTTTCACCGAGCCCTTGATCAGCGTGGATTCCTTCGCCTGCTGGTAGAGCACCGAATGAAACAGCACGCCGCCCTTGATGCGGAACGCGTACTGCGCCCAACAGCCGTAGGAGGGGAAGTAGCACCACCGGGCGACGGGCCCCGTGGCCCGGTAGGTGCCCGCGGGGGTAGGGGTTTCGTCCAGCCCCGTGGAGCAGACCATCTTGCGCGCCACGCGGGTGTACGCCCCATCCGCCCACTGAAAGGCGGTAACGATCTGCTTTTCCGTGTCAATCTTCAGCAGGTAGTCGTAGAGCGGCCGGTCGTTGGCTACGGCGGTCCCGGAAAACATCGCCTGCTGCGTTTTCCGGTCGGCCGCGCCGGTGTCCGGAAGGTCGCCGGCGCGCTGGAAAAGGGACACGGCGGCGGCGGTGTCGGCATCGAAGATGCCGTCCACCGGGTGATCGGTGTACTTCAGACTGGTGAGCCGGCGCTGCACGCGGCGCACTTCGGCACCGTCGTCGCCCTCGGAGAGTGTCTGCCGGAACACCGTGAGCCCATCGTCGTGAAGCCGCGTGCGCTGCGCCTCGTCAAGCGCGCCCGTCACCGCGTAGGGCGATGCCCCGTCCTCAAGCGGTTCCGGGGTCTCGGCCGGGACAATGTCGTCCGCGCCCAGGTCGCCCTCGTTTTTCACCACCGCGTACTTGCGGAACGCCTCGATGGAGCCGATGTCCGAATAGGTGGTCAGCGGCTTGATGGACAGTGCCCGCGCGGCGTCTTCGCGGGAATCCGGGAGGATTTCCAGCGTCGTGGCGGGCAGGCTTTCGTCGGGCGTTTCTTCCGACAGGCGATTCAAATAGCGCTGAAACTCCTTCACCGCCTGGGCGTAGGCCTCGTCGGAGCCGGGCGCGATGAGAAAGCCCAGGTCTGTCAGCCGCGCCTCATCCGCCCGGCGAACCTCGTCCGCGCTTTGCGGCACCGGGTAGAGGGCGTCGGCGTGGGCCTGCCCTGGCGCGGCGAGGATGAGCGCAAGCAAAAACCATACGAAACGGCGCATGAGCATTCTCCTCAGCGTATGTATGCTTTCATTATACTGAATGCCGGACGGGAAGGCAAGGCGCAAGGTTTTCCTTTTCGGATTTGTCCCGGCGCCGCGCCCGTGGTATACTGTACCGGAACCGGGAGGAGGGGGAGCGTGCTGGATTTCAAAAGCGCCCGGCACTGGGCGCAGGAACTCATCGCCGAGGTGCTCTTTGAGGGCGCCGTGGCCGTGGATGGTACGATGGGCGGCGGGGGAGACACGCTGATGCTTTGCGAGCGCGTGGGGCCCGGCGGGCGGGTGTACGCCTTTGATGTGCAGCAGGACGCCCTTCTGCGCACCCGCGAGCGGCTGGAGCGCGCGGGCCTCGCGGACAGGGCGCGGCTGATTCTGGCGGGGCACGAGCATATCGCGGAGTACGTGGTGGAGCCGGTAGATGCGGCGGTGTTCAACCTTGGGTGGCTGCCCGGCGGCGACAAGGGGATTACCACCCGGGTGGAAACCACGCTGGCCGCGCTCAACGCATGCCTCGCGCGCCTGAATCCCCGGGGGCTGCTCACGGTCTGCGCCTATCCCGGGCACCCGGAGGGCGAGGCGGAACTCGGCGCGGTGACGATCTGGGCCCGGGCGCTGCCGGCCGATTACCAGGCGATGACGCGCGCTTTTTTGAATCCCGCGCATAGCGCGCCGGCGCTGATTGCGGTGCAGCGGCTCCGTTAAAAACCTTTGTTAAGAAACGATATCGACTATTGACTTTGTCCCTTTTTGCGGTATAATAGCATCTGTCAGTCCGAAAACCGACGGCGGAAACCAGCAAATCGGGGACGGATGAAGCGGGCGAAAACCTCTGAACGGCCAGCGTGCTGGCGTAGCTCAATTGGCAGAGCAGCTGATTTGTAATCAGCAGGTTGCGGGTTCGAGTCCCATCGCCAGCTCCATTTTTTGAGCGGGCGTTGAGTCAGAGAAAGCTCAGTCATGGATGGGTTCCCGAGTGGCCAAAGGGAGCAGACTGTAAATCTGCCGTCGCAGACTTCGGTGGTTCGAATCCACCCCCATCCACCAGACAAGCGGGAATGGCGGAATTGGCAGACGCGCTAGATTCAGGTTCTAGTGAAGATTTCCTTCATGCAGGTTCAAGTCCTGTTTCCCGCACCACAATCCGTCTCGAAAGAGACGGATTTTTCATTGCTCAATTCAAAAACAGGCTGATTCTGCCTGAAATCAGCCTGTTCTTGCCGATATTTGCGTATTTACCCCGTCCGTCTCCGTCAAATTGGCATGGGTATCCCCTGGCTCTTTCTTCTGCGGATTGCTTCCATCATCCGGTGGA
>JARKQG010000103.1 GCA_029974035.1 Eubacteriales bacterium | reverse complement strand
ACCCCACACCAAGCCTTTAACTCTTCAGAATCTGACTGTTCTTTCTCTCTCGCTCTCGCTGTATCGTTTTCAAGAATCGCTCTGCACGCCTTTCCGCAACTGCCGCCCGTTTTTCGCGTGCCTGATTATATTATCACGAGGTATGAGCAATGTCAATAGCATTTTTCGGACTTTTTTTGACTTCACAATTTGTTAATATCCCTCATCTTCAATATCGGCTGCATCTGTTCTCCCCGGAGTGCGCTGAGGACGGCGGCACGCAGATCCCCCGCCTCCAGCACCAGGGACGCGGGCTTCCGGATCGGGTCGTCTTGCGCAAAGGGTACGAAGTAGACGTGCTTGCGCTCAAGCAGCCGCCCGATGTTTTGGGCGCTGCCCGAGAGCCCGTCGTTGGTGGAGATGCCCAGGAGCACCGGGCGCGCGTTTCGAAGCTGCGATTTGACGGCCATGGCGACCGGAGTATCGGTGATGCCGCAGGCGATCTTGGCCAGCGTGTTGCCCGTACACGGCGCGACAACGACCAGATCCATCAGTTTTTGCGGGCCGATGGGCTCGACTTCCTGAATCGTATGCCAGCACCCGCGGCCGCAAATCGCCTCCAACCGCGCGCGGATTGCGGCGGCCGTGCCGAAGCGGGTGTCCATGGCGTACACTCTTTCGGAGAGAATGGGGTACAGTTCGGCGTCTTTCAGGTCCTCCAGCGCGTCAAACACGCTGTCGAAGGTGCAGAAAGAGCCGGTGACGGCGACGGCGATGCGCTTTCCCCTGAGCTCATTCATGGCGAACCTCTCCTTTCCTTGCCTCACGAATTGCATCCAGCAGCGCGCGGCCAGCGCTCTCCGGACAGTAGCGCCCGGGCAGGCCCGGCTCCCGCCACGCGGCGAGGCCCAGAACCTGCGCGGCTTCCAGATCTACGCCGTAGGGCGGGCTGCTCAGATCAAGGAGCAGCACATCCTGCCGCAAAAGCGCCAACTGCCGCCCGTCCAGCACGCGCTGGGGCGGCGTAGAAAAGACAATCCGCTGCCGCGGCAGCGCGCGGCGCATTTCTTCCATATCCACCGCCTCGGCACCCGCGCGCTTTGCCATTTCCCGCGCGGCCGGTGAGCGCGCGGCCACCGTCACCCGGGTGCCACAGCCCAGCAGCATGCCCGTCAGCGCGCGGCCGATGCGTCCGTAGCCGACCACCATCGCGTCCGCCTCGGACAGCGAAAAGAACGCGCGCTCGGCGGCGGCGTGAAGCGCGCCCTCGGCCGTAAATACGGCGTTGCGCAGCGTCAGGCGCTCGTTTCCGTTGAGGTTGATGATCGGATACCGGCGATGGAATTCCTCCGGCGGCACGCCGGGCCCAAACAGAAGCACCGGCGTACCGGGCGGCAGCGCCGCCCATACCTCGGCCGCCGCGCAAGGATCCCGCGCGTAGGGAAAGACCATGCCCTGCGCGCCAAAGGGGTTATGTAGCACCACCATCTCCGCCGAGCCCAGGTCTGCCAGCGCGGCGCGCGGGATGTCCACCCCCGCGTATTCCAGCCCGAGCCCCGCCGCGTCCGCGCCGTCCCGGCGCGCCCAATCGACCAGGTGCGCATACCGGAGATCGCCTCCGATCGCCACCAGTTCCATACGTCCCCGCCTCCTTCCAGCGCGTTGCCCAGCGCATCCTATGCCCGGCGGGGAAGGCGCGTGAGCGCGCAAAAAAGCTCCCCCACTGGGGGAGCCCGGCAGGGCAGCGGTTCAGATTTCGTAGCCCGGCTTTTCCGACCGGCCGTGTTGGCGGTCAAAATTTTCCTTGTTCTTTTCCAGATACCGCTCGTACAGTTCGCCCGCGTCCATGCCGGCGGCGAGGCACATGCTGACGAAGAAGTGGAGCAGGTCCACCAGTTCCCCGCGAAGCGCCTCCCCGTCGACGGGCTTGGGGTTCTTCCACCACTTGAAGTTGACCTCGTCCAGCAGTTCCGCCAGTTCCGAAATGGTGGCCAGCGTCTGCATCTGGATCCACTTTTCCATCGGAATGCCGTCGAGGCCCCGGCGCTCGACCAATTCGTCGTTGAACGCCTTTTGCAGTTCAAAGATGCGCTCCAGCCTGTCCATGTCAGACCTCCAGCCCTTCCGCGCCCTTTCCCACCAGCGCACAGGACGGTTCGGCGCTCAGGATCTTCCGCGTCACATCCATGACGGAATCATAAGTGATCGCGTCGATCTTGGCGATGACCTGTTCCTCCGTCTGCTCGTTGCCCAAGAGCAGCTTGCGCCGCCCCAGCGCGTTCATGCGGCTGGCGGTGGATTCGAGGCCCAGAATGTAGCTGCCCTTGAGCTGGGCGCGCGCCTGGTCAAACTCCTGGGGCGTGAGGCCCTCCCGGAGAACCTTGTCCGCTTCCAGGCGGATCAGCTCAAGCACCTGGGGGCCGTGCTCCAGACTGGTGCCCGCATAGACGGCAAAGAGGCCCGCGTCCGAATAGGACGCCGGGTAACTGTATACGGTGTAGGCCAGCCCCCGCTCCTCGCGGATGGACTGGAACAGCCGCGAGCTCATGGCGCCGCCCAGCACGCTGTTGAGGATCGACATGGGGTAGATCTCGTCCGAATCCTGCGGCACGCCGGGATACCCCAGCGTCAGGTGCAGCTGCTCAATGTCCTTTTCCCGGCGGATGATCTGCGGCTTCGCGCGCTTTGTGCGGTAGGCGGCGGTGTGCTCGCCCTCCGGCCACGGACCCAGGTACTGCTCCGCCAGGGCCACCACCCGCGCCCAATCGTAGTTGCCGGCCAGCGCCAGCACCGCGTTGTCGGGCCGGTAAAACTTCCGGAAATAGCTCATGAGCCGCGGACGGGTCAGCCCGCCGACGGAATCCTCCGTGCCCAAAATGGGCCGGGCCAGCGGCTGGTCACCGAACTGCGCCAGCATGATGAGCTCGCTGACCAGATCCTCCGGCGAATCCTCCGCCATGGAGATCTCTTCCAGGATGACGCCCTTCTCCTTCTCCAGCTCCTGCGGGCTCAGCACGGAGTGGAGCACGATGTCCGACAGCACGTCCACCGCCAGCGGCAGGTCCTCGTCCACCACCTTGGCATAAAAGCAGGTGCATTCCTTGGATGTAAAGGCGTTGAGCTGGCCGCCAACGGCGTCCATTGCCTCCGCGATCTCCCGGGCGGAGCGCTTTTTCGTGCCCTTGAAGAGCATGTGCTCGATGAAGTGGCTGATGCCGCCCTGCCGCTTTGTTTCATACTGGGAGCCGCTCCCGATCCACAGGCCCGCCGACACCGACCGGAAGTGGGGAATGCGCTCGGCGATGATCCTGAGGCCGTTGGGGAGCGTGTGTTGATCGTACATGCGTTTCCTCCTGAAAAAAGCGGGGGGAACCGGGCACCGCCCAATTCCCCGCGCAGGTGCTCAGCGCCTGAAGGGTCTTCCGCCGTCGCGGCCGCCGTCGCGCCTCTGGGGCGGGCGGCGAACCGGCATGGCCGGGTTGTCGTACTCGATGTCGGTCCGGATCAGATTGACGCGGCCCTGGCCGTCGATCTCCGCCACCTTGACGGGCAGCTTGTCGCCGATGTTGACCACGTCCTCCACCTTGTCCACGCGCTCGTTGGCCATCTTGGAGATGTGCAGCATGCCGTCCTTGCCGGGGGCGTACTCCAGGAACGCGCCGAAGGGCATGATGCGCACCACGGTGCCCTCGAACTCGTCGCCCAGCTTGAGCTCCTTGGTAATGCCCTCGATGATCCGGCGGGCCTTCGCGGCGGCCTCCTCGTCGGAGGTCGCGATGTAGACGCTGCCGTCGTCCTCGATGTCGATCTTGACGCCGGTCTGCTCGATGATCTTGTTGATGGTCTTGCCGCGGGGGCCGACCACCTCGCCGATCTTCTCCGGATTGATCTTGAACACGACGATCTTGGGCGCGTACTTTGAAAGGTTCGGGCGGGGGGCCGGCAGCGCGTCCAGCATCTTGCCCAGAATGTGCATGCGGCCGTCCAGCGCCTGGGCCAGCGCCTGGCGCAGGATGGGCTCGTCAATGCCCTTGATCTTGATGTCCATCTGGATCGCGGTGATGCCCAGGGCCGTGCCCGCGACCTTGAAGTCCATGTCGCCCAGGAAGTCCTCAAGGCCCTGGATGTCGGTCAAAACCGCCACTTTGCCGCTGGCCTCGTCCTTGATCAGGCCCATCGCCACGCCGCCCACGGGCCGCTTGATCGGCACACCCGCGTCCATCAGCGCCAGCGTGGAGCCGCACACGGAGGCCTGGGAGGTGGAGCCGTTGGAGCTCATGACCTCGCTGACCAGGCGCAGCGCGTAGGGGAAGTCGTCCGTGCAGGGAATCATGGGCTCCAGCGCGCGCTCGGCCAGCGCGCCGTGGCCGATTTCGCGGCGGCCCGGGCTGCGGGCGGGCTTGGCTTCGCCGGTGGAATAGCCCGGGAAGTTGTAGTGGTGCATGTAGCGCTTGGATTCCTCGGGATAGATGGTATCCAGTTCCTGCTGTTCCGATACCGGCGCCAGCGTGACGGTGGTCATGACCTGGGTCTGGCCGCGGGTGAACACGGCGGAGCCGTGGGCGCGGGGCAGCACGCTGGTTTCACACCAGATGGGGCGCACCTCCGTCAGCTTACGGCCGTCGGGGCGGACGCCCTCGTCGATGATGCGGCGGCGCATGACCTCCTTCTGAAGCGCGTACAGCGCGTCGCCGATTTCGCCCTCGCGGCCGGCAAACTGCTCGGCAAAGTGGGCCTTGACCTCCGCCTTGAGCTCGGCCTCGCGCACCTGGCGCTCCTGCCGGTCAAAGGTTTCAAACACGTAGCGGACCTTGTCCATCGCGTATTCGCGCACGGCGGCCTTCACGTCGTCGCCCGGCAGCACCAGCGGGAACTCCCGCTTGGGCTTGCCGATCTCGGCCACGATCTGCTCCTGGAACGCCACCAGTTTTTTGATCTCCTCGTGGGCGAACAGGATGCCGCCCAGCATAACTTCTTCAGAGACCTCCTTGGCGCCCGCCTCGACCATCAGCACGGCCTCTTTCGTGCCGGCGACGGTGAGCTGCATCAGGCTTTCGGCCCGCTGGGCATCGTTGGGGTTGATGATGTATTTTCCGTCCACATAGCCGACGTTGACCGCGCCGGTGGGGCCGGCAAAGGGAATGCAGCTGATGGACAGCGCGATGGACGAACCGATCATCGCGGGCACTTCGGGGGTGTTGTTGGAATCCATCGACATGACCGTCGCAACGACGGAGACGTCATGACGCATTCCCTTGGGGAACAGCGGCCTCAGCGGCCGGTCAATCAGGCGGCTGGTCAAAATGGCCTTCTCGGCCGGGCGGCCTTCGCGGCGGATCCAGCCGCCGGGAATCTTGCCGACGGCGTAGAGCTTCTCCTCGAAGTCCACGCTCAGCGGGAAGAAGTCGATGCCCGGGCGCGGCGTCTCGGCGACGGTGGCCGTCACCAAAATGCACGTGTCGCCGTAGCGGACAAAGACCGAGCCGCTGGCCTGCTCGGCGTACTTGCCGAACTCCAGCGTCAGCGTTCTTCCGCCCAATTCGTAACTGTAACTCTTGAACATGGTTTCCCCTCCTTGTGGGCATTCTATCTATTTCTTTTCATTGAAACCGTATCAGGCAGCCGGCAAATGACTGCAAAAACCGCCGCTTAGGGCAGTATCCCCCAAACGACGGCGTTTTGTTCATCTCAGGGACGCGGCCTTGGCAAGCATTACTTGCGCAGACCCAGCTTGGCAATCAGGCCGCGGTAGTTTTCGATGTCGGTCTTCTTCAGGTAGTCCAGAAGGCCACGGCGCTGGCCGACCATCAGCAAAAGGCCGCGACGGGAGTGGTGGTCCTTCTTGTGCTCCTTCAGGTGCTCGTTCAGGTGGTTGATGCGCGCGGTCAGAAGCGCGATCTGCACCTCGGGGGAGCCGGTGTCGCCTTCGTGGCGGCCGTATTGGGCAATGATTTCCTGCTTGGTGGTTTCCATGCGCGTATTCCTCCGATTTCATAAGCCCGCAAGCCAGGTGAGCCGTTGGAGATTCGGCAGACCGAGCAAACGGATAATCTCCGGCTATTATGCCGCAAGTGTCATTTTATCATACCGGGGGGCCGATGTAAATGCACTTTTTGTGAAGTTATGGAACATATTGGCCAATTTCCGGCAGGTCCAGAAAGTACCTTGGGTCGACGGCCCGGCCGGACACCCGCACCTCGAAGTGCAGGTGGGTGCCGTTGGAGCTGCCGGTGGAGCCCATCACCCCGATGACCTGCCCCTTTTTCACCTTCTGTCCGCTCTTGACCAGAATCTTCGACAGGTGCGCGTACATGCTGCGGGTGCCGTCCTCGTGCTGGATGGTCACGTACTTGCCGTAGCTGCCGTATTTCGAAACGATGCCGTCCTTCAGATCGCAGGGATCGATGTAGCGCCCGTACTTGTTCTTTTTGGTCTTTCGGTAATCGTGGGTACACCGGTCGTCCACGCGCACCACACGGCCCGCGGCCACCGCCAGCACGCGCTCGTCGCCGCTGGGCGAGAAGTCGACGCCGTCGTGCTTGTCGCCGTCCCGGGCCATGGTCTTAAAATCGTCGGTAATCTGGCAGAAGCTGTTCTCCGAAACGGGCAGACGCCACACCTCGGCCGTCACGTCGGCCTTTTCCGGCGCAAAGGACCACCGCTGGCGCGGGTCGTTCAGATCCAGCGCCGCAACGGAGAGCTGCGCGCCCGCCTCCGCCCGGTCCGCGGTCAGCGCGCGGGCGGGGTCCGCCTGGAGCGTCAGAACGCAATCCCCCTCGGGCGTCAAAAACGCGCGGAACCGGTGAGACGCGCGGCCCTCATCCGCAAAATCCGCGTAGCTGCCCACCTCCGGCTCCGCCGTGGGCATGCCGTCCTGCCGAAGGCGCGCCTTTTCCTCCGCAAGCTTTTCGATCTGCGCATAGCGGTCCCGGATGTCCTTGAGCATCCAGATCCCGGCGCCGCCGCACTCGACCGCGCCGTCATCCGAAAGCGGCGCGACAAGGTAGGCGATGCGCGGGCACAGCGCCCGCAGGGAAAAGCTGTCCCCGTCCACGCCGGAGACGAGAAGGCGCTTCGCCGGGTCGGCCGCGCTTCCCTCGGGCTCCGCCGCCAGCTTCAGGCCCGTGACCTCCTTGCGGAGCGCCTCGTAGCCGACGGTCAGCCGCGTTCCGGACAGCCGGAGCGCCACGGCACCCTCGGCGATGTCGGCCGGGCGCTCCACCACCAGCACCTGGCAGGCGGCGCGCTGCTCGCCGTAAATCAGCACAATCTGCGTCCGCCCGGGCGCGCAGGCCGACAAGAGCCCGCCCTGATCGACGGACGCGACGGCGTGGTCGTCGCTGGTCAGGCTGTAGTCGCCGCCGTCCAATAGCTCGATGCCCAGCTGCACATGCTCGCCCACCTCCAGCACGATGGAGGCGGGTGAAATGGCGCAGGTTTCCATAAAGATCTCCCGGGCACGGTATTGGGTCACGGTCTCCCGCTGTCCGTAAAGCGCCAGCGTCAGTTGGTTAAACCATTCGCCCTGGTAGACGGTCTTCCCGTCCCGGACGCCCGCCACCACCAGCGGCGCGTCCGCCTCCAGCACCTCCCGGGCCGCCGCCGGACCTTCGGCCGCATAGCCCGAATCCGCCGCATAGCGGGAATAGCGCCAGACGGTCCGCGTAATCCTTCGCTCCACCTGCCGCTTTTCGATGAAGAGGTCCGTACGGGTTTCGATGGGCTGATCGCGCCAATCGCTCCAGGGGCCGTAGGTGACGTCGCCCACGGCGGCGCGCGCCGCGCCGCCGAGACACCAAAGCGCCGCCAGCACCCAGAGCGCGATCCGCCCGCTTCGCATGTGCCGATTCCCTCTCTTCGCGTCTTGACGACATTTTTCAATAAGTATAACACAGCCGCCCCGGCCCGGGCAATGCCGGGCCGGGGCAAAACGACAATCTACGCTCCGTGCGTCTCGGTCAGCACGGCCCGAAGCCGGAGCCAGCCATCCCCGTCCGCCTGTCCGATGGCGGCAAAGCCGCCGTCCAGGTACACCCGCACCGGCTCCCCCGCCGGCGCAATCCCATCCAGATCGCCGCAGGCGATCGGGTTGCCGCTCATGAGCCGGCGCGCGGCGGCCGGGCGGACGCTTACCGCCGGCAGATGCATGATCGGCGCGTCCAAAGGCATCAGGCAGGCCGCCGGGCCCGCCTCCGCCAGTTCAGAAGGTGTGACGGCGGAGGCGATGTCAAAGACCCCCGCGCGTACCCTGAGCAGAAACGCCATGTGCGCGCCGCAGCCCAGCATCCTGCCCAGATCGTGGATCAGCGTGCGCACGTACACGCCCTTGCCGCACTCGACGCGCGCCAAAAAGCGGTCCGGTCCGGTGGGGCGCAGATATTGAAAGACGTCCACCCGCGCGGGGCGGGGCGCGAGCTCCACCGTTTCGCCCTTCCGGGCCAGATCGTACATGCGCCGCCCGCCCCGCTTGACGGCGGAATACATTGGCGGAACCTGCAAAATGTCGCCGGTGAGGGCGGCCATCGCGGCGCGGATCGCCGCCTCGTCGGCCTCGACCGGCGCCCGCGCCACCACGGTGCCGGTAGCGTCCTGGGTATCGGTTTCAATGCCCAGCCGCGCCTCGGTGACGTATACCTTCGTCTTGTCGATCAGATAGTCAAAAAGCCGCGTCCCCCGGCCGACGCACACCGGCAGTACCCCCGCCGCGTCCGGGTCCAGCGTGCCGCCGTGGCCCACCTTTACCCCTCGCGGAAGGATCTTGCGCACCCGGAATACCGCGTCCGAAGAAGTCATGCCCGGCGGCTTGAGCAGATTGATAAATCCGTCCATCGCGTCCTCACGGCGCGGCGCGCCCTCTGAATTGGATGACGCGGAGGGGGCCACGCCCCCTCCGCGGTGCGTTCTGCGCGTGGAATTGAGCGCTTCAGGCGCCCAGCTCCATGCAAAGCTTGGTGAGTACCTCCTCCGTGGCTTCGCTTAGCGGCAGGTGGATGGTCATGCCCGCCGCCTGCCTGTGCCCGCCGCCGCCGAAGAAGTGGGCCACTTCGCCCACGTCAACCCGGCCCGAGGAGCGCAGCGAAAACTTCGTGGCGAACATGCCCCGCTCGTCCGCCAGCACGGCCACCTCGACGCCCTCGGTTTCGACCAGAAAATTGATGATCCCTTCGGTGTCCGCGGCCGAGGCGCCGCAGACCTCGTACATCAGCGCGCTGATCCGGGTGACGGCAATGCGGTCGCCGCAGTAGAATTCCATCGCCGACAGCGCCATGCCCAGCAGCATCGTGCGCGCCCGCGTGCGCAGCCGGAAGAGCCGAAGGCTCGCATCCTCGATGTCAAACCCCACGTCCAGGCACCGCGCAATGCCGCGCGCCGCCTCCGCGGTGGTGTTGGAGTAGCTGAGATTGCCGGTATCCGTGGCGATGGCGGTATACAGCGTGACCGCCATGTCCTTGTCCAGCCCGACGCCCATCTGATCGATCAGGCGCAGCACGATCACCCCGGTGGCGGGCGCGTCCGCGTCGATGACGCACAGCCCGGCAAAGCAGGGATTTGTGGCGTGATGATCAATCAGCGCGGTGTCCGTTACATGGGCAAGCGCGCCCTTGTCGCCCGCCCTGTCATAGGCGGCCACGTCCTCGTAGAGCAGGCATCGGGGCGTAAAGGGCAGCCTCGACGGCGGGCAGACGCGGTCTATCCCCGGCAGGAACCGGTACATGTGGGGCACCGGATCCTGGCTGACCAGTGCCGCGCGCTTGCCCAGCGCGGTCAGCACCCGCACCAGCGCAAGGCCGGAACCCAGCGTGTCCCCGTCCGGGGAAACGTGGGCCACCACCGCGATGTCGTCCCTCGCTTCAATCCACGTCGCCAGTTCGGGGATCGTCGCCATGGGATTCCTCCTCTTTCAGCAGCCGGTTGATTCTGTCCGCGTATTCGATGTTGGTGTCGAGCTCAAAGATCAGCTCGGGGGTGTAGCGCAGATCCACGCGCCTGCCCAGTTCCCGGCGGATGAAGCCGGAGGCCTTCTTCAGCGCCTCCATCATCCCCTTGCGCTTTTCCGCCTCCAGCACGCTGACGCGCACCTTGCAGTAGCGCAGGTCCCGGGTCACCTCGCAGCGGACGATGGAAAACGTACCGCTGACGCGGGGGTCGTTCAGATCCTCCCGCAAAATTTTATCCAATTCGCGCCGCACCTCCTCGGAGATGCGGTCCACACGGTCAAAGGCCATGGTTCCTCCTTGAAAAAAGGTCGGCGGGCACCTTATGGCAAGCGTGCTCCGCCAACAGGGTTCCCCGATTTGACGGATCGCAACAGGCCCCGCGCGCCGGAGCGCGCCGGGGCCATCGCGGTCCCCACACTGTCAGGGCCGGGTTCAGCGCTCGATTTCCTCCATCTGGAAGCACTCGATCACGTCGTCCTCCTTGACGTCGTTGTAGTTTTCAAGCCCAATGCCGCATTCGTAGCCGGTAGCGACTTCCTTGGCATCGTCCTTGAAGCGCTTGAGGGATTCGATCTTGGCCTCGTGGACGACCACGTTGTCGCGCAGCAGCCTGGCCTGCGCGTTGCGCACAATCTTGCCCTCGGTGACGTAGGAACCCGCGATCATGCCCACGCCGGTCACGCGGAACGTCTGCCGCACCTGGGCGCGGCCCAGGATGGTTTCCTTGAACTTGGGCGAGAGCATGCCCTTCATGGCGTTCTGGACGTCCTCAATGGCGTTGTAGATGATGCGGTACAGCCGGATGTCCACCTTTTCGCGCTCCGCGATTTCGCGCACGGCGTTGTCGGTGCGCACGTTGAAGCCGATGATGATGGCGTTGGAGGCCGAAGCCAGCATGATGTCCGACTCGGTGATCGCGCCGACGCCGCCGTGGATGGCGCGCACGCGCACCTCGTCGTTGGACAATTTCTCCAGCGACTGGCGGATGGCCTCGACGGAGCCCTGTACGTCGGCCTTGATGATCAGGTTCAGGTCCTTGACCTCGCCGGCGGAGATCTGGCTGAACAGGTCGTCCAGCGTGGTCTGGGACTTGGCCTTGACCAGCGCGGCGCGCAGCTTATCCTTGCGCTCGTCGGCCACCTGGCGGGAGAGTTTGTCGTCGTCGACGGCGTTCATGACGTCGCCCGCGTCGGGCACATCGTTGAAGCCGATGACTTCCACCGGGTCGGAGGGGCCCGCCGTTTTGACGCGCTCGCCCCGGTCGTTGACCATCGCGCGGACGCGGCCGTAGGCCGTGCCGGCGACGATGGTGTCGCCCACGTGCAGCGTGCCGTTTTTGATGAGCACCGTGGCCACCGGGCCGCGGCCCTTGTCCAGCCTGGCCTCGATGATGATGCCGCGGGCCTTGCGGTCCGGGTTGGCGCGGTAGTTCTGCACCTCGGCCACCAGCAGGATCATCTCCAGCAGCTGATCGACGTTATCGCCGGTGACGGCGGAAACGGGCACCATGATGGTGTCGCCGCCCCACTCCTCGGCCACCAGGCCGTATTCGGTCATCTCCTGCTTGATGCGGTCGGCGTTGGCGGTGGGCTTATCCATCTTATTGATGGCCACGATGGTGGGTACCTTGGCGGCCTTCGCGTGGTTGATGGCCTCGATGGTCTGCGGCATGACGCCGTCGTCCGCGGCCACCACGAGAATCGCGATGTCCGTGGCCTGGGCGCCGCGGGCGCGCATGGCGGTAAAGGCCTCGTGGCCCGGGGTGTCCAGGAAGGTGATCCGCTGGCCGCGCACGTCGACGGTGTAGGCGCCGATGTGCTGCGTGATGCCGCCCGCCTCGCCCGCGGTGACGCGGGTCTTGCGGATGTAGTCCAGAAGGGACGTCTTGCCGTGATCGACGTGGCCCATGATGGTCACCACCGGCGGCCGCGGCTCGAGATCCTCGTCGGAATCCTCAAAGGACTTGGCCTCCAGCACATCCTCCGCGGTTTCGGCCTTCTTCATCTCCAGCTCGATGCCGAATTCGTTGCACACCAGCTGCGCGGTGTCAAAGTCCAGCTCCTTGTTGATGGTGGCCATGATGCCCAGGAGCAGCAGCTTTTTGATGATCTCGCCGGCGGGCTTGCCGATGCGCTCGGTCAGGTCCTTGACCGTAATGGTATCGGCGGTCATGTAGGCCTTTTCGATGCGCACGGGCTCGGGCCTGTAGGCGTTCGCCTGCTTCTTGCGGCGCTTGGAGCGCACAAATTCGTCGTCGCCGAAGAGCCTGGGGCCGGCCTCCTTGATGATCTGCTTTTTGTTCTTGGAGCGCTCCGGGTCGTTCTGGCGAACGTACTGCTTTTTGTTGGGGTCGTAGTTGGAAACGCGTTCCTTCTCGACCGTGGGCGTAAGGTCCGGGCCCGACTTGCGGCCAAAGCCGCCGCGCATGCCGCCCATCGGCGGACGCCCGGGGCCGCCCGCGGGGCGCGGCGCATAGGGCCGCGGCGCGCCGGGCGCGGCGCCGCCCTGCACCGGACGGCCGTAGGGGCCGCCCTGTCCGGGCTGCACCGGACGGCCGTTGGGGCCGCCCTGACCGGGCTGCACCGGACGGCCGGAGGGGCCGCCCTGTCCGGCCTGTACCGGACGGCCGTAGGGGCCGCCCTGACCGGGCTGCACCGGACGGCCGTAGGCGCCGCCCTGAGCCGGCTGTACCGGACGGCCGTAGGGGCCGCCCGGAGCCGGCTGTACCGGACGGCCGTAGGGGCCGCCCTGCGCCGGCTGCACCGGACGGCCGTAAGGCCGCTGCGGCTGCTGTACCGGCTGTCCGTCGCGAACCGGCGCCTGAGCGGCCGGACGCGGTGCCGGGCGGAATTGCGGTTGCACCGGCTGCTGCGGCCGCACCTCGCGCTCGGCGGACTTTTCAATTTTTTCGGCAGGCTTCGCCTGCGCGCTCTCCGGCGCGGACTCGCTCACCGCGACGGGCGCCTCCGCCGGTTGTTCCGGCTTGGCCGCCGCGTCGGGTGCGACGTTTTTCACCGCGACCGGCTCCGCCGGCTTGCTATCGACCGGCTGGGGCACCTGCTCGGTGGAATAGGCGGTCATGAAAGAAGCCGCTTCCTCGTATTGGCGTGAGAGCGCCTCGCGTTTTTCCTGCTCAGCTTGCTCCTGCTTCTGCCGGTTCAAATCGTCGGCGGCACGCCGAAGCGTCTGCAGGATATCCTGCACCTGGCGCTTGGACTTGCCGACGGTCTCCAGCAGCCTGCTCGCCCCCGTGGAGAGCTCCTTTGTCGCATCCTGTACCCTGACTTTGGTCATTCCCACCTTGCACCCCCGCTAATGTATCGCCAATTGAATAAGTTTATCCGCGAAGCCCTTTTCGGTCACCGCCGCGGCCATCCGGCCGGGCTTACCCACCGCTTGCCCCAGGTCGCCGGGCGCCAGCTCGATCAGCCGTATGCCCGCGTACTCGCACGCGTCCCGCATCGCCTTTTTGGACCGCTCCGACGCGCCGGCGTCCACCAGAATCAAAAGCGCGCCGCCGGACTTTGCCAGCTGTTCGCAGACCGCCTCGCCGGTTTTCAGCACGCCGGCCCGGGCGCACAGTCCCAAAAAATTTGTGAGCGGGCTCATGTGTCCCCACCCATCTGGGCGGTCAGCGCCTCGTAGACCTCGGCGGGCACGCTTACTTCCAGCGCCCGGTCCAGCGCCTTGCTCTTCTGCGCCTTTTTAAGGCAGGCCGGGTCTGGGCATACGTACGCGCCGCGTCCGGGCGCTTTGCCCACGCGGTCAATCGCGATGGGGCCTGCGGGCGACTTGACCACGCGCAGAAGCTCCTTCTTGGGCTTCATCTCGCGACAGCCCACGCACATGCGCATGGGTGTCTTGCGCTGCTTCTGCAATTAGACTTCTTCCTCCCCGACGTCGCCTTCAGGCTGCTGCTCAATGAACTGCTGCTCGTTGAGCTGCTGCTCGATCTGGCTCTGGCTCTTGATGTCAATCTTCCAGCCGGTGAGCTTGGCGGCCAGCCGCGCGTTTTGCCCCTCCTTGCCGATGGCGAGGGAGAGCTGGTTGTCCGGAACGACGACGCGAGCCGCTTTTTCCTTATCGGACACGTACACGCTGATGACGCGGGCCGGGTTGAGCGCCGAAGCCACGTATTCCGCCGGATCGCTGGACCACTTCACGATGTCGATCTTCTCGGTCTTGAGCTCGGCCACCACGTTTTCCACGCGCATGCCGCGGGGACCGACACAGGAGCCGACGGGATCGATCAGCGAATCGGTGGAGTAGACGGCCATCTTCGTGCGGTAGCCGGCCTCGCGGGCGATGGACTTGATCTGCACGATGCCCTGCCGGATCTCCGGCACCTCAATTTCAAAGAGCCGTTTAACCAGGCCGGAGTGCGTGCGCGACACCAGCACCTGCGGGCCGCGGCTCATCTTGTTGACCTCCAGCACGTATACCTTCAGCCGGTCGTTGACGTGGTATTCCTCTCCGGGCATCTGCTGGTTTGGCTCAAGGAGGCCCTCGGTGCGGCCCAGTTCCACATACACCTGGCGGTTGTCCACCCGCTGCACGATGGCGGTGAGGATTTCGTTTTCCTTCTCGATGTACTCGTCGTAGATCACGCCGCGCTCGGCCTCGCGGATGTGCTGCACGACCACCTGCTTGGCCGTCTGCGCCGCGATGCGGCCGAAGTCCCTGGGCGTGGCGCGGAGCTCGGCCAGATCGCCGATTTCATATTTGGGATGAATGGCCCTGGCTTCTTCCAGGCTGATCTCCGTCTGCGGATCCTCCACCTGCTCGACGACGGTTTTCCGCGCGAACACCTCCACCGTTCCCTTTTCCCGGTCGATGGCGGCGCGCACGTTGGCGCTCTTTCCGAAATTTTTCTTGTACGCCGAAATCAGCGCGGATTCGATGGCGGCAAAAAGCACATCCTTGTTGATGCGCCGCTCCTTAGCCAACGCGTCCAGCGCGCTGATGAATTCGCCGCTGTCAATGGTTCCCGGCATTCACAAACACTCCTCGTCACGAATTCGCGCTCACACTTCGTCCAGTAAATCGTCCTCGTCGAAGTCCACAACGGGCTTAACCAGGGCGACGGCCTTGAGTTCGAAGCCCCGCTCCTCTCCTGCGGCATCCCGGATGACGACTCTGCCCTCCGAAAGACCCGACAGGGTACCGCGGAAAACCTTCTGACCATCCTCCGGCCTGTACAGGCGCACCTCCACCTGGGTGCCTTCCGCACGCTCAAAATCCTCAGGCTTTTTGAGCGGCCGGTCGGCCCCCGGCGAAGAGACCTCCATGTAATCATAGTCAACGAATTCCACCATCGGCTGGATCCGTCGGTGATAGACCTCGCAGTCGTCAAGCGATACCCCGCCGGTCTTGTCGATGTAGAAACGCAAAAAGCGGCCGGTCGACTCCTTGACCAGCTCGACGTCCACCAATATGAACCCTAGCTGCGCCGCAACCTTTGCAGCGATTTCCTGCGCTTTGCCAAGCGGCGCGGATGGTTTCGGCAATCCAACACCCTCATTCCCCAGACAGGGGAGAACTGGCCTGAGAAATCCCAGACAGAGCAATTGTAGCACATCCCAGCCCTGAATACAACCTGCCCAACACACAAATAACGCAAAAAAGGAAGAAAGCGTACTGCGCGTCCACATTGTAACCATAAAGTCCCCGTAAAAAACCGGGAGGGTTCCCGCCCTCCCGGTCCAACTGCAGGCTTATGCGCGCCCGGCGGTCACTCCGCTTCGTTCGCCGCGATGTCGTAGGCGCGGAGCCAGCTTCCGTCCGCCTTCATGACGCCAGCCTTGTCCGGCATCTGCACGGTGAAGAGGCCGTCCGCAGGGGAATACAGCTCCCGGTAGTCGTCCGGCTGCCAGAGGACGGCGCCGTTTTCGTCCATTAGACCGGTCCTCCGGGTGTCTGGTACCTCGTTGAGGTAGGTGTAGCCGCCGTCATCCAGCGTCTCGGCCTGTGTGTCAAAGGAGGAAAACGCGTAGTAGGGCGTATCCGTCCCCGCGGAGATCCGCCAGATGTCCTGATAGGGGCCGGCCAGCCGCTTTCCGGTCAGATCGCACAGCGTGGCGTTTTTCTCGCCCCAGGGGCCTTCCCGGAGGATCAGTCGCGCGCCGTCGCAGTCGACGGAACCGTCCTCGGCGTTGGTTTCAAGCACCGTTTTCCCCTCCGCGTCCACCAGAAGCATTCTGCCATCCAGATAGAGCGTAACCAGCGGGCTGTCGGCTGACGCGGAAAAATAGATGTCCTCGCCGGAGAATTCAGAGATCGTCCGGTTCGCGCGGGGATCGATCAGCGCGATTTTCGTGCTGTCGGCCTGGGCGATGACCACCGGCACCGAGCCGCCCAGCGAAAGGGCCTCGTACTTGGGCGTGATCAGCCAGTTGCCGGAGGCATCAATCACTCCAGTGCCGCTGTCGATGGCCGCGTCGGCGAAGCCGCCGACAAACGCACCCGCATAGCTGAACTGGGCGGAGATCGCCCACTCGCCGCGGGGGTTCAGGTAGCCGGTGCGACCGGTGTCCGCGGACAGTACCGGCATCAGGCCGCCCGAAAACTCCGTGAGGCCATAGAGCACGCGGATGCCGGTGGCGCTCTCCCTGCCGGCGGGATCGATGTAGTACACGCCGTCGGCGCGCTCATCGTAAGGGTTGGTGGTCAGCGCCAGGTAACCGCCCTCGCCGTTTTCAACGATGCTGGTATAGTTACAGGGCACGACCACATTGAGCGCCGTGTCCATGACGCCGTACAGACCTTCCTGCTCAAAGCAGATCTTATCGCCCATTCCGGTCAAGTATTGGTAGGAAAAATCGGTCAGCGCGCGGCCGTCCGCGTCCAGAAGCTTCGCCGCCTCCGGTTCCTCGCCGCCCGGCTGGTACGCGGCGTAGAAGTACGGCGGCTGATCGCTCAGAAGCTCAATGTTGGAATACTGGCCAACACCTACAAGCTCCGCGCCGTCTCCCGCGACCAGCACACAGCTGTCACCCACGTTCAGCGCCACGGCGGGCGCTTCCGCACGCGCCGTCCATGCAAAAGCCAGCGCCAGCACGAGGCCCAGCCACCCTATGCGTTTCACAGGCACACCCCCAGATGAAGCCAATTCTTCTCGTTTCATTTCGACGCGGCGCCGACCGCGTTTGTTCCGGCTCAGCCAAAGTCGAAAAGACTCGTCTGGCTGGTTTCGGGGAGCTCGCCCAGCGCGCCCGCCGCCGCAAGCGCCTGCACCACGGATTTGGCCACCTTGCGCCGCGCCATATCCTCCTGGGAGAGGAACGGCCCTCCGTCCCGGGCACGGGCCAGGTTCTCGGCCGCCGCGAGGCCTACGCCCGGCATCGACGAGAGCGGCGGCAGGATGGTAACCTTGTCCGGCATCAGCAGGAAGTGCTCCGCGTGGGACTCGTACAGCGAGACCGGCCTGAGCGAAATTCCGCGGGAGGTCATCTCGATCAGGATCTCGTAGAGGCTGATCTGATCCTCCTTTTTGGCCTTTTCGTCCTTTTCGAGGGCCTGCAGCTCTGCGAGCTTGGCCCGAAGCACCGGCGGCTGCGCCACCATCGTGGAGCCGTCGAAGGCTTCCGCGTTTCGCTGCAGATAGCAGGCATAGTAGGCACCGGGGTAAAACACCTTGAAGTAGGCGATGCGCAGCGCCATCGTCACGTAGGCCACCGCATGGGCCTTCGGGAACATGTACTTGATCTTCTGGCAGGATTCGATGAACCAGTCCGGGGTATTCGCCGCCTTCATGGCCTCGATCCATTCGGGCTTCAGGCCCCTGCCCTTTCGCACCGACTCCATGATGGTGAAAGCCGTCTTGGGCTCCACGCCCCACTTGATCAGCTGGTTCATGATGTCGTCGCGGGTGCAGATGCACTTTTTCAGCGGCGCGATGCCCGCCTTGATGATGTCCTGCGCGTTGCCCACCCACACGTCGGTGCCGTGAGAGAGGCCCGAGATGCGGATCAGCTCTTCCATCGAACGGGGCTGTGTGTCCACCAGCATCTGCCGGACAAACCGCGTGCCGAATTCCGGGATGCCCAGGGTGCCCGTGGGCGAGCCGATCTCCTCCGGCGTCACGCCCAGCGCCTCGGGGCTTGTAAAGAGCGACAGGATGCGCTCGAAGACCGCTTT
>JARKQG010000040.1 GCA_029974035.1 Eubacteriales bacterium | reverse complement strand
ATTTTAATGGTTGAGAAGATAAGCCGAATATCTTCGACAACGGACATATTACTGATATACATAAGATCCATCTGGAGCTTATCTATAGGCTCCGTATTATACTTTCCATGTATCTGCGCATATCCGGTTAGGCCTGCCTTGACTTGCAAACGCAGGCCAAATTCCGGAACATCTTCTTCGTACTGCTCCGCAATCTCCGGTCGTTCTGGGCGCGGGCCGACTACTGTCATATCACCAAATAAAATATTGAACAGCTGTGGCAGTTCATCGAAGCGTATGGCTCGAATCACTTTCCCTACGGGCGTGATTCGACCATCGGATGTACACGCCAACCGGGCGACACCGTCTTTTTCAGCGTCAACGCACATGCTACGGAACTTGAGGATTTCGAACTCTTTGCGCCCCTGGGTCAAGCGCGTTTGCTTGTATAGAACCGGCCCTCCATCATATAGCTTGATGGCTAAAGCAGTCATGAGCATGAACGGGCCGGCTATGACAATGCCAATCAGCGAACCAACGATGTCAAAGGCTCGCTTAATGAACAAGTATTCAGGCGATGGCATAGCGCGACGCACGCTCATAATGGGCGTGCTGAACATCTGCATATGCTCCGCACCGGCCATAACGATATCGCTGACTTCAGGAGTGACGTAGCATTGGATGCCTTCTTCGAGGCAGTGCGCAACGACCTTGTCCCGCAGGGAGGATTCAACGCCAGAGATGAAAACCACCTTGTTGCCCTCCGCGGCTTGGATGATTGTATTCACATCCTCCGGGTTCTCAACCCGATCATGCACATCAAACCGGCTGGAAAAGAAGCGAATCTGTTCTATCTTGTTGAGATCCGCCTTGGATTTATAGATGATCGCAGTTGGCTGCGGCGGATACAGCCGGAAGTAGAGCTTATTGGCCGCGATCCCCCACACCGCGCTCCAAAGAACCTGGGCCGCCACAATCGCAAGCAGAGGCAAGGGATTCATGAAGTATTGCCTGGTCAGGCAGGCCAAGATGAAGATGATGGCTCCGCTAAAGAAGTTTGCCAGCGCCTGCGAATAGATGATCTCCGAAACACGGGTCAGGCCAGCCGCGTATGCGTGATATATACGCCCAAGCCGCATGACGAGAATCGCGTACAGAACCCACGTGACAAGTTCCATATAAGCGATGACATTTGTGTCAAACAAGTCCAGAATCCGATTGTCGATATTCTTTGGATAGAAAGCCATCCAAAGTACCGCAAATAAGAACACAGTCACGATGACGCTGAAAAGCTTCATGCTGCGCATAATGACTGTTTTCTGGAAAGATGAATAAGCGGCCTGCTCAGATTCTCTAAGCGTCGGCTGCTTGCGTGGAGTCTCCAGCGGCCTCAGCTGCGGCGGATATGTATATGCCTGTCCCGCTTCGCTGGCAACCACTTGTTCATCGTAGCGGGGCGCTCTTTCCTGGGCCATATGTTCATCTCTCCAATCGGCGCGGTATGGTATAAGTGCAAAAATAAGAAAGGGACCATGGTTGCCTGCATGCAGGTTTACCCCGGGTTCTATACTGAAAGCGGCTTAAGCCGGCGTGTTTTCGATGTTGCTTTTAATAAGTCCAGAATTGGGTGCCTTATTGAGCGTCGGGTCCTATGATGCAGAAAGCATCGGCAGATGTATAAAAGCCATAAGCATAAATTTCGATCTTTGCCTTTTTCTGTGCAGGTACGCGAATTTGGGTGATTTTTGATGCAGAAGCAGCAGGTTTATGTAACGCGGGGAAAAGGTAAGAACGCCGACTCTATATTGTGCCGCTGGTGCCGCATCGCGAACATGCGTCCGACGAAGTCAGCGGGATTTGCGTTTCAGCGGCAATATACATGTTTTATTCATTATTCCGCATAGAGTACAGGATTTCATGAATATTTCGCCTTTTTCTTCTTATAATCATTACTATCCCATCCCCCTCCGACATCCCTAAAAACCCGTTCGTTTTCCGGACTTTCCTGATTACTGTTCGGAAAATACCGAACAATTTTGTGTCATTATGTTTTAATGTTCGTATTTTTGACCACTATATATTGTGGTTTGTTTTGAATATACATACAATATATTGTGGTTTCCACTTTCCCACTCCTCATCCCTAAAACCCGTTCGTTCTCCGGCCTTTCCTGATTGCTATTCAGAAACGTCCGAACGATTTTGTGTCATCATGTTTTTAACGTTCGTATTTTGTACCACTGTATATTGTGGTTGGTTTTAAATATACATACAATATATTGCGGTTCCCACTTTCCCACTCCTCATCCCTATTTTTTGGGTCAGACCCTTGATTTATAAGGGTTTTCGCAGTTTTACCATTTCTTTACATTGTATATTCATACACAATATATTGTATAGAACATTCATTCGGTATACTATATATTGTGGTTTCCACTTTCCCACTCCTCATCCCTCCCTCATCGCGCATGCTCCCCCCAGCTTCTGAATGATCGTCAGCAGGTGCTCTGATCCAAGTGCTCCAGAATAAACGCCTTCGCGTCTGACCGGCATTGAAAGTGAACGTGCTGCCCGGTGATATAATTGGCCGCGTTGTTCCATTCTCTGAGCGAACACTCCTCAGGATCGATCCGTGAAATGCAGCGCAGCACCGCGCGCTTTTTCAAACAACTGTAGCTCGATCTAAGATCCGAAATGTATTCACTTGAGGTATTTGCTGCAATGTACTCCAGCAATTCAACGTGCATTTCTCTCCTCCTGAGCCGTCTCCATTCAACTTTAAGATCTGGAAACAACGTGCGCGGAGCGTCTGAGGATACGGAGCGCAGCCCTCCCTGGAATTCCAATCCTTGCCAGGATACCGCTCACCGAGGGTTCCGCACCGGTTGAAACATTGACGTGTCCAAAGCGGGGTAGATCTCACTGCGCGGCAAGCGCAAACCCGCGTGCCGCTTTGAGTAAGGTGGCAAAGCGGTTCCGTCCCCGGGCATTTCAGGCCGCTACGGAATACCGGCCTTCCCGAACCAGGGCCGAGACCCCTTGGCTCGCCTTTGCCTTGTCCTCCCGGTGGGTCTTGCGATCCAACTGTCCCGGGTGACGAGCACACGCACCGCGCCCGTTTTTCGCGCCAACACGTCCTTTGGGGGATCGGCGCCCATTCCCTGCCCGCCGCCCGCTGGCACTCGCAGCTGTGGTCGGCGCGGCGGACACGCTTGAGCTCGTCGATATGCGCCAGCCGGCCCTGCGCGTCCACAACGCACACACCGCGATTCACGACCCCTTTTTCGGAGCGCGTGGCGATGAGATCGTACCCGATGACCGCGTTCACCGTCACAAAAGGCACGCCGTCAAGCGCCTCTCGGCAACACCAGACAGCGTGCATCGTACCCATGGATTCCCTCGCCATTCTTATCCGGGAGGGGGCCGGCCCCGCGCCGTTATTTCAGGAGGTACTCTTCGGCGTTTTTCCCCGTCAGCGCCTGCGCGGTCTCCGCGCCGGAAGACGCCTCCACGGCTCGAAAAAACGTTCGCATGTCGCAGGAGCGCGTCGACGTGTTGTGGGCATCCGTGGCGGCGAAATCGATCAGGTCTTCCAGCAAAAGCCGCCTGGCGTGGCACTTTGAAAAAAAGCCATTTTTTCCGGTCAGCGCTCCGCAGTTCATCTGGAAAAGAACCGCGTGCCTGGATTTGAGCCGTTTCAGCCGCGAAATTCTTCCCCTGAAGCAATGGTATCTTTCGATGTGCGCGAGGATTGGCAGATATCCGCCGTTCAGCAGCACCCGCACCGCGCTTTCGATTTCCGCGCATTCTACGTCAAACGCGAACTCCAAAAGCACGCATCGGGATCCCGCCAGGGTCGGCACATTCCCCTGGGAAACCAAATTCTCGAGCGCGGGCGTGAAAAGCACCTCGGCTCCCGGGACTATCTGAAGTTCCAGCCCGCTTTTCACGCAATAGGCACGCGCTTCCGATAACCGGCTTGCCATGAGCGCGTAATCAACCGGCGCCACGCCCGGCGTGACGTGCGGTGTCGCGACAATCACGCCGATTCCCTCGGTGGCCGCCAGGCGAAGCATGGCGGCCATCTCCTCATAGGTCCCGGGGCCGTCATCCAGCCCATACAGGATATGATGGTGGATATCGACAAAACGTTTCATAATCCTCTACATCATACGTCGTCCGCTTACGCCGGCTTCGAATGCCTCCTGTGCATTTTCGCATTGCCGGAATCATAATAATAAGACTTCTGATAGTACCGCTTGCCGCCGTATGTGTCAAACGACATCTGATTGATTACCACCCCGAGGATTGCGCAACCCGTGCGGCTGATCTGCCGCTTGGCCTCGTCAAGCTCCCGTCGGGGAATCGTATTATATTTGACGACAAACATCGTACCATCGCAGGACTTGGCAATCTCCGCCGCGTCGATGACAACACCCACGGGCGGGGCGTCCACCAGCACATAGTCAAACATTTCCTGCAACTCATTGAGGAGCCTTGAAAACCGGGACGAATTCAGAAGCGGCAGCGGATTTGCGACGGTACGGCCAACCGGCACAATGCAAAGCCCGGGAATGCCCGTAAGGTACAGGATCTCATTCATCTCGCATTTTCCCGCCAGGTAGTGGGTGATGCCGAAGCCGCCACCCCTGCCGGAGTTCAGCCCATACACCGCCGCGATGCTGGAACGTCTGAGGTCGGCGTCCAGAATTACAACCCGCTTGCCCAGCCCCGCCATGGTTCGCGCCGTGTTCATTGCGAGAAACGTCTTGCCCTCGCCTTCCCTGCAGCTGGTCAGCATAATGCGCTTCACGTCATTTCCGCAGAAGGTGAGGTTGGTGCAAAGGGAATTGATTGCTTCGGCGCACGCATAATCCAAGTGGGGGAAAGTGGAAATTTCCAGCGTCTTCATCCGTCATCCCCTCCGTTTCGCGCTTTTCTTGTTCTTTCGTTTCCCGCTCGCCTGTCCCATGATGGGGATGACCGCCAAGGTGGGCAAGCCGACGTAATTGCGGACGTCGTCCGCCGTTTTCAGCTTGTCGTCCATGACGAACCGGACCGTTACCACGCCGATTGCGAGCGCCGCGCCAAGCACAAAGCCCAGGAGGACGTTCATCGTCTTGTTCGGCTTGACCGGCTGCACCGGCAGCAGCGCCGAGGACAGGATGTTGGGTTCCTCCGTGGCCATTGTCTTCGAGATATACTGTTTTGCGACGGCCGCGTATTCGTTGGCAATGTCCGCCGCCTCCTGGGGATCGGCCGATGAAACGGTAATATGCAAAATGCGCGTATCGGTCGGGTTTGACACCTTCAGCATATTCTGCATCTGCGAATAGGAGTAATCCAGATGAAGCTCCGACAGCACCATCTCGTGAACTTCCCATGTCTTGAATACTTCTTGATAATCGCTGGCGAGGTAGGAGCCAATTTGAAGGTCCGAGAGGTTGATCGCCGAATCGCCGGAATTAATGACGTACAGCTTCGCCGTCGCCTCGTAGACCGGCGTGGTGAACCACAGCGTGTACACGCCGGCCAGGACCGCGCCAAGAAGTGTCGCGGCCAAAATGTATTTCCAGCTTTCCAGCAGCCGGAACAGAAGCGCCACTAGGTCTATCTCGCCCCCGTCGAAGCGATCCGCCTCTGCCTCCCCACCGGCAGACGCGCGCTTCGGCGGATTCAGAAAGTCTGTCATCGTGTTCTCCCTTGGCAAAAAGTTTACTGAACCGCCGGGCCGGCAACCTCCGGCGGACGGCGTGCGCCGCTTCCCCCCTGGCGAGGTTTGCCGACCCGGTCACTCATGAAAGGCGCGGCCGTTACGCCGCCGAACCATCGCTCAGAATTGCGATCATCGCATCCTGCCCGTTAAGGCGCGCAAGCAGGTCCTGAGGAAAATGCACCTTGACTGCGCCGCCCTCGGCTTCGGCCTTGACGGCAATCCATTCGATCACAGGGTTTCCCTGCGCGTCCTGCCCGGTGACGAGCCCAACGAGCGCGACCAGCTGCTGCCCGTCCGCGTACTGCGTGGCAAACTGAAAGGTAGCCGTGACGTCCCCGTACGCTTCCTCGTAGCCTTCAAGAACCATCGGAGCCATCTCTTGAATGCCAAATTCGTCCAGGTTCGCGTCGTCCGGCAACAGCGAAGCAATGTCCTGCTGGACCTGTTCCGCGAAGAAGCGCGCGGGCGCGAGCCCCTGCTCGTTTACAAACTTCGAGAGCTGCTCCAATGCCTTGTTCGCCTGTTCCGTCTCCTCCGGCAACCGGATGCCGAAGTCCTCCTTCAGGGCCGCGCCGCCGTCCGCCGAAATCGCGGCCACCCCCGCCATGGCCTGCGTCGTCTTGCTGGGCACGCTCTTTGCGAAGGCCGGAACCCATACCACCGCCATCACCGTCAACAGCGCCAAAGCAACCGCCTTTTTCATAATCCCCGCAACCTCCTTTGCTTCTCTGCATTGCGCGCGTCTCCGCTTGCGCAAACGTTTAATCCGCCTTCCGGTAAAACAGGTTGATGATCAGTTTTTGGAGCGCGTCCTCGTCCGGGTGAAACTCCATAAAACCGTCCGCGCCCACCGAGTACCGGCCTTCGGGGCGGACGACATTCCCGTATTCGTAATCCCTCGTCTTCCAGACCTGGTTGATGATCCTGCCGCGCTTCATATCCGTCTGCAGGTAGGGTTCAAGCGCGTCAAACAGTTCGTCGGCAAAGCCGCTGTCATCATGATATTTCTCGCTCAGTTTCGCCCGGAGCGCCTTCAGGTAGGTTCCCTGCCGCTGCATCCGCGCCTCGTTCGTCCCGGCGCCGATATCCCGCCGGTTTCTGACGAAATACTCGGCCTGAGCCCCCTGGAGCGTGAGCGTGACGCCCTTTTTCATCGCGGGGTCCAGGGCGGAGAAATCGTCCTCCAGGGTCACCGTCACCCCGCCGACCGCATCGTTCAGCACGCGGATCCCCTCCAGGTTCATCGCCACATACGAGTCGATCCTGACGCCGGGCAGCAGGTTGCTCACCGCCCGCTGGGTCAGCAGGCAGCTCTGCGCTTTTCCGTCCCCAAAGCCGTGGGCGAGGCAGATCTGCGCGGTTCTGGTGCCGGAATCATTGCCCAATACGCCCAGAATGGTGATTTCCGTCATCGTGTCCCTGTCAATCTGCAGCGGGGTAATGGTTTTATTTTGGGTGTCGATCAGCAGCAGCAGCAAAAAATCCGCCTGTCCGCCATTTCGGAATCCCCCCTCACCGGCTGTCGTGCTCTTATCGATGCCCATCAGGAGCACCGTGGTGAGTTTTTTTTGCGTATACAGAACCCCCGCATATGTGAGGGAAGGAGCGTCGCTCATATATTCTTGAATGTCTCCGCGGACTTCCCGTCCCCCCGTCCCGGTTTCCAATCTGCGGGCGATGGCGTACAGCGCCACCAGCGACAGCGCGAGCCCCAGGAGCGCAAACAGCGCGCCCACTTTCACCTTTCTCCTGTCTGCGGTGCCAGGAGGGCGCCCGGCGGCCCGGCGCATCGCGTTCATCTCCTTCAGGTGCAGGGCGGATATCAGACGCGCTCTGCTTCAATCATCTCGAAACCGAGCCACGCCTTGAGGGTGCGGTTGTTGAACGTCAGCATGATCTGTCCATTCCGATTTCTCTTGTCTATCCGCAGGATGTGCCCTTCCAGATCCTTCAGCGGCCCGCTGACAATCCGGATGCGCCCACCCTCCATACAGGCTTTTGACATGGAAATCAGACCGCCCCGCGAGAAGATCCACCTTGCATAGCGCTCGTCGTCTCCGGAGAGCCGCCAGCCGGAATTCGGCGTCATGAGTAATGTTTTCAGGTTCTCTCTTGGCAGTCGAAATATGGATTCGCCGGCCGGCTCCACCTCAAGAAATACATATCCGGGAAAGGCGATCTGGGCGACCAGCGACGTGTGCCCGCCAACCGTTTTGCGCTTAATCTGCCGCACCGGCGTGGCACGAATGCCCGGACACACAACTTCAATACTTCTTGCAACCGCCTCTTCTTTTCCGGTCGCGCAGAAGGCGCAACCGTACAGTCTGTCGCCGCAATCCGCTTTGAAGGCTGTCAAAGAAGGCATAGCTTCGCCCCCCGATCCAATTGCATCGATCCCGATGGCTCTATTTGGCTTAACACCCACGCCGCTGAACTCTCAGCTTACGCTTACGTTAATCCTTGTAAATACTTCCCCGGAGAGAAACACATATTTCGCCGGACAACTGCAAAATAACCGCCTCGAAATATCGTTTCTTGCAATTCAACCTCCGCCGCATTGGTATATAATGGTTTGGTGTGTAACCGCAAATCAAATGATTTTGCGAACCGCATAGGAACTGGAACATACACCCAATTATAAGCGGACTTCAGGAGAAATGTCAACAAATTTACAAGAAAATTTCCAACGGGGGCGCGTTGGCCTCTGACATCCGGGAGGCTGGATGACAAGTCGGCATGTAATGGAGCCAGCGCCATCCGGAAGTGCGATGCGAAAGCGGACATTTATTTTTTAGCCGTCGCGGAATCCGTCATTTTGTGGGGAGGGCTTTAATTGGCGAGACGAGGGGAAAACATCTACAAGAGAAAGGACGGACGCTACGAAGGCAGATTTATCCGCGGCTATCAATCGGGGAATAAGCCCATTTGGGGATATGTCTATGGCAAGCACTATTACGATGTCAGAAAACGGTTGATCCAAAAAAAGATGGAAACAACCTGGAATCCCATTACAATAAAACAGCATGGTTCGGGGCGGTTTGAAGATTGGTTCACCTACTGGCTCGACACCAGCGTAAAGCCCAAAGTAAAGGTTTCTACCTACGCGTGCTATCAAACCATCGCCAACAAGCATATCTTGCCTTGCTATGGAAAGCTTTTGCTTACCCGGATAACGGCCAAGGAGGCCGACATCATGCCGGAAAGGATGCAAGCGGCCGGCTTGTCTTCCGGCACATGCAAAAGCGCGTACAGGTTATTCAGGGCGGCCGTCGAAGCGGCCCATGCGGAGCACCTTATATTGGACAACCCCGTTCAAAAGAAGGTATTTCGGAAAGAGAAGGGGCATAAGGCCCGCGTCCTGACCGTCTCCGAGCAGGAGAAAGTAACCCGGTACGCCTCGGAGCAATCTGAATTTCCCACGCTGATAGCGCTGTATGCGGGGCTGCGCGTGGGAGAGGTATGCGCGCTGCGCTGGAGTGATATCAATTGGGAAGAACGGTCGTTGACGGTACGCGCGACGGCGCAGCGCGTCAGCGCACACGCAAACGGCAGCGCGCCGAAGACGGAACTTGTGGTTACCCCGCCCAAGACCGCAGAATCGGTGCGGACAATTCCAGTCCCCAATTTTATTATCGAGCAGCTTCATGCCCTGTTTCATCGGAGCAAATCAAGGGCCTTTCTGTTCGGCACCGAAGAAAAACCCGCCGATCCCAGGCTGGTTCAGAAGCACTGCAAAAATATGGCGCAGGCTTTGGGGCTGCAGGGCGTGCATTTTCATACCTTCAGGCACAGCTATGCGACGAGGTTGCTGGAAATGGGCGTTGACATCAAAACCGTAAGCTCTTTGCTTGGCCACAGCTCCGTGCAGACCACGATGAGTTTTTATGCCCACAGCACGCCGGAGCATCAGCGGCAGGCGGTCATAAAATTGGAGCGCTTTGCCATTTAACATCAATCCCAAACATGCACACACCGCCGCGGCAGCCTTTTGGGCGCGCCGCTGCTTCGCCTTCCTTCAGCGCAGCCGCCGCGTTCCGGCTCCCTGCGCCGCTATGAATTCAGCAATATTTTAATGTAGGTTCCCCGCCGCCGCTGGGATCTTCCAGGCTTCGGCCGGTCCGTTCTCCATAAAAGAGATAGGCCGTCAAACACCGTCAAGCACCGAAGGAAAACCCATGGCAGGCACGGAAATTTGAAAGCATTCGGAAATTCATTTGTTTTGCGAATTACCCGTTTATGAAGCACACATGACCGCGCGTCTTCCTTTTTCATTTATATCATGTTTTCGGAATCCGGAGAACGTTGGAATATGAAACATGATCATCTTCCGAAAGCATGCGGTTTCGCAGACAAGATCCATCCGCATCATGACTGAATCGCCTTATAAGGTTGAGATGGCTTTTTAAATTTCGCATCTCCGGAGGAATCCGAATGAAATAACCGCCGTCGATAAATTTCAGACAAAACGCTGCGCCGTCTTTGAAAACCTCTTATTCCATGAAAAATTCCAACGTCAAAAATTTTTGCAGCGCTCAATTTATATTGCATCTGTCAAGATTCATATCCTCTCAATCCATACGTATATTTAATGGTATTCTTTTTATAATCATCTGTCAACACAGCACGCACTCTGTTGAAGTGTAAATTTTCGGGTAATTTACCTGACGTTCTAAGATTATAAGCTTTCTTTTGGTTATTAAAAATATTATTTTGCGACTTTGTGTGGGGAAAATGAATTTTGCAGACCTAGAGCGCTTTGAGCCGCCCTCCAGAGTCTCCGGAGAGCGGCTTTTATGGTTTGGATACCGCCGGGCGGCGCCGCTTTGGAACTATCCCAGGGATGCGCCCAACCGGCGGGCCATCCTGTCGAGGGCGGCCACCTCGTCGCGGAAGGTGTCGGTCATCTCCGCCTCGCTTCGCACGCGGCTGTGAAGGGTCATGTTCAGCCCCTCGAGGGCGCTCACGTGGTACTTGGCGTTCACCGGATAGCACTGGCGCTCGATCAGCGCCGCCACGCTCAGAAAATCGCTGACGCGCGCGGCGTCCGGATGCCCGGTGTGGCCGCACAGCCAATGATAGAGCGCCGGGTGGAAGTTGGCCATTACACCGCTGTACCCCGCCGCGCCGTCGCGGAGCGAGGCGAGCAGCGTGGTACTGTTGGCGTTGTACAGCTTCATGACGCTCCCGGCAAGGACCCCTGTGCGCGCCCGGATGAGCGCGGCGTCGCAGCAGGTGTCCTTCATAAAGCAGAAGCGCCCGGTACCCGCCGCCCAGGCCAGGTTCTCCGTCGACACGAGCCGCTTGTACGGATAGGGACACTCGTAAAGCCCCAGCGGCAGATCCCCGGGCAGCGCCTCCATCAGCCGCCGGGTGCGCTCGCGCCACAATCCGTCCGACTCGTCCTCGCCCGCCATCCGGTTGGTGATGAGGATGAGCGCCTGAACGCCGGTGCGGCTCATGGCGCGCAGCTCGTCAATTTGCGCCTGCTCCGCATCCGAGATGTGCCCGGAGGCGATCACCGGCACGCGGCCGGCCGCGGCGCGAACCACCACTTCCGCGGCGCGCACGCGCTCCGCCAGCGACAGAAAAAACATCTCGCTGGATTGGCATACGGCAAAGAGCCCGGAAGCGCCCTGGCGGATGTACCAGTCGGTCAGCGCGGCGAGGGCCGCCTCGTCCAGCGCGTTTAGCCGGGTGAACGGGGTCAGCATGACGGGCCAGACGCCGCCGGGGAACGTATTCATCATGTCAAATCTCCTTCATTTATGCCCGTGTCCGTTCAGGCCGCCGCGCGCGGCGGGGCCCGGCTCAAAAAGGCCCTTTACCGCCCGCGCGACGGCCTCGCCCAGGCGAAGGTGGTCTTTTTCGTCCAGGTGCAGGCTGTCCGCATCGGACGCGGCGGCAAAGTCCCCCGCGTTCAGAAAGTGCGCCCCCTTCAGGCGGGCGACGCGCGCATACTCCGCCCCGAACCGGAGGGATTCCCGGTAGGTGTCGATTTCCGGGTTTCGGAAATTGTACCGGGGCCCCCGGTCTGCGATGCCGGGGCCGAAGGGCGCGGGCGCCAGCAGCAGCACGGCGGCCTCCGGGCGCGCGGCGCGGGCCGCCTCGATCAGCTGGCCGGCGCCCTCGGCGGCCATGCGCGCGGTGGCGTTATACACGCGCTTCAGGTCGTTGGCGCCCAGTGCGAGGATCACGAGGTCCGGCCCGGCCCGCAGGATGGCCGCGGGCAGCTGCCTGAGGCCGTTTTTGCCGTCCTCCTCCGGGTCGTCCCGCACGGTGGTGCGCCCGTTGACGCCGTCCTCCACCACCCGGTAGCCGCCGCCCAGATGTGCGGCCAGCACGCCCGGCCAGCGCTTTTCCCGGTCATGACGCGCGCCGGTTCCCGGCACGAAGCCCCAGGTGTTGGAATCGCCAAAGCAGAGGATCGTGCGTTCCATCATTTCACCAGCCCGATTTTGTTTTCCGCGATGCGCGCGGCGATCCACTCAAACTCCCGCAGCACCACATCGCTCACCGGCTGGGTCTCGTCCGGGAACAGCAGCGCCGCATTGGCGACGAATCCGCGCTTTTTGAGCATGTACTTCAGCATGGCGTTGGGGTTCATGTTGAAAAGCTCCAGATACGGCAGAAGCGACGTGTAGTAGGTGTGTACCGCGCCGTCCACATCCCCCCGAAGCCAGGCGCGGATCACCGCGCCATGGATCTCCGACGCCTCGGTGCCGGTCATGAAGGCGGTCAGCCCCTGACGCAGCAGCTGGATCATGTGGAACCCGCCCGCGCCGCCGATGATCTGGACGCGGTCCTTCGCCGCCGCGAGCAGCGCGCAGGTGCGGGACAGAAAATCCGGCCCCTCCGTCTTGGCGTACCCCACGGTGGGCACCTCGTCGATCAGGCGGAGCATGAAGTCCGCGGTGTACTGATCCGCCGAAGCGCCGGTGTCCTGCACGATGATGGGCAGCGCCACCTCCTGGGAGAGGGCATGGTAGTAGTCAAACAGCTGGCGCTGGTCGATCCGCCCGAAGACGGGCGAGCACACCATCAGCATGTCGGCGCCGAGCTTTTCCGCGATCCGGGCGTTTTCGATGGATTGCCGGAGCGAGAGCGACGTGTTGCCCACAAAGACGGGCACCCGGCCGCCCACCCGCTCCACCAGCGTGGCGATGAGCGTTTCCCTGTCCTTCTGGCTCACCTTGTGGTATTCCGACGCGCCGCCCAAGTGGCCGATGGCCGCCGCGCCGTTGCCCATCAGGTAGTCGATCAGCCGAAGCTGGCTGGCCACGTCGATTTCGCCCTCCGGCGTGATGGTGGTGGGCAGGATGGGCATCTGCCCGCGAAAGACCGGGTATCCGTTCTTCATCGTTTGGCTCCTTCCGGGGCCCGCCTCGCGCGGGCCCGATTATCCCTTGACCGCGCCGGCGATGAGGCTCTGCTGCACCTGCTTGTTCAGGAAGATATAGATCAGCACCGTGGGGATGGTTGCCACCATCAGCCCCGCGCCGATGGGGCCCCACTGGACGCCGAAGTCCGCCACCATGGTCTTGATGCCCACCGTCAGCGTCTTGTACTGCTGCTTGCTGATGAAGGTGACGGCAAACATCAATTCGTTCCACGCGGACAGGAAGGTAAAGATCGACACGGTGGCCAGCGCCGGACGCATCAGCGGAAGGATAATCCGGACCATGATGCCGTAGATGTTGCAGCCGTCGATGCAGGCGGATTCCTCCATTTCGTAGGGGATGTCCGCCATGAAGCCGGAGAACATCAAAATGGCCATGGGGATGGCAAAGGCCGTATAGGGAATGATCAGCGCCCAGTAGCTGTTGACCATGCCCAGCGTGCGCAGGATCAGGAAGATGGGCAGAAGCGACGCGTGGATCGGGATGGTCAGCCCCAGCATGAAAAGGCTGCTGGACGCGCCGCGCAGCTTCCAGCGCATCCGGATCATGGCGTAGGAGGCCATCAGCGCGAACAGCAGTGTCAAGAGGATCGTGGTGCCCGTGACCAGCACGCTGTTGCCCAGGTAAAGGCCCACCTTGGCGTCCGACAGCGCGACGGAGTAGTTGGAAAACAGCCAGTCGCGGGGCAGGCCAATGGGGTTTGAGGAGAAGATCTCGTCGTTTGTCTTCAGGGAAAACGACGCCAGCCAGTACAGCGGGAAGATCTGGATCAGCATCCACAGCCCCAGGAAGGCCTGTAGAAGGATGCCGGGCAGATGGATTCGCCCTTCTTTCTTTGCCGTCATCGCGCTATTCCTCCACCCTGACGCTCTTCCGAATGAGGTAGGCAAACAGGAAGCATTCCAGTATGATGAACACCGCCATCGCGCTGCCGTAGCCGTACAGGTTCCGGCGGAAGATGGTCGTCACCATCAGCGTGCTGGGCACCTCCGTGGCGCGGGCGGGGCCGCCGCCGGTCATGATGTAGACCAGGTCGAACATCTTCAGCGCCCCGACCACCGCGAAGATCAGGCAGACGCGGATCATGGGCTTGATGAGGGGGATGATGATCCTCAGCGAGGCCTGGACGAAGCCCGCGCCGTCGATCCGGGCGGCTTCGGAAATTTCGGGGGAAATGGTCTTGATCGCGGCGTACATCAAAAGCATGTGGTAGCCGATGAACTGCCACACCAGCGCGACAAACACGCAGCCCATGGCCGTCTTGGGGTTGGCCAGCCAGGCGTTTGTCCAGCTGTGCAGGCCCAGGAAGTTGAGAAGGCGGTTCAGGATGCCGTACTGCATGTCGTACACCCGCATCCACAGCTGGCCCGTCACCACGGTGGAGATCAGCACCGGGACGAAGAACACGGTGATGTAGAGCTTTTCGCCCTTGACACCGGAGGCGAGGATCAGCGCAAAGATCAGCGCGATGGGCAGCTGGATGAAGACCGCGCACAGCGCATAGGTGAAGGAATTCACGGCCGCGGCCATGAAGCCCTCCTTGGCGTCGGTGAACAGGCGCACAAAGTTGTCCAGCCCCACAAAGGTTCCGGCGGACATGCCGTTCCAGTCCAGCAGGCTGTAGCGGGCGGACATGAGGATCGGCAGGATGATCACGCCCAAAAACAGCGCCGTGGCCGGCAGCATAAACAGAATGATCGCCTTTTTGTCCCGAAGCAGCTTGTCCATTGCGTTCCTCCCGCGCGGATGCCGGCGCCCGCCCGGGCCCGATGGCCCGGGCGGTGCCGGCGCGTCGTCCGGTTATGTATTCTGGTTGATGGCGTTCATGTTTTCAATGTACTGCTCGGGCGTGATCGCGCCGATCAGAAGGCTCTGCAGGCTCTGGTAGAACTGTTCCACGTCCACACCGGTCAGCACAAAGTCGGTGGCGTTGGTCAGCGACGTGGCCTTGCCGGTGTATTCTACCATCTTCTTGAACAGCGGCTTCATGTCCGCGGTGTCGGCCTCGGAGATGGTGTAGGCGGGAAGGCCGGTGCCCCGCTCGTAGATGCCCTTGGCGAAGGCGTAGCACATGTCCTGCATCACCATGGTCATAAACTCGGGGTATTCGGTATCCGCGTTCACGTAGAACGCGTCGCCCACGCCGCCGATGATGCTGGAGGTGTCGCTCGCCGCGCCGTCCCAGGCGGGCATGGGCAGAATTTCAATGTCGTCGGGGTTGACGCTGGAGGAATCCATGTAGTACTGGGCGACCACCCAGTTGCCGTGGAAGTACATGGGGATCTTGCCGTTGAACACGTCCACCTCGGACTCATCTCGGCTCATGCCGGCGGCGGCGGGCGAGAAGGCGCCCATGTCGATCAGCTCCTTGAGCTTGTTGACGCCCTCCAGAAATTCCGGCGCGGAGTAGTCCGTCTTCTTCATCAGCGCGTTGGTCACGGCCTCGGGGCCGGCGGCGCGCAGCTGGATGGAATCGTAGTAGATGCCCAGGGTGGAATAGTCCTTCGCGCCCAGCGCCATGGGCACGACGCCCTTTTCCTTGAAGTACTTGACGGCGGTGACCAGCTTGTCCCAGTCGGTGGGCAGCTCCAGGCCCGCCTCCTCAAACATGGGCCGGTTGACGAACAGCGCGGGCGTGGTGATGCCCATCGGCAGGCCGTACACCTTGCCGTCAAAGGTCATGTTGTCCGTGGTGCCGGGAAGCAGCTTGGCCTTGAAGTCGTCGGTCATGTACTCGTCCAGCGCCAAGAGCTTTCCGCCCTCCACAAAGGGCTGCATAAAGCCCAGCGACCAGCCGCGGGCGATGTCCGGCGCTTCGCCGGCGGCGTAGGCCGTGGCCAGCTTGATCTTGTAGGATTCAAAATCGGTGGAGTCCTGCTCGATGGTGATGTCGTACTTGTCCTCCAGGAAGGCCACCACCTCGTCCACGATGGGCTTGTTGGGGTGGTTGGCCGCGCCCCAGGTGTGCCAGAAGGTGATGGTCTTGGGGTGGTCGGCAGTGGCGGCCTCCGCCAGAGCGCCCGGCAGAGAGCCCGTCAGGAGACTGAGCGCGAGAAGCATGGTGAGCGTCAGGGAGATCAGGCGCTTCATTGGGTCATTCCTCCTATTCCATAATGGTGAACGTTGTTCCTCTTTTTGGGAACAGAGTGACGTCGGTCGGGCAGGATCTGGCCGATGTTTTGTAAAAAACAGCCGCGATTCTTTACATCGACCCTACTGTATCACAATTCAGGAAGCCCAGTCAATAAAATATGTATAAGTTTCTTTATGAATGAACGCCGAAAAGATTGATGAACTGAACATAAGAAACAGAACGGTGTTTACACATACAGAACGCATTGCTATAATAAGGGCGAGAGGAGGCACTGACACATGTACGACGAACCGAAGGTCAAATCCCTGGCAAAGGCGCTGCGCGTGCTGGAGTGCTTTACGGCAAAGACGCCGGAACTGGGCATCACGGAGATCTCGGACCAGCTGGGCCTGTGCAAGAGCAACGTGCACAACATCGTCTCCACCTTTGAACAGAGCGGCTACCTGGAGCGCGATGAGCGCACCAGCAAGTATCGCCTGGGGCTCAAGGTGCTGGAGCTTTCCTATATCATCAATTTCAACCTGGGGCTTCACAAGGTGCTCAAGCCCTTCATGCAGGCGCTGGCGGACGAGGTGGGCGAAACGGTGTTCTTCGCCATCCCCAACGAGGGCAGGATCATCTACCTGGAGGGGGCCTATCCGGTATCGTCGCTGGCGGTGCGCAGCATCCTCGGCGAGCAGGCGGAGATGTACTGCACCTCGCTGGGCAAGGCGATCCTCGCCTTCCTGCCGCCGGGGGAAGCATCCAGGGCCATGAGCCGCCAGTCGCTGAGATCCTTCACCGCCCAGACCATCACCGACATCGCCAGCCTGACGCGGGAACTGGACCGCATCCGCCGCCAGGGATACAGCATCGACAACATGGAGCACGAGCACGGCGTGTGCTGCGTCGGCGTGCCGGTGTTCGACCGCAACGGCAACCTGGTGGGCGCCATGAGCATCACGGGCCCCTCCCCGCGCTTTGAAAAGGAGGCCATCCAGAACTACGCCGCCAAGCTGATCATGATCGCCCAGCAGATCAGCGTGCGGCTGTGACCGCATCTCATCCCGGCCCGGGCGCGGCCCTGAGCGCGGCGGCCACGCGCCGCGCGCGCCCGCGGCCGCACCACAGAAAGACCGCGTACAGCGCGCCGTAGGCGAAAAAGGCGTGCCAGGGCGGCAGGTACCAGGACAGCAGCATGAACCCCGCCGCCAGCCCCACCTCCGCCGCGGCGTTAAGGCCCACCTTGCGCCGCATCAGCCGCGACAGGTAGACCTCCGAAACCAAGCTCCGAAAGGCGACGGACGCCACCATCGACAGGATCACGAAGTGCAGGTTCTTCAGGATGTGGACGCCGATCACCGCCAGAAGCGCGCTGAGCAGCATCGACGCCAGGTTGACCGCCAGAAGCGCCCGCTCCCTGCGCAGCACCTTGAAAAAGGTGCTGTACAGCATCTGCATCTTGCCGTCGAAAAGGCAGATGGGCAGAAGCAGCGCCATGCCGGCAAGGCTCTCCTGGTATCTGGGCAGCCACAGCCCCAGGACGACCCGCGCCGGCGCGTACAAAAGCAGCACCGCCGGAAGGATCAGGCCCAGCGCGTCGCCGGCCAGGCCGAAGAACTCCTTCTGCCGGTCCGTCTCCAACCTTCTGAGCGCCGGGAACAGCACGATGCTCACCTGCGAGATGAACTGCAAAAAGAAGCTGGTCAGCTGCAGCGACAGGGAAAATCGGGCGAAGGCCTCGATGCCCCACGCCCGGTCGATAAAGAAGCGGCCGATGCCCAGAATCAGCATCGAGGCGATGTTGGCCAGCATCAGGTTGGCGCCGATCCGGATGCTGGCCAGCGACTCCGCCGCCGCGTCCGCGGCCCGCATCCTCGGGGCAAATACGATTTCCCGTCCCCGGACCAGACAGTAGCCGAGGGACACCGCCTTGGCGGCCAGGTACAAAACCACGTACGTCTGGAAATCGCGCGCCCCGCTTAAAAGCAGCGCCGCGATCGCCACCATGAAAAAGCACTTGTCGATGATGACCGAGATCGAGTACAGCCTGGTTTCGTTGGCGGCCTGGAATACGTACCCCAGGTACAGCGTCGCGTTGAACAGGAGCATGTAGACCGCCGTGGCGATCCATACAAACCGGCGCGCGCCGTCCGGCGTCAGCTTCAGGCACACCAGCGCGGCACCCAGCGCGATAATCGACTGAAACGCCATCCCGAACCGGAACTGCGCGCCGATCGACCGCTTGTCCATGTCGCGGTAGGGCGTCCCTCCGAACTTCAGGTACACGCCGTCGTTCAGGCCGAAATGGAAAAACCCCACGTAGCTGGCGTAAAACAGAAACAGCTGCCAGTATCCGTAGGCCTCGACGCCCAGAAACCGGGGCAGCAGCAGCGTGGTCAGCGCGCTGAGCAGCAGCGATATCGCCTGGGCGGCGAAGGCAAACGAGAGGTTTCGCACAAAGGCCCGCCTGCCCAAGCCGTTCATGATCCCCTCCCGATCCGCCCTCCGATGCGCTTTGCGCGGCGCAGAACCCCGTCAAAGCACGTTCGCCAGTCCAGATTCAGCGCGGCCCAGTAGGCTGCGTACAAAAGGACGTAGCTGGTGAAGGTGCTGACGGACAGCTCCGTGGAGTAGATGTGGTCGTCAATCGGGATGATGAACAGCGCGTACACGATAAACGAGTACATCAGCAGCGAAAAATCGGCGATGCGGCCGTCCGGGCGAAGCTTCCGGTACTTGACGGCGACGTAGAAGGTGTTGTAGATCAGCGCGCTGACCGCCTGCAAAACCGTCAGCCCCAGAAAGCCGAAGTCGTGGTAATAGCGGCGGAAGGCGGAGTACACGTTGCCCACGTTCACATCGCCCACGTAGCGGTACTCCAGGTGCTTGGAGAACATCTCGCCGCCGGAAATGCCGTACTTGGCGAGAAACCGGTGGATGGAGTAGAACGTCTCCTGCCCCCACGCGCCGGGCGGCGTCGGGTCCTGCAGGTACAGGTCAAACAGCCGGGTCGAGCTGCCCGCGTAATTCGCGATGTAGGAGAGGAAGTCCCGGCTCGAGTTGCGGCCCACCACGTTGCGGAGCAGGTAAAACGCCAGGATCACCGCGATAAAGCTGCCGCCGCAGACGGCCACCAACTTCAGGTTCACCCCGCGCCGCCACCCGTAGGCACGGCGCCACAGCATGTACCACATCATCACCGCCGCCGCCGCCACGCCCAGAAGCTCGATCCGGCCCGCGTTGAGCAGCTTCTGCAAAATGTACAGAAAAATCGGCAGGAGCAAAAGCCAGTCCCGCTTTTTCAGGCGGTGCACCACCGCATTATTGATGAAAAAATACATGTAGACGTAGCCGAACACCGTCATCAGCTTGATGAGCTGGTTGAGGTAGACCGGAATGCCCTCCTCCAGCGAAAGCACGCCCTTGTAGGAGCTGGCGTCCTTGTAGGCCGTCATCAGCGCCGCGTAGCCGCCGCCCGCGTACCCGCCCTTTTCCACCGCGATTCTGAACACCTCGCGGTAGAACAGCGCGAGGATCGCGACGTCCATCAGGATGACCAGCCACAGCGTCACCTGGTTCGGGTTGAGCGCGGCCCTGCCCGAAGGGCCGGCCGGCCGGGGCACGGAATGCGCGTCCGTCTTGAAGACCAGCTTCTGAACGACGTAGCTCACCCCGATAAACACCGCCAGGCCCCAGGTAAACAGGCCGTAGGTGTTGGCGTGGAAGCTCCACATGTCCCACTTGTCCATGTTGTAGGTGGAGATGATCGCGCTGAGCGCAAACAGCGCGCTCAGCGCCGTGGGCGGCGAGAAGATGTCCCGGTCAAAGCGCCGGAAGGACAGGACAAACAGTGCGAGATATGTGGCGATCAGCAAAAAAATCAACGCTCGTTACCTCCTCTCTGGCGAAAGCCCGCGCCGGTACCCCGCGGCCAGGAGAAGCGTGTAAAACGCCAGCGTCTTGTCCCATCGGGACAGGCGGACGCGCTCCCGGGCGCAAAAGTACGCGGCGGGAAGCCCGCCCCTCAGGATCAGCCGCCGCACGCGGGCGAGCTGGGCATGGCTCGGGTCCTCCCGGAGCATTTCGTCAAGCGTTTCGACAGACTGGCGGAGGGTGGCCGCCATGGCCGTGCCGGGGCGCGCGCCGCCAAGGGCCCTCGCCAGGGCGCGCAGGATCCCCCCCTGCGCAAAGCCCGACGCGTTGCCGCCGTGCCTGCGGTAGAACACCAGCGGCTCATCCACATACACGCATTCCCCGTAGACGAGGGCGTAGTTGGCCAGATAGGCGTCGTGGGCGACCAGGCGCCTGTCAAGCCCCGGCGACTCGGGCACCCTTTCGATCAGCGCGCGGTTGGCCATGGCCGTGCAGCCCCATACCTTGTCGCGGTGGAACAAAAGCGCCCACCGGCTCTCCATCCGAAGGTCTATAAGGCGGCCCTGATCCGGGGTCTTCACCGCGCCGTTTTCGTCGATGACGGCGAAGCTGCTGTAATAGAGGCGGGGCAGGTCCTGCGCTCCCGAGCCGCGCGCGGCGGCCAGGAGCCGCTCCAGCCGGTCCTCCCGCCACTCGTCGTCCGCGTCGGAAAAGACGACGTAGCGGTAGTCGCTCCGCGCCTTGACCAGGCCGATCAGGTGGTGGAAGTTCGGGTAGGCGCCGCGCTCGCCGGAATCGTTGAAGTGGCATTCGATGCGCGCGTCCCGCGCCGCGTACGCCCGCAGGATGTCGCGCGTTTCGTCGGTCGATCCGTCGTCGCGCACGATCAGGCGCCAGTCTTCCGCCGACTGGCGCAGGATGCTGTCCAGCTGACGGCGGATGAACCGGGCGTTGTTGTACGCGGCCATGAGGATCAGCTGCTCCGTCATGCCGGGCCGCCCTTCAGCACCGCCAGGAGCCGGGCGAGGTGCGCCTCGGGGGCGTACTCGCCCGCGCACTTCGCGCGGGCGTTCCGGCCCATCGCCTCGGCTTCCCGCGGCGACGACCACACGGCCTCCAGCTTCTCCGCCAGGTCGTCCGCGTCGCCGGGGGCAAAGCGCCTGCCCGTCACGCCGTCTTCCACCATCTCCGCCAGGCTGCCCAGGTCGGAGGCGACGACGCACTTGCCGTGGGCGTAGGCCTCCAGCACCGCGTTGGGCATGTTGTCGTACCATTTCGACGGGATGACCACCAGCCGCGCGCCGTCAATCGCGTCGGCGAGGGGCTGCCCGCGCAAAAACCCCGGAAAGCGCACGCGGCGCTCCAGTCCCGCCTCGCGGACCATCCGCGCGATCGCCTTTCCGCATTCCGATTCGGCGTCCCCCAGCACCACCGCCGGCGCGTCGGCGCGCATCCGCGCCAGGGCGTCAATCAGCGTGTCCACCCCCTTCTCCGGGGAGAGACGCCCCAGGTAGAGGATGTAGTCCCCGCCGTAGCGCGGCGCGACGGCGGCGGCGTCCACGAAGGTGGGGATGTGGACGATCCGCCGCGGATCGACGCCCGATTGGGCCAAGAGCCTTCCGGTGAAGGCCGACGGCGCCACGTAGGCGCTGATCCCGCGGTACCAGCCCAGGCGCCGGGCCAGCTTCATGGCGAACACGCGCACCAGCGTCGCCGGGAGCGAGCCCTTGACGCACCGGTTGGCGATCGCGCCGGCGTAGCGGCCGCCGATGCAGTCGGTGCAGACCGCGCCCGCCCGCAGAAAGTCAAAGCGCGGGCACATCAGGTTGAAATCCGACAGCCGGTGCACCAGGCGCACCCGCTCCTTGCGGCAGGCCTCGAACACGCTGGGCGACAGCGCGTTGACCTGCTGCAGCACATACACGGCGTCCGGCTTCTCGCGCCGGATCAGCGCGCGCAGCGCCCGCTCGGCCTCCGGGTTGTACACCGCGCCGCGGAAAAGGCGCGCAAGGCTCCGGGGCGTCTTTTTGATCTCATCAAATTTGGCCTCGCCGTCCCCGCCGCGGCCCCCGACAAACACCGCGCCGGAGCCGTCCGGAACGTTCCGGGGGCTTTCCACCGAAAAGGGCACCACCCGGACGGACGCGGACTCCAGCAGCGCCTTGACCGCGAACAGGTAAACCTCCGGGCCGCCGCTGACATAGTAACGGTAGTTGACAAGGATGATCGTCAATGCGCTCCTCCTAGGCCTTCCGGTAAATCTCGATCGTGCGCCGGGTGACATCGTCCCAGCCGAAGGACCTCACGCGCCGCCGCGCGGCGGCCTTCAGCGCCCCGTGGGGGCCGGCCAGCGCGCCCTCCAGCGCCGCCCGGAGCGATTCAACGCTGCCCTTTTCAAACATAAGGCCCGCGCCGTTCAGGACGTCCCGGTTCTCCGGGATGTCGCTGGTGAGACAAAGGCAGCCGTGGCTCATCGCCTCCAGCAGCGACATGGGCATCCCCTCAACGTGGCTGGGCAGCACGTACAAAAGGCAGTTGGTGTACAGTTCGTCCAGCACCGCGTCGGAGGCGAACCCCGCCACCAGCACGCGGGGGTCCTTCGCGGCCATTTCGAGCACGGAGTCCTCGTAGCCGCCGCCGGAAAGCTCGCCCGCCACCACCAGGCGCCTGTCCGTCCGGACGCCTTCAAAGGCCTCCAGCAGTTCGTGCAGGCCCTTTTCCGGCACGATCCGCGCCAGAAACAGGATGTACCCGTCCTTTTCCAGCCCCCACTTTTCCCGGATAAGCCTCGCCGGGCGGTCGGACGCGGGGCTGACGCCGTTTCCGATCAGCCGCGTTTCGCGGCCGTACCGTTCGAGAAAGTATCTCCGGACATCCCTGGACAGCACGATGACCTCGTCCGCGCACCGGGCCGCGCACCTTTCGCCAAGGCGCAAAAACGCTCTGGCAAAGCCGCCCCACTTGGCGCGCTGCCAGTCCAGCCCGTGGATGGTGGCCACCGTGCGCTTGCGGGTGAGCTTGGCGATGGGCAGCATCGCGCAGGGGCCTTCGGCGTGGACGTGGATCACGTCATAGGGGCCGAAGGCGGCCATCAGCATCGCAAAAAACGCGTACACGACGGCGTTCAGGCGCGGGTCCTCCACCGTGGGCGCCCACCGCACGCGCGCGCCCGCGTAGGAGCGAATCCGCGGCACACCCCGGCGGCGGCGGTTGATGAGCGTCACCTCGACGCCCAGCTTCGCCATGCGGGCGGCCAGCTCCTCCACGACCACCTCGACGCCGCCTTCGCGGCCGGGCACGCGCTTTTGTCCCAGCATGACCACGCGGAGCGGCCGGGACTTTAAGTCATTTTTCATCGGAAATAAACCTGTTCTCGCTCAGGCGGTAGCGCCTTCCTGGCAGCTTGTGCCGGAGGACCCACCAGGCCGGCACCCAGACGCGCTTATGCATCGCCGGGGCGGCGCTGCCGATCATCCAGCAGTTGCGGTCACAGTGCTTCACCTGGCTGCGCACCGCCCGGGCGCGGTCGCTGTTCCAGAGCTCGTCCCAATCCATATCGCCCAGGTTGCCCATGGACGCCTTCTCCGCCATGCCGTTGCAGGGCAGCACGTCGCCGAAAGGATCAATGAAAAAGCCGTCGTCGGACATCTCGCAGGGCAGAAGCCGCTTCTGCCCGTAGATGTAGTTGATGAGCCCGTGATTGAAGTAGGCCCGGAACCACTTCTTCGGGGATTTGGAGGCCAGCAACTCGTTGATCAGCGCCTCGAAGCACTCGCTGACTTCCCGCTTATCGATAATCTTGTTGTCATTTTTTCGGAAATAAAACGAGTTGTGCAGCGTCGCCGTGGCGAATTCCATGCCCAGCTCGTCCGAAAGGCGGTACAGCGGCATCAGATCGTGACAGTTCATGTCCTGTACGGTCATGCCAAAGCCCACGTCCGGGTGCTTCATCTCCACCAGCTTTTTCAGCGTGCCGTAGCCGCGGTTGAAGCCGTCCGGAATGCCCCGGATCAGGTCGTTGGTCTTTTGAAGCCCCTCAATGCTGATGCGGATGCCGACCTTTGGAAACTGCTCGCACAGCGACAGGATGCGGTCACCAAAATAGCCGTTTGTCGAAATGACAATGCGGTCCGTCTTTTTGTACAGCTCCCGGACAATTTCCGGAATGTCCTGACGGATGAAGGGCTCGCCGCCGGTGATGTTGGTGAAGGCCATCTCGGGGAGCTTACGGATCACGTCCAGCGTGATTTCCTCCGAAGGCTTCGTGGGGTCCTTGTAACAATCGCACATATTGCAGCGCGCGTTGCAGCGGTATGTGACAATGACCGTGCCGTACAGCTTGCGTTTAGCCATCAAACGTATTCAATTCCACGCGGTTCTCCGGAACCCGGGCGCGTGTTTCTCCCCCTTTTTTGTCCTCATTTTCTGTGCAAATCATACCATAATTTGCGCGGCGGAACAACCTGTAAATCCTTCCGCCGCGCCAAAGAGAAAGGCCCCTCCCGACGGGAAGCCGCGGGAGGGGTCCGCGTTGCGCGATCAGGCGTCGTACTGGATTTCCCGCGCCTCGTCGGGCAGCAGGATGAAGGTCTTCCCGGGCGTAAACTGCACGGGGTTGCCCTCGTCGTCGTAGAACTTCGTGGTTTCGAAGATGCTCGCCCGCTCGCAGCTGCCGGTGAAGTGCTTGCCGCCGATGAAGTATTCCACGGCGTGGGTGCCGGTGGAGTCGATCATCGGGGTGTTGGAGCGGCCGTCCTCAAACCAGTACTTGTGCTTGATGACCATCACGTTGGCGTAGGTAAGCGGCGTATTGTCCAGCCCGTCCTTCATCTGCTTGCCGTTGAAGAGATAGCTGTACAGCTTGCTGTCGGCGTCGTATTCAAAGGTGGAAACGTACCCCTTGCGGAAGGAAACGGTGAACGCCTTCGCGTCCTCGCCCTTGACGGTGGGGCTGTCCGCGCTGAAGGTGAGCATCTGGCGCTCCGCAACCTCCGGAGTGTCCGCCAGCATGTTCTGCAGCTCCGCCACCGCGTTGTGGGGCATTTTGCGCTTCTTGTCGCGGTGATAGTGGGGGTCGCCCTTGATGCCGTCAAACTGCGCGTCCACCTTGAGGTTGGCGATGTAGGCGTTCACGTCCGCCTTGCCGCGGTTCCAGCCGCCGTAGTGCGCCAGCGCGCCGCCGAAGTTCCAGTACATCTCCAGCGCGGGCACGCGGGTGGAGCGGCAGCCCTCGACGTTCTCGGGCACATCGTCGTTGTAGATGGCCAGGTAACGCGTGTAGCCGCCGGTGTAGCATTCAAACTCGTACACCACGTCCGCATGCGACATGCCCAGCTGCGGCCGAGCCCCCGGCTCGTTGTCAAAGGTGATTTGGACCGGCTTGTACGCTTTTTCGGTGGGCAAACCGGTGGTCAGGGACAACTTTTGCTCGCCCGACGTACCCTCCGCCAACGCGGAGGACGCGAAGAGGGTGAGTACGACCAGGGCAATGAAAATGCGCTTCAGGGGACTCCTCATGAACCCGGAACACCTCCTTGTAACACTTATGTAATATTTTACCCCTCCGAGAGCAAAAAGTCAACAGTTTTCAAAAATAACCTGGGCGCGCCCCAAAAGAAGATCGGGCGCCCTCACATGGCGCCCTTTCCCGTCAGCACGCTCCGCGCCGTCAGAAACAACAGCTTGATGTCGATCCACAGATTGTGGTGGTACACGTACTTCATGTCCAGCTCCATCCACTGGTGGAACTTGATTTTGTTGCGCCCGCGGGCCTGCCAGTAGCAGGTGAGGCCGGGCTTGACCATTAGGCGCTGCATCTCGTAGGGGCCGTACTGGGCCACTTCCCGGGGCAGCGGCGGCCTTGGGCCGACCAGCGACATGTCCCCCCGGAGGATGTTGACCAGCTGCGGCAGCTCGTCGATGCTGGCTCTGCGGATGAACCGCCCGAAGCGGGTGACCCGGGGGTCATCCCGAATTTTGAAGACGGGCCCGTCCATCTCGTTTTGATCCCGCAGCCCGTCCAGGAGGTCCTCGGCGTCCGCCACCATGCTGCGAAACTTGAAAAACCGAAAGACCTTTCCGTTTTTGCCCACCCTGTCCTGCACAAAGATGGGACCGCCCGTGGGGTCGTCCAGGCAGATGATCGCCGCCACGACGATCAGGAACGGAAAGAGCACGATCAGCGCCAGGCCGGACAGCAGAAGGTCCATGGCCCGTTTGGCGATCAGGTAGGAAACAGGGTCCTTCGCCCGCGCCCAGACGACCGGCTGCGGCGCGGCGCGCTTCCGATCCGGCTGAACCAAGGGAACCCCGTCGTCCCACTCGGATTCTCGTTGGGTCATGTCCGTATCCTTTCGTAGCTGAAATGCGGAGTGGCAAACAAAATGAAGGCGTGTATCCGCGCCATCCTGATTATAGCATTTCTTCCGTCACACGGCAAGGGAACCCGGCGCATTCAAGGGATCTTAATGGAAATGCGGCGTATTTGTGCCATACCCAAAGGCCGGGGCTTGCGCCCCGGCCCGGCCGTTTGAAACCCTGACGCTCCGCGCGATAGCGGCTCAGCCGACCCCCTGGGCGATCATCGCGTCGGCCACCTTCAGGAAGCCGGCGATGTTGGCCCCGGAAACATAGTCGCCCGGATGGCCGTAGGCCTTGGCCGCGTCGTCCATCTGGCGGAAGATGCGCTCCATCACCTGCTTGAGCTGCCGGTCCACCTCGTCGAAGGTCCAGGAAAGCCGCATGCTGTTTTGCGTCATCTCCAGCGCGGAAGTGGCGACGCCGCCCGCGTTGGCCGCCTTTCCGGGGGCAAAGAGCACGCCCGCCTCCCGGAAGGCGCGGACCGCCTCGGGCACCGTGGGCATGTTCGCGCCCTCGCCGACGGCCCGGCAGCCGTTTTGGATCAGCGTCCGCGCGTTTTCCAGCGACAGCTCGTTCTGGGTGGCGCAGGGCAGCGCGATATCGCAGGGGACGTCCCAGACGCTCCCGGTCTCCCGGTAGCTCGCGCCCGGAACGTACTTCACATATTCTCGAAGCCGCTTGCGCTCCTCCTCCTTGATGCGCTTCACCACGTCCAGCCGGATGCCCTCGGGATCGTGCACCCAGCCGGTGGAATCCGACAGGGTGACCACCTTCGCGCCCAGCTGCTCCGCCTTCTCGCAGGCGTAGATCGCCACGTTCCCGGCGCCGGAGACGGCCACCGTGGCGCCCTCCAGCCCCTTGCCGTTGCCGATCAGCATTTCGTCCATCAGATACATCAGGCCGTATCCCGTGGCCTCCTTGCGGGCCAGCGAGCCGCCGTAGGTGAGCCCCTTGCCCGTGAGCACGCCCTCGTGCAGCCCGGTCATCCGCTTATACTGGCCGTACAGGTAGCCGATCTCCCGCGCGCCCACGCCGATATCGCCCGCCGGCACATCCACGTCCTTGCCCACGTACCGGCTCAGCTCCGTCATGAAGCTCTGGCAAAAGGCCATGACCTCGCCGTCGCTCTTGCCCTTGGGGTCAAAGTCGCTGCCGCCCTTGCCCCCGCCGATGGGCAGCCCCGTCAGCGCGTTTTTGAAGATCTGCTCGAAGCCGAGGAACTTCAGGATGCCCGCGTTGACGGACGGGTGAAAGCGCAGCCCGCCCTTGTACGGGCCGATCGCGTTGGAAAACTGCACGCGGTAGCCCCGGTTGACCCGGACATTTCCGCAGTCGTCGCGCCACGCGACGCGAAACGAGATCACCCGGTCGGGCTCGGTGATCCGCTCCAGGATCCCGTGTTCGCGGTATTGGGGGCTGGATTCCACCACCGGCGCCAGCGCCTCAAGCACCTCCGTTGCGGCCTGATGAAACTCGTACTCCCCCGGATTCCTGCGGATCAGGTCGTCCAGAACTTTCTTGACGTACACCCACAACACTTCCCCGTTGTAAAATCGCCGCATTGTGCGTTTGCACAGCGCACTGTACATAATTATACAATTCATGCACGCACAAGTCAAGCGCAGCGGGAAGAAGGTTTGGCGGAGCCGGTCACGGGCTATCGAGGTCCACGCCCGCCTCCGCCAGCGCGCGGCGCAGATCTCCGGGGTCCAGGTTCCGGGGCGAAACGCCCGCGCGCCGGCAAAGCGCCGCCGCGATGCCCGCCGCCTGGCCCATCGCCATGCAGATGGACATCACCCGGTAGGAGGCGTGGGCGCGGTGGGTGCCGGAAATGGCGCGGCCCGCCACCAG
>JARKQG010000148.1 GCA_029974035.1 Eubacteriales bacterium | reverse complement strand
CGGCGGCGGATCTGCTCATCTCCCGCGCGGGCTCCAACACCTTGTCGGAAATCCTGGCCCTTCGCAAGCCGTCGCTGCTGATCCCGTATCCGAAGTCGGCCAGCCGGGGCGACCAGATCTTAAATGCCCAGTCCTTCGAGGCTCGGGGCCTTGCCCAGGTGCTCTTCCAGGAGGACATGACGCCGGAGACCCTCCGGGCGCGGGTGGTGGAGGTCTACAAGAACCGCGGCGCGCTGATCGACGCGATGGAAAAAGAGCCCTCGGCCAACGGCCTGAAAAACGTACTCAAATCCATCCGCGAATACGCGAAATAGCCGGGCTCCGACGCGCGGCCGCGCGCCGGCGCGCGGGTTGGTACCCGTTCAGCCCCCTTGTCCCTGTCACGGCGAAATGATCGTCGAACGCGCCTTGCGCCCGGCCCTCCCGCATATATAGTGCGGGATTTTTGTTTGGAGGGCCTGAGATGGAGCAGTACACGCTGCGCCGCGTGATCCGGCGGGTGCCCATCGACGCGGTGACGCCGTCCGGCCAGCAGCCGCGCAGCCGCTTTCACGAGGATTCCATCGCCGCCCTGGCCCAATCCATCCAGCGGGACGGGCTTCTGTCGCCGCCGATGGTGCGGGCCGTGGGCGGCGGGTATGAGCTGATCGCCGGCGAGCGGCGCATGCGGGCGCTGAAAAAGCTGGGCGCGCGCACCGTAGACGCGTTGGTGGTGGAGGCCTCCGACGGCGAGGCCGCGATTCTGTCGCTGGTGGAAAACCTGCAGCGGGAGGATCTGCATTACCTGGACGAGGCCGAGGCCTGCCAGCGGCTGATCCTGCGCTACGGGCTGACCCAGCGGGAGGTGGCCCAGCGGCTGGGCCGCAGCCAGAGCGCGGTGGCAAACCTTCTGCGGCTGCTCACGCTGCCGCCCGCCGTGCTGAGCGCGCTGCGGGACGCGCCGCTGGGCCAGCGCCACGCGCGGGCGCTGCTGGGCGCGCCGGGCGAAACCGCGCAACGGATGCTGGTGGAGCGGGCCGCGGCGGAGGGCATGAGCGTGCGCGCGCTGGAGAGCGCCGTCGAGCGCCTGGGCCGCGCCGTTCCGAAGCCCCGGCGGGTGCGCATCTACTGCCGAGATCAGCGCATGTTCGTCAACGCGCTGCTCTCCACCGTGCGCTCGCTGAACCGGGTCGGCGTCCGGGCGGTCAGCCGCGTGGTGGATACCCCCTCCAGCGTGGAGGTGATCGTCACCCTGCCAAAGGGCGAGGAGCGATGCCCCGCGCCCTGAAAACCGCAAAAGAGCGCGCCGGAGGGCATCCCCCGGCGCGCTTTCTTACCAATGCCTACTCCGCGTGAACCCGGGCCCGGGCTTCTTCGGTCAGGCCCATGTCCCACAGCACGCTGCAGGACAAATACTTGTCGCGGATCTCGCGGGCGCCGGTAAAGGCGTCCTTGGCGTCCTCCTCGGAGATGCCCAGATCCTTGGGCACCCGGGGCATTTCAAGCTCGCGCATCAGGCGGTCGATCGAATCGGTCTCGGGCAGTTCCTCTTCAATGATCTTCAGAATCTCGGGCCAATGCGCTTCGATGGCGTCATAGCGCTTTTTGTGGTTGTCGGGATCGTTTTTCCTGGCGCGGGCCTCGATGGCCAGAATCTGCGGCGCGGTGGCGCCGAAGATGCGGCGGACCATCGCCTCCCAGGCCACGGGGTCAAAGGCGGCCATGAAGTCCATGGCGCGCTTCCGGTCCGGGGTGAGGGTTTTGATCCAGTCATAAAGGCCCAGCGTCAGCCGGGTGCCCACGCCCACCTGGATGCCGTGCAGGTCGGCCTTCTGGCCGCGCTCCATGCCCATCATCTCCCACATATGGGAGAAGTAGTGCTCGAGGCCCGACGCGGGCCGGGAGGACAGCGCAAACGACATCGCCACCCCCGACATGACCAGCCCGTCCGCCACCGCCTGGATGGCCTCCGGGTCCCTGGAGGAAAGCCGGTGCGCGTTGTCGACGATCTTTTTCACCGACGCGCGCATCAGCCCCGCAATCTCCTCGCAGTATTCCTCCCCGATGATGAGGTTGGCGATGCGCCACTCGCACACGGACACGTATTTGGCGATCATGTCGCCCAGGCCGGCCCACAGCATGCGCATCGGCGCCTGGCTCATGATTTCGCTGTCGCACACAATGCCCACGGGGCAGGCGTTGTACAGCGTGGACTTGACGGAATGTACGTGCATGGAGGAGGAGTCCGACGCGTAGCCGTCCATGGACGGCGCGGTGCCCACCACCACCTGGGGCTTGCCCGCCGCATGGGCCACCACCTTGCAGCAATCGTTGATGACGCCGCTGCCCACGGCCACGACGCCGTCGCAGGAAGGGTCCATCGCCATCACGATGGCGCCCACGGAAAACTCGTCCGGCTCCACATGGTCCGCAGTGAGCATGTAGAGCTTGTAGGGGACGCCCGCCTCTTTCAGAAGTGCCTCCACCGCCTCGCCCGCGGCCGCGTGGGTGTTTTTGTCGCACACGATGAAGGGCTTTTCAATGCCCAGCGCCTTCAGCATGCCGGGCAGCGCCTTCACGGCGCCGCGCCCCGTTTCGAGGGCCTTGAGACCGGTGGTGTGGTGCTTGCCGCAATGAGGGCAATCGTACCCCTTCGGGTCCAGCAGTTCCGCAAAGCTCATTTCCGACAGGTGTTTCATGGCACAGCCCTCCCTGGTGTTATTTCCCGATGACGGCCTTGATGCGGCGCACGCCCGCGGAGGAGGATTCCTCCTTGAGGATCTTGAAGCCCGCGAGGTCCGCCACGTCCGCCGCGTGGGGGCCGCCGCAGATCTCCTTGCTGAAGGTGCCCATGGTGTACACCTTGACGCGCTCGCCGTACTTGGATTCAAACAGGCCAATGGCGCCCGCCGCCTTGGCCTCGTCCACAGTCATCTCCTCGCAGACCACCTTGCCGCCGGCCCTGATGAAGCCGTTCACCATGTCCTCGACGGCCTTGACCTCCTCCGGCGTCATCTTGCGGGGGAAGGAAAAGTCAAAGCGCAGCCGCTCGGCGGTGATGTTGCTGCCCTTCTGGGCCACATCGCTCCCCAGCACGCTGCGAAGCGCCGCGTGCAGAAGATGGGTGGCGGTATGCAGCTTGGCCGTCTCCTCGGTGGTGTCCGCCAGGCCGCCCTTAAAGCGCTGCTCCGCGCCGGCGTGGCTCTTCTCCTGGTGCTGGCGGAAGCGCTCGGCAAAGCCCGTCTCGTCCACCGTCAGGCCCTTTTCCCGGGCCATCTCGGTGGTGATCTCGATGGGGAAGCCGTAGGTGTCGTAGAGCTTGAAGGCGGCGCGGCCGTCGATCATCGAAAGGCGCGCGCGCAGTTCCCGGGCGATCCCCGGGCCGTCGGCGCCGTCCGAACGCAGCGCCGCGATCACGCTCTGGTTCTCCGGCGTGGGGCGCAGCTGGGCGGCGAGGCCCTCCGCGGCGGCCTTCGGGTCGACGGCAAGGCCCGCCTCAAAGGCGTCCACCGCGCCCTTTACGCGGCCGATCTCCGCGATCAGCTTGTCAAATTCACGCATGCCCTGCCGGAGCGTTCGCTGGAAGCGATCCTCTTCCAGATCAAACTGCTCCAGAATGTGGGCGCGGTTGCGCTCAAGCTCCGGATACACGGAAGCGTACTGGCCCACGATGACCTCGGCGATCTTCGACGTGGCGCCGACGGGCAGGCCGATGTTCATGCCGTGGCGCACCGCGCGGCGGATCAGCCGCCGGAGCACGTAGCCCTGGTCCACGTTGGAGGGCGTGACGCCCCGGTCGTCGCCGATGATGAAGGTTGCGGTGCGCACGTGGTCGGCAATGATGCGCATGGATCGGGTGGTCTCCGGGTCTTCGCCGTATTTTTTGCCCGACAGCTCGGCGATCTTGCCCAGGATGCCGGTAAAGAGATCGGTCTCATAGACGGACTTCGCGCCCGTCAGCACGCCGATGGTGCGCTCAAGGCCCATGCCGGTATCCACGTTCTTCTGCTCGAGGGGCAGATAGCTGCCGTCGGCCTGCTTGTTGTACTGCATGAACACGTCGTTCCAGATTTCCAGGTAGCGGCCGCAGTCGCAGGCGGGCGAGCAGTCCGGCCCGCAGGGCGCCTTATCGGTGATGATGAACATCTCGGAGTCCGGCCCGCAGGGGCCGGTGGTGCCGGCGGGGCCCCACCAGTTGTTCTTGCGGGGCAGGTAGAAGATGCGCTCCTCCGGCACGCCCTGGGCGCGCCAGAGGGCGGCGGCTTCCTCGTCCCGGGGCACGGCATCGTCCCCCGCGAACACCGAAAAGGCCAGGCGGTCGGGGTCCAGCCCCAGCCATTCCGGGCTGGTCAGAAATTCCCAGCTCCAGGCAATGGCGTCTTTTTTGAAGTAGTCCCCCAGCGACCAGTTGCCCAGCATCTCAAAAAACGTCAGGTGGCTGGCGTCGCCCACATCCTCGATGTCGCCGGTGCGGATGCACTTCTGCACGTCGGTGAGGCGCGTGCCCATCGGGTGCTTGGCCCCCAGAAGGTAGGGCACCAGCGGATGCATGCCCGCAGTGGTAAACAGAACCGTCGGGTCGTTTTCGGGGATCACCGACGCCGACGGAATCACCGCGTGGCCCTTGGATTCAAAAAATTTGAGAAACAGCCGGCGCAGCTCGGAGGAGTGCGAAATGTTCATGAAAAATCTTCCTCATCGTCAAAATTTCACATTTCATTGTACGCCTTGCGCGAAATTCTGTCAAATTAAATGATTGAAATGCGCCCCCGGCACAGCTGGGGGCGCGGCACAGCCGAGGACGCAGGGACCCTGCGTAAATCAGTTGAAGTAATTGTATACCCGGCGGATGTTCGACTGGTGGGCGGAATTGGAATCGCCGCTGCCGTGGGTGGTGCTGCCCTTCAGGTGCAGGCAGAACTGACCGTTGAAGTTGTTGGACTTGCTGATCTCCGCGCCGTGGGGCATGCCGTTGATGGCGCCGGCAATATAGCGCCCCCCGACGATGAGCAGCACCGCGCGGCTGTTCCAGGACCAGGTGCCGCCGTACATGCGCCTAAGCACCGCCGTGTCGGAGGCGTAGGCCGGCTCTACGTCAAAGTGGTTGTGGCCGCCTACGCGGCGGATGCGAAGCCGCGCGCCGGTATTGAGATCCACAATGGTGGCCAGGCCACCGTCGGGAAAGATCTTGCTCATCGAGTAATTGGACCAGGCGGTGGCCGTCACGCTGGGGCGGCGGCTATTCGAGGAGAACAGCTTGCGGATCGTCGCGGTGGTGGCCGTGCCGGAGACCGAAAGGCCCGACATCATCTGATACTGGCGGATGGCCCGGACCGTGACGGAGCCGTAGCGCCCGTTGACGGCGCTCTTGCTGATGAGGCCGCGCCTTGCCAGCTGCTGCTGCAGCTTCTTGACCGCAGAGCCGGAATTTCCGCTCCTCAGCGTACGGATGGAGCTGGAGCTGGAGCTGGATTTTGACTTGACGTTCTTTGTCAGCGAGGATTTCAGCATGTACCCCTTGACGCCGCTCACCGTCACCTTGCACCACTTGCCCTTGACCGCGTACACCTTGACCGCGCGGCCCTTGGTCACCTTGCGCGTCTTGGCCTTCGAGGATATCTTGCTGTAAAGCTTGCAGGCGGATTTCGCCTTGTATGTCGTCGCGGCATCCGCGGCGGTCTGATGGATCAGCCCCGCGCACGCCAGGATCGCAACGGCAACCAAAAGCCGCTTCATCCAAGCCTTCATGCTCAAACGCACACCTTCCTTCCAGCCCGTAGATCGCCTCCATTATATTTCATTTCTGTTACGATTTCAAGCCTTCCGGGAAACAATTAACAAACGCGGCCGACATATTGCGTAAGAATTTTGTCGCATCTACCAGATGCGGGCGGGCAATCGCCGGAGTGCGCAGTACAGCGGCAGGCCCAGCGCGAAGCAGGCGGCCAGCTGGCCCGCGCCCACCTCCAGCGCCGTCAGCCAGAAGGGCAGGTTGTAGGCCAGCGCCAGCACCGCCCCCACCACCAGCGCGTTGACAAGCACCGGGGGCAGCGCCGCGAGGACCGGCTTTTCCCGCAGCCGTCGGGTCATCAGCGCCGCCGCCAGCGTCGCCAGCGAGCCGAACACCACGTCCAGCGCCGTTGCGCCGCCCAGGAGGTTGGCCGCCAGACACCCGATAAACAGCCCCGGCACGGCGGCGGGGGTCAGGATGGGCAGAAGCGTCAGCGCCTCGGCAACGCGCATCTGCAGCGGACCGTAGCTGATGGGCGCCAGGATGAGGGTCAGGGCGGCGTAGAGCGCGGCGATTACCGCGGCGCGGATCAGGAACCGGAGATCAGGTTTCATGGCGGTACCTCCCAAAAAAATTGGCCGCCTTGAGGGCGGCCCAAAATTGAGGGGCGCAAAAAGCGCCCCTATCGAAAGCGCCTGGCGGCGCCTTCCACCTGGTTTTGTTTAGAGACAGGAGGGCCTCGAACTGTCTGTTATGCGGTTGTCTTGCCTCAGAACTCCGCGTTCCGGGTGGTGCGCGGGAAGGGCAGCACATCGCGGATGTTGCCGATGCCCGTCAGGTACATGATGAGCCGCTCAAAGCCCATGCCGAACCCCGCGTGGGGCACCGAGCCGTACTTGCGCAGCTCCAGGTACCACCAGTAGTCCTCGGGGTTCATGCCCGTTTCCTCGATGCGCCCGCGCAGGATGTCCTCGCGCTCCTCGCGCTGGCTGCCGCCGCACAGCTCCCCGATGCCCGGCACCAGAAGGTCCGCCGCCGCGACGGTTTTGCCGTCGTCGTTCATGCGCATGTAGAAGGCCTTGATCTCCTTGGGGTAGTCGGTGACGAACACCGGCCGGCCAAAGTGCTTTTCGGTCAGGTAGCGCTCGTGCTCGGTCTGCAGATCGCAGCCCCAGAACACCGGGTACTCGAAGGCGGCGCCGCAGCTATTCAGGATCTCCACCGCCTCGGTGTAGCTGACGCGGGCAAAATCGGCGTCGCGCACGGCAATGAGCCGCTCGATGAGGCCCGGATCGACAAAGCCGTTGAGAAAGGCCATCTCCTCCGGCGCCTCTTCCAGCACGGCGCCGATCAGATACTTGACCAGGTCCTCCTGAAAGAGCATGTCCTCCCGAAGGGTGGCGAAGGCCATCTCCGGCTCAATCATCCAGAACTCCGCCGCGTGGCGCGCGGTGTAGCTCTGCTCGGCGCGGAAGGTGGGGCCGAAGGTGTACACATCGCGGAAGGCCAGCGCAAAGGCCTCGGCGTTGAGCTGGCCCGAAACCGTCAGCGATACCGGCTTTCCGAAGAAGTCCTTGTCAAAGTCCACCGCGCCGGCGTCGGTGCGGGGAGGGTTGGCGATGTTGAGCGTGGTCACCTGGAACATCTCGCCCGCGCCCTCGCAGTCGCTGCCGGTGAAGATGGGGGTGTGCACGTAGACGAAGCCCCGATCGTGCATAAAGCGGTGCACCGCCTGAGCGGCGATGGAGCGGATGCGGAACGCGCACTGAAAGAGGTTCGCGCGGGGCCTGAGGTGGGCGATGGTGCGCAGGTACTCCAGCGTGTGCCGCTTTTTCTGCAGCGGGTAGTCGCCGGGGCTGACGCCGATGACGGTGAGCGCGTCCACCTTCAGCTCAAAGGGCTGCTTTGCGCCGGGGGTCAATACCAGCGTGCCCTCGGCCTCGACGGAGGCGCCCACGCCGATGGCGCGGGTCAGCGCCCGGTAGTCGGGCAAGCGCTCCTCCTCCAGCACCAGCTGAAGCGGCTTGAAAAACGTGCCGTCGCTCAGCTCAATAAAGGCGAAGGCCTTGCTCTCGCGCATCGTGCGCACCCAGCCGCTGACGCGGACGGAAGGCTGATCGGCCTTGGGCGGCGTGCGGTAGAGCGAACGGATGGTGTCGGCCATGAAAAACACCCTTTCGGTCGGTATAGGCACCATTATAGTACGGCCTCCGGGGGATGTAAAGGCCTTTTGCGCCGCGCCGGTCCTAAACCAGCTCCAGCCGCCGGGCGGCCTCCTCCCAGCAGGCCTCGGGGGTCCCGGCCAGGTCCATCTCCTGGGCGATGCGGTCGGCCAGCTTGCGCAGCTCGTAGGTCACATTGCCGCCGGACTGAATCTGCCGGCGCACCGCGCGGGTCCACATCAGGCCCATCTGGCCCAGAGAGCTGCCTTCAAAGCGGGCCAGCTCCTCGCGGCTGTCGTAGGGCACGTTGAGCATGCGCGCCTGCCAGCGGCCGTCCTGATCGGTCAGCATCGCGAACTGGGCCTTGGTCAGCCCCTGGCTCATGGGCAGGCCCAGGGAACCGGGGTTCACCAGCTGCTTGCCAAAGGCCTCGTAGCGGTACTGGATGTGGCTGTGGCCCACCAGCAGCACCGCCTCGTCCAGGTTCTTCAGCAGCCTGTCCGCGTCGCGGGTGCCGGGGTAGATCAGCTGGTTGATGGAATCCGGCGCGCCGTGGCAGGCCAGGATGGGCGCGCAGCCGGGGATTTCGATGCGCTTTTTGCGGGGCATCTCGTGCAGCAGGCGGAAGTCCTCCGTGGTCAGGTGGCGGTAGGTATACAGAAGCGAGCCCGTCTGCGAGGAGACGCACCAGCCGTCCCCGTCGGGGTTCGCCTCGTGATCAAACAGGTACTGTTCGCGGTTTCCGTACACCGCGTAGCAGGGCTTTTTTACGGAGATGGCCCTGATGTGGTCCAGCGTGGCGTGGGGATCGGGGCAGTCGGACACGTAGTCGCCCAGCAGCACGTAGCCGTCCGCGCCCAAATGGTCGGCAAAGGCGGTGCAGGCGCGAAACGCCGTCAGATTTGCATGGATGTCCGAAAAAACGGCCAGTTTCATGGAGTTTCCTTTCCTTTCAAAGCACAGTCCGGGCGGGTGGATTTATGGGTTATCCAGCATCAGGCAGTACTGTCGGGGCAGCTCCAGCGTGAGCTTTCCGCTCAGCCAGGCGTGCCCGATCTCGACGCGCCGGGGCGCGTCGGCGCGGTTGAGGGCGGCCAGCACGCACCCGTCGGGCGCGGCGTTGCCGAAGGCGTCCCGCCCGCCATGGACGCGGCGGATGACCACGGCCACGTCCTCGCCGGCATCGACAAGCGCCATTTCGCCGGTTTTGAGGGCGGCGCTCCCGTTTCGCCGGGCGATGGCCGCGGCGATCTCGGCCACCAGCAAACCATCCTCGCGCCCCCAGGGGTAGGTTCCCCGGCAGAAGGGATCCGCCATGCCCTGAAGCCCCGCCTCATCGCCGTAGTACATGGACGGCATGCCCGGCAACGCGCACAGGAAGCGCCACGCCGCAATCAGGCGGCGCCGGCCCAGCGCGTACTGGGCGGCGGTGAGCTTCTTCGCGGAGCGCCCCTCGCGGGGCGGGCTCTGATCCCCGGCGCCGGACAGGACATTGACGGCCCGAGGCCGGTCATGGCTGCCCAGAAGGTTCATCAGCGCGTAGAAAAATGCCTTGGGGTAGACCTCCTTCAGGTGGTTCACCCGGCGGCAGAGCTGCCTGGCGGTGATCTCGCCGTTCATGAAGCCCAGCAGCGCGTCCCGGAGCGGGTAGTTCATCACGCTGTCCAGCGTGTCCCCGGCGCAGTAGGTGCGGATTTCGCCGTAGGACACCTTGTTGGAGGCGTCCTCCCAGACTTCGCCGATCAGCGCGGCCTGGGCGTCCTCCCCCTTGACCCGCCGGCGCAAAAGCCGGAGAAAGGGCATGGGCAGTTCGTCGGCCACGTCCAGCCGCCATCCCGCCGCGCCCGCGCGGAGCCAGTGGGCGGCCACGGCGTCCTTACCGCGGATGATGAAGTCCAGGTAGCCCTCGTCCATCTCGCGCACGTTGGGCAGCGTGCGCACGCCCCACCAGCAGTCGTAGGCCTCGGGCCATTTTTTAAACGTGTACCAGGACACGTAGGGCGACTTTTTCGACTGACAGGCGCCCGCCACGGGGTAAGTTCCGTCCAGGTTGAAGTAGCGGCTGTAGGCGCCGGTGTGGGAAAACACGCCATCCAGCACGATGCGGATGCCCCGCGCCTTCGCGTCGCGGCACAGCGCGCGGAAGGCCGCCTCGTCGCCAAAGGACGGGTCCACCGCCATGTAATCGGCGGTATCGTACTTGTGGTTGGATCGGGCGCGGAAGATGGGGTTGAAGTAGATCGCGCCCACGCCCAGGCCCTCGAGGTAGTCCAGCTTCCGCCGGACGCCTTCCAAATCTCCGCCGAAGAAGTCGTCCGCCGCGTTGTCGCCGTTTACGATGCGCTGCTCCGGCGGCTCGTACCAGTCCTCATGCCAGTGGCCGTGGTCGGGGGGCCGGCGCTGAGAGACGGGCTTCGAGGCGAAGAAGCGGTCCACCATGATCTGGTAGACCACGCTCTCGCGCATCCATCCGGGGGTTTCGTAGGCGGGATCGTACACCGTAATCTGAAAGGACGGCGGCTCATGGTCCCAGACGGCGCCGGGGCCGCCCAGGCAGTCCGGCGCGTTGCCGTAAAAGACGGTTTTGCCCCCCTCCTCGGCCATGAAATAGTACCACAGAAGGCTCGGCGTTTCGGGCATGAGGTAGCGCGCCTCGTACAGGCCCTCCGCGTTTTTCGCCATCGGCACCACGGTGGCGCTGCCCGCCCACCACAGCCGGAGCCGGACATCGGCCGCCCCCTCGGCGGCCAGGCGCAGCGTCACCGGGCTTCCCGCGGCGAGGGCTCCCGGCGGCGTCCGGAAGGCCTCGTCCTGGGAATCGTGGTAAAGCGTCATAGCGCCAGGGGTTTCAGCCGCCAGATTTTGCCGTTGTACTCGGCGATGGTGCGGTCAGAGGAGAACACGCCGGAAGCCGCCACGTTCCGCACTGCCATCGCCAGCCACTTGTCGCGGTCCAGATAGTCCCGCGCCAGGCGCTGCCGGGTGCGCAGGTAGTCCGGCAGGTCCTTGAGCACAAAGTAGGGGTCGGCCATTCCGCCGCCGTCGCCAAAGAGCAGCGCATGGTACAATTCCTGGAACAGGTGCGGGTTGTCCGGCGACAGCGTGCCGTCGATGAGCATCGTCAGCGCGCGGCGCACCTCCGCATTGGTTTCAAACACGGCGCTGGCACGGTAGGTGGCGTAACCGCTCTCCACCTCTTCCGCCGACAGGCCGAAGATGTAGATGTTGTCCGCGCCCACGGACTGGTAGATCTCCACGTTGGCGCCGTCCATCGTGCCGATGGTGACCGCGCCGTTCATCATGAACTTCATGTTGCCGGTGCCGCTGGCCTCCTTGCCGGCGGTGGACAGCTGTTCGGACACGTCCGTGGCGGGCATCAGAACCTCGGCGGCGGACACGCAGTAGTTCTCCAGAAACACCACCTTGATCAGCTTCGAGGCGCGGGGATGCCTGGCCACCAGGTCGCCGATGGCGTTGATCAGCCGGATGATCAGCTTGGCCCGGTAGAAGCCCGGCGCGGCCTTCGCGCCGAAGATAAACGTGGCGGGCGGCATGGCGAAAGAAGGGTCCCGGTCGATTTTGTCGTAGAGCATCAGAATGCCCAGCGCGTTCATCAGCTGACGCTTGTACTCGTGAAGGCGCTTGGCCTGTACGTCAAAGATCGTGCAGGTGTCGACGCTCACGCCCTGGTGCCGCCGTAGGTAGGCGGCCAGCGCCTGCTTGTTCTGGCACTTGACGGCGTCAAACTTCTGACGGAAGGCGGCGTCGTCGGCGAAGGGTGTGAGATCGCTCAGCCGCTCCGGATGCTTGCGCCAGGCGTCGCCGATGGCGTCGTCGATCAGGTCCGAAAGCCCCGGGTTGGACTGGATCAGCCAGCGGCGGTGGGTGATGCCGTTGGTGATGCCCAGGAAGCGGTCGGGCTCGATCAGGTAGTAGTCGTGGAAGGTCTGCCGCCGGAGGATGTCCGCGTGGATCTGGCTGACGCCGTTGACCGTGTGGCACAGGGCCACGCACAGGGTCGCCATGTGTACCTGCCCGTAGCCGATGATGGCCATGCGGCCGATGCGCTCCCACTGGCCGGTGTAGACATCCCACAGCTTCTTGCACAGGCGCTCGTTGAGCTCCTTCAGGATCATGTAGATGCGGGGCAAGAGCCGCTCCACCATCTCCTCGGGCCAGCGCTCGAGGGCCTCCTGCAGCACCGTGTGGTTGGTGTAGGCGCAGGTCTTGCGGGCGATGTCCTCGGCGCGCTCCCAGTTGAGCCCGTGCTCGGCGATCAGGATGCGCATGAGCTCGGGAATCGCCATGCCCGGATGGGTGTCGTTGATGTGGATGGCCACCTTGTCGGAGAATTTTTCCCAGTCGCGGCCGTGCACCTTGATGAAGTCCTTGACCGCGTACTGCACCGACGCGCTGGAGAAAAAGTACTGCTGCTTGAGCCGCAGTTCCTTGCCGGCGGTATGGTTGTCCTCGGGATAGAGCACCTTGGAGATGACCTCCGCCAGCTCCTTTTGCTCCACCGCCTGCACGTATTCGCCGCGGTTGAAGGAAGGCATGTCGATGGTCTTGGGCGATCGCGCCGACCAGGTTCTGAGCATGTTCACCATGGTGGAATCGTAGCCCAGCACCGGCATTTCATAGGGCACGGCCTCCACGGTGTAGCCGCCGGTCTGGCGGTAACGGGTGCGGCCGATGCCGTCCACGTACTGCTCCACGGTGCCGCCAAAGTAGACCTCCACCGCCTGGTCGGGCCGGGGAATCTCCCACAGGTTTCCGTTGTCCAGCCAATTGTCCGGCATTTCCACCTGGTAGCCGTCCACGATCTTCTGGCGGAACAGGCCGTACTCGTAGCGGATGGTGCAGCCCATGGCGGGCAGCTTCAGCGCGGACAGCGAATCCAGAAAACAGGCCGCCAGGCGCCCCAGGCCGCCGTTTCCGAGGCCCGGCTCCGGCTCCTGCTCAAAGATCAGCGACTTGTCGATGCCCAGCCGCTGAAAGGCCTCCAGGTAGTTGCGCTCGTTGGTCAGCGCGATCATGTTGTTGTGGAGCGCGCGGCCCACCAGAAATTCAGCGGAAAGGTAGTAGAGTTTTTTCGCCTTGGTCGCCTTGCGCACACCCCGGGACAGCGCCCGGCGCTGCATGATTTCGTCCCGGACGGTGGAGGCCACCGCCTGATATATCTGGTTGGGCGTGGCGTCCGCCAGCTCGCATCCGAAGTGGCGCTGCAGCTTGCCCGTGACGGATTCGACGATCTGATCCTCGGTCATTTTTTGATATTCCATGTCCGTACCTCGCTTTCCATGAGGATGGATAGAGCATTGTAGCATAGGAATTCCTCCCCTCGCAAGAGCGGGAAGATTAACGCGGTTATTGTTTGGTTAAGCCTTGTCGCGCAATGGCAAGGCAGGCGGCGCAGAGGGCCAGCAGCCCGCCGCCCTTCTTTTCCCGGAGGCGCACCGCCGCGCGCCGGCGCAGCCGCCTTTCGTAGGCCGCCAGGGCGGATTCCGGCGCGGCGAGATCGATCAGCTTGATCCCCTCCAGCAGAAGCGGCGCGTCCTCCGCCCCGCCGCCGACCGGCAAAAGCGCGCGGACGAGGGCATCGTCCCCGGCGCGGGGCAGCGCCCAGGCGGCAAAGGCGCGAACCAGCGCCTCGCCGGGCGTCAGCGCCCAGCCGTCCCCGCGCGGCTCGCACAAAAAGCCCTCGGCCGGCGCCCGGGCCAGGTACAGCGCGCCGCCCCGGTCTACCCGGGCGCGCCCGGCCGCCCGCCGGATGGGATGGTCACAGCGCAAGGCCCATGACCTCCGGAAGGCTGTCGATGATCTCCTGCGGCCCCATCGACACCACGCCGTACTTCTCCGCCGCCCTCTCCCCCGCCAGCCCGTGCAGCTCGTCCGCCACCCAGGCCGCCTTCTCCGGCGGCAGCCCCTGGGCCAAGAGCGCGCCCGCAAGGCCCGTCAGCACATCGCCGCTGCCGGCCCGCGCCATGCCCGGGGTGCCGGAGGCGCTCAGATACAGCTTTTCCCCCGCGATGACGCTGGCGGGGCCTTTGAGGACGGCCACCGCCCCCAGCGCCCGAAGGGCGCGGGCCCCCTCGATCAGGTTTTCCGGCTTCGCGCCGAGGAGTCGCGCCGCCTCGCCCGGATGGGGCGTGAGGACGTGCCGGGGCGCGATCAGCGAGCGCAGCGCCCGGTGCTCCGCCAGGATGTTGAGGGCATCCGCGTCCAACACGGCGGGCAGCCCCGATTCCAGCACCAGCCGCACCGCGCCGGGGTGGGCGCGGCCCAGCCCCGGCCCGACGGCGGCGGCGGTCTTTCCGGAAAGCGCCGCGGCCAGCCGGGGCAGCGCCGCTTCCGCGATCACGCCCTCCGACTCCGACAGCGGAAGGCACAGCGCCCCCGGCGCGCCCAGCTGCAAAATGGGCACAATGGATTCCGGGCAGGCGACGGTGACCAGCCCGGCGCCGCCGCGCAGCGCCGCGCGGGCGGCCAGGAGCGCCGCGCCCGCCATGCCCACCGAGCCCGCCACCAGCAGAAGATGGCCGAAGGTGGTCTTGTGGCTCTCGCGGGCGCGGCGGGGCAGCGCACCCGCCAGGTCCGCCCGCTCGACCAGAAGCGCCCCGTCCGTCACGTCGCCGGACAGCCCCACCGGCCGCACCAGCACCTCGCCGCAGTGCTCCGGCCCCGCGGACAGAATGTGCCCGCTCTTCAAATGTTCAAATGTAATGGTGACGTCGGCCATCACCGCCTCGCCCGGCGCGCGGCCCGTGGTGGCGTCCAGCCCCGAGGGCACGTCCACCGCCGCCACCAGGCTGCCCAGGCGCCGGTCAGCCGCCATGCGCCGGACCAGCGCCGCCGCCGCGCCCTCCAGCGGGCGCGCAAGGCCGATGCCAAAAAGCGCGTCCACCCAGGCGTCCGGCCGCTCGCCGGGCGCGTCGGGGCCGCGGAACCACACCCGGGGCGTTTCGTGGGCGCGCACGCAGTTGAGAAGCGCGTCGCCCTTGAGGCGCGCCTCCTCCCCCAGCGGGATCACCACCGACCGGCCGCCTTTTCCGGCGTACAGCCGGGCCGCGGCGTAGCCGTCCCCGCCGTTCATGCCCGGCCCGCAGGCAAAATAAACCAGCCCGCGGCATCCCAGCCGTTCCGCAAGATCATCCGCCACCGCGCCGGCGGCTCGCTCCATCACATCGACGGAGCGGACGCCCCGCCCAAAGCACGCCGCCTCCAGCGCGCGCATTCCCTCCGCCGTGACAACCGTCCGCATCCATTCCACCCCCCGGTGCCCCTATTGTATCCCAGCGGGGCGTCCGGGTCAAACAAAACCCCGCCCGGCTTTCGGGCGGGGTTCTGGGCGGATCAATTCACCTTCAGCAGGGTGATGGAGGCCAGCAGACTGTCGTCGGCAATCCGGAAGGCGTTTGAGGATCGGATGGAGAGCACGTCATCCGCATCGGCGGATACCACCGCGTCAAACGCGTAGCACGCGGAGGAACCCGTGGTGGTCTTGACGATGTCGATGGCGGTGCCGGGAACGGCTTCGCCGTTCACGGCCAGCCACAGCCGGGTGGTCAGCGTTTCGTTGGCGGGCACGATGATTTTGACAAACACCAGGTAGACGCCGCCGCAGACCAGCCGGAACTCGCCGCGGCAGTGCAGAAACGCGCCGCTTGTGTAGCTGCAGGTGGATTCGAGGGGCAGCCGTCCGCCGGGCTCGTGCACGGCGAGAACGCCGCTCTGGGTGCAGCAGGCGTAGATGTTGTTGGCCCAGTCGCGGTCGCAGGGCTCGGGATCGGGCGGGCAAGGGCCGCGATAGATCGGATCGCGGAAGAACTCGCCTTCAAAGCAGTCCGGCGGCGTGGCGCAGTCGCAGCAGCCCCGGGGGTCAAAATCCCTGCAGGGCCTGCGGCGGTGATCGTCGCCTCCGTGACAGTCAAAATCGCGGTGGCCGCAATCCCGGTGACCGCAGCCCCGATGGCCGCAGCCGCCGCGACGCCTTTGATTGAGAACATATGACACGATTCTTCGCTCCTTTCGGGGGAATCCGTGCCATACTATGCATCCTCCACTAGGGTAGTGCCACCCGCGCGCCGCCGCGAAACGCCTCGAAGTGCAGAAAGGGCGGAAACGCGCCGGCCGCGGGCACGCTTTCGCCCACCGTGCCCACGGCCTGCCCCCGCCGCACCCGTTCGCCCGCCGTCACCGCGAACTTCCCCGCCAGGTTGCCGTACCGGAGGACGAGCCCGTCCTCCGCCCGGGTTTCCACCAGATACCCCCGCTGCGGGTCGTACCCGACAAAGGTCACGGTTCCGTCGGCGGCGGCCAGGACCGCCTCGCCCGCCCCGGCGGCGATGTCCACGCCCGGGTGGGTTTCGTACTGTCCCAGCGGCGCAAACCATGCGGGCTCCGGCTGGTACGCCCGCAGAATCTCCCGCCCGGAAACCGGCCAGGCGAGTTCGGGCGCGGAGGTGGCCGCGGGCGTCGGCGCGGGAGCGAGGGCCGCGGCGGCGGGGATCGGGGCGGCGGCCGACGGGGCGGGCGCAATGCGCCCGCGGGCGTACACCGCCGCGCCGGCCACCAGCGCGAGGCACAGCGCCGCCGTCAGATAAAACCCCCGCGCCTTCCAGAACCGGACAAGCGCGTTCATCCGGGCCTTCATCTTCATCCTTTATCGCCTCCAAAGCGAGTATGCGCCGTTTTCGAACCGGCATTCGCCCCGCGTCATAGAATGGAAGGCGGCGCGCGGACGCGCGGATTTGGGAGGTGCATCGGATGACGCCCTGGCAGCTTTCGCTTTTGTGTCAGCTGGCATACTATGATTTTCCCGTGGGCGACGGGGCACTGGGCAGGACGGCCGCGTCCCTGGCGCAATCGCTGCTCGACGAAGACGGGGAGCTGCCGCCCTACGGACGGCAGCCCCTCGAGGCCATCACACAGGACCCGGAGGTGGGGCCAATGGTGCTCATCGCCCGCCGGGTGGACCAGACCCAGCCGGGCTTCGCCGCCTACGCCTTTTCCTCGCCGGAGGCGGGCCGCGTGGCGGCGATGCGACCCACCGAGTCCCACACGTCGCTTTCGGGAATCATGGACTGGTCGGACAACTTTCTGGCGCCGCTGGTGGGCTCGAACCAGTACCCGGCGGTGGAGGCGTTTGTCAACCGCTTCCCGGAGGGGCGGCTCGTGCTGACGGGGCACTCCAAGGGCGCCCACAACGCGCTGTACGGCCTGGCGGTGGCGAAAAACGCCGGCGCGGAGTGCGTGGCATTTGACGGCCAGGGCTTCGCCCGCTGCCAGCTGACCGAGGCGCAAAAGGCGCGCCTTCGCGAGCGCGCCGTCAACTACGTGACCCGGAACGACCCCGTGGGGGCGCTGCTCTACCACCCGGAGCGCAGGGTGTTCACGGCGCAGACCTGCGATGTCGCCCACGCCCTCGGCTGCATGGCTTTTGACGAGGCCGGCTACCCGGTCCCCGCCCGGCGGCCGCTGTGGTCGTACCTGGTGCAGGCGCTGACCACCGCGCTGGCCGCCGGCTGGGGCAGGGACTGCGCCGCGCCCCGTTGACCCCTCACAGCGGGGGAATCTTCCCCTCCAGCACCGGCCAGTTTCCGAATTCCGGCGGCGGCGGAGCCTTAAATTTCAGCGTCGCGCCGGTCATCGGGTGGACGAGGGCGATGCGGAAGGCGTGCAACGCAAAGCGGCCCGGAAGGCACGCGGCCTCCTCGCCGTAGAGAAAGTCGCCCCACACCGGGCAGCCCAGGTGCGCCATGTGCACGCGGATCTGGTGGGTTCGCCCGGTCTCCAGCCGGAGCTGCACGAGGGCCAGGCCGCCCCGCTCCGCCAGCAGCCGGTAGCGGGTGCGGGCGGGCCTGCCCTCCGGCGACACCTGCCGCCGGACGGTGGCGCCGGGCGCCTTGGCAATCGGCGCATCCACCGCACCCTCGTCCCGGGGCGGCCTGCCCACCGTCACCGCCAGGTATTCCCGCATGAAGCCTTCGCCGTGGAGCATCCGGCTCAGCAGCATCTGCGCGTGGGGATGCCTGGCCACCGCCATCAGCCCGCTGGTGCCCTTGTCCAGCCGGTTGACCGGGCGAAACACGTAGGGCTCGCCAAAGCGGGCCGCCAGTCGGTTTTCCAGCGCCATGCCCTCCTGCCGCGGGGAGGCCTGGCAGGGCAGCGGCGCGGGCTTTGAAACGATCAGCATGTCCTCGTCCTCATAGACCACGTCCACGGGGACAAAATCCGGCGGTATGCCGGAGGCCTCGTCGCGCATCACAACGGAGATCACCTGCCCGGCGCATACCGCCTGATCCGCCCGGGCGGGCGCGCCGTCCACCAAAACGCCGCCCCGGACCTTCAGCGATGAAAACACGTGCTGGGAGAAGCCCATCCGCCCCCGCACCAGCCGGCGCAAAAGCCGCCCGCCCTCCTCCGGCGGCACGGTATAGGTCAGGATTCTGACGGGGACCGCCTCCCTTCGATGGAAAACGGGCCGCGCTCATGGCGCGGCCCGCCAAAGCACCGAAAAACCCCGCGGTTTTTTCGATGCGATGAGAAAGGGTCTGCGTGCGCCTGAAATTCTCTGGAATTTCCGGGCAGCGCACTGACCAAAGGTACGGATAGCGCCACCAGTGTGCGCACTGATGGTGCCATCCCGTTCCCGGCGTGCACGCCGCCGGGAACGATTAAAGCATAACGGGGGCTTTGATGATGGTCTGACGGGCCGCGCTCATGGCGCGGCCCGTCGCGTAATCCGGATGTCTCAGACGGGTTCGGAGGTCCCCGCCGCGTCGTCCAGGGTGTCGTCCGGGGTCGTGGTGCCGTCCGGGGCAGCGTCGCCGCCCAGGGCGGCGTCCCCCGCCGCGGCTTCGTCCGCCTCTGTCATGATGGTCGCGGCGGCGCCGCGCAGATCCAACCCGTCCAGCTCCGGGCGTTCGTCCAGGCTGAACTTGTAGTCCGCCACGGCCATCTTGCCGTTCATCAACTGGTTCTTGCCCCGCTCGATGTCCCGGAGCTCGATAACCTGGCCGTCCTGAAGGGTCAGGATCAGCTTACCGGCGTAGGGAAGCTTCACGGTCTTGCCGCTCTTGTTGGCGAAGTAAACTTCCACCACCAGGTTGCCGCCCTTGTAGTAGATGTGACGGGCGCTGACATAAACCTTCTTTTCCTTCTCCGTGACGGGCTTTTTGTAGATCGCCTCGTTGCCGGTGACGGTAATCTTGCAGTCGGCCTTGACCTTGCCGGAGGAGGCGCGGATGATCACCTTGCCGGAGGACACCGCGGTGACCAGGCCGTTTTCGTCCACCGTGGCGACCTTTTTATCGCTGGAGGCCCACTTGACGGCGCCCACGCCCGCGGACACCGGGTTGGTGTCGGCGGTCAGCTGGAGGGTGTCCTGGCCGTCCATGCCGGCGGTCAGCGTGGCGGAGGTTTGGTTGAGCTTGATGGACTTGAGGGCCACCGGCTCCACCTGCAGAAGGCACCTAGCCCGCTTGCCGTTGTGGGTCCGGGCGGTGATGACCACCTTGCCGGGGGTGAGCGCGGTAATCTTGCCGTTTTCATCCACGGTGGCCACGGTCTCGTTGCTGGAGGACCAGAAGGCCTGGGTGATGGTGGCGTTGGCGGGCGTGACCTTGACCTTGAGCTCCTGCTCGGCGCCGACGGTCATCTTCAGCTTGCCCTTGTTGATCTGGATGTTCTTGGCGGGCACGTCCACCACGCTGACCCATACGGAAGCGGTGACGCCGCTGTCCAGCGAGGCGGTGACGGTGGTCAGCCCGTTGCTCACGGCGGTCACGGTGCCCTCGCCGTCCACGGTGGCGATGGCGGGGTCCGCCGAACTCCAGGTGGTGTTGAGGATCAGGCCGGAGGGCAGCACCTTGGCGGTCAGCTTCTGGATGCCGTCCTTTTTCAGCGTCACAGGGTCAGGCGAGATGGTCAGCTCCGCGCCCTTGACGGTCACCTGCATCTCGGCGGTGACGCCGCTGGAGGCGGTGGCGGTCAGCGTGATCGTACCCGGCTTTTCGGCCACCAGAAGGCCGCTGGCGTTGATGTAGGCCACCGCGGGATCGCTGCTGGTCCAGGTGACCGTGTCGTCCTCGGGGTTCTTGGGCTCCAGCTTGTACTCCGGCTGCAGCGCGTTGCCCTCGTAGAGCTCCACGCTTTGCTTGTCCAGCTGGATGGCGGTGACTTCCTTGCCCTTGTTGACCACCCGGACGCTGGCGGCGGCGGCAATGCCCCGCTCGGTGGTGGCGGTGATCACCGCGTCGCCCAGACCCTTGGCGCTGACGTTGCCCTTTTTGTCTACGGTTGCGACGGTGGGGTCATCGGTGGTCCAGGTGACGGCCTCATCGGCCTCGGCCGGGATGAGGATCAGCTTCATCTGGCGGCTGGTGCCTTCGCCCAGCACCAGCTTTTCAATATCCAGTGCAATGCTCTCGGCAAAAGTGACGTCCCGCACGGTCACATCGCAGGCGGCGGTCAGGCCGTTGTCGGACATGGCCACGATGCGCGCCGAGCCGGCGCGGACGCCGGTGACCAGGCCGCCTTCGTCCACCGTGGCAACGCCCAGATCGCTGGAGGCCCAGGTGATGCCGGGGCGGGTGGCGTTCGCGGGGGAAACCTGCGCCTGAAGCTGGAGGGTATAGTTGGTTGCGACCTCCGCGGCCGTCCGGTCCATGTCCACCTTGAGCACCTCGGTGTTGGCGCGCCGGGCCAGCACGGGGTAGCCGCTGTCCGCGGGGCTGACGGCCACCTGCACCTGGGGCGCGCCGCTCTCCGCGGCCACCGCGCCGTCGATGAAGGCCTTGGCCTCGGCCAGCGATACCGCGCCGTTGCCGTCCGCGTCGCCCACAAGGTCACCGGGCTGCTGCGCCTGGTAGTCGTAGCCGCAGGCGCGGGTCAGGTAGTAGGTCACCAGACCGTGGGCGTCGGTGGTGCCGCTGACGGCAGTCACCGAGGAGGCCAGCGTCGCGCCGGACAGCACAAAGTAGTGCTCCGGATCGCTGAGAAAAATGTTGGTCACGTTGTCGTTGAACTTCTGCAATACGTCCTTGGCGGTGGCGCCGCCCTTTTCGATCAGGGAGTCCGCGTAGCGGCAGTCCAGCACCACAATCTTGGTGCCCGGGATCTCGTCCAGCGCGGCCTTGAGGCGGTCAATGCGCAGCGTCTTGGCGTCAGTGCCCACGATGGAGGCCACGTCCTTGTCGCTGATGTAGCCGTGGCCCGCGAAGTACCAGAATGTCACGTCGTCGTCGTCCACGCCCCAGGCAGTCAGCTCGCTGAGGAAGCTGGAGAGCTCCGCGGCCTTGAGGTTTGTGCGGATCTTGGGCTGCTGATAGATGGCGCCCGCCTCGTTGGCGGTCTGCAGCGCAGCCCACATCCGGTTGGCGTCGGTCACGCAGCCGACCAGCGCGCTGGACGCGTAGTTGTCGATGCCGATGAGCATCGCCCGATAGGTGGTGACGCCATCCCCCTCGGCCGCGGCCGGAAGGCCCGTCAACACCGCCATCAAGAACGCCAGTGCCAAGCATTGAGCCCATTTCCTCATAGGTACTAGACCTCCCGTTGAAGTCGCGCGTCTCATCCCGCGCCTATTCGACGCAAAAAGGCGCGGCCGCGATGCAAAAAAAGCATAGTTTTTTGACAGTATACCATATGTTAAGGAAAATTTCCACGCGCAATTGTTGCCAAGCCGAATTTAACAAGGGTTCCGGCCCGAGAAATTAACATGATCGGCTTGCGCGGGGCGCAAACCTGCTGGTATCATGATGTACAATCGGGAGAAATCATAGGATAGAGGATGATTCGGATGGCGGCACTGACGATGGACAAGCTGGTCGCGCTTTGCAAAAACCGCGGTTTCATTTTTTCGGGCTCCGAGATCTACGGCGGCCTGGCCAACACCTGGGACTACGGCCCCCTGGGCGTGGAGCTGAAAAACAACGTCAAGCGCGCCTGGTGGCGCAAGTTTGTGCAGGAGAGCCCCTACAACACGGGCCTGGACTGCGCGATTTTGATGAACCGCGAAGTCTGGGTGGCCTCGGGCCACGTGGGCGGATTCAACGATCCGCTGATGGACTGCAAGGCCTGCAAGGCCCGCTTCCGCGCCGACAAGCTCATCGAGGAGGCCACCGGCGGCCGGGTGCAGGCCGACGGCTGGCCCAACGAAAAGCTGGAGGCCTACATCCGCGACGAGGGCATCCCCTGCCCCCAGTGCGGCAAGAAAGACTTTACCGGCATCCGCCAGTTCAACATGATGTTCAAGACCTTCCAGGGCGTCAACCAGGACACCGCCGCCGAAATCTACCTGCGTCCGGAGACGGCCCAGGGCATCTTCGTCAACTTCAAAAACGTGATGCGCACCACCCGGCGAAAGCTGCCCGCCGGCATCTGCCAGATCGGCAAGTCCTTCCGCAACGAGATCACGCCGGGCAACTTCATCTTCCGGGTGCGCGAGTTCGAGCAGATGGAGCTGGAATTCTTCTGCAGGCCCGGCGAGGACCTGGAGTGGTTCTCCTACTGGCGCGGCTTCTGCCGGGACTGGCTTTTGTCCCTGGGCATGAGCGAGGCCAACCTGCGCCTTCGCGACCACGACCCGGAGGAGCTGGCCTTTTATTCCAAGGCGACCACGGACTTTGAATACCTGTTCCCCTTTGGCTGGGGCGAGCTGTGGGGCATCGCCGACCGCACCGACTACGACCTGAAGCAGCACCAGCAGCACTCCGGAGAGTCCATGGAGTACCTGGACCCGGCCACGGGCGAAAAGTTCATCCCCTACTGCGTGGAGCCTTCGGTGGGCGTGGATCGGGCGCTGCTGGCGTTCCTCTGCGACGCCTACGAGGAGCAGGCGCTGGAGGGCGGCGACAGCCGCGTGGTCATGCACCTGCACCCGGCGCTGGCGCCCGTCAAGGCGGCGGTGCTGCCGCTGCAGAAAAACAAGCTGGGCGACAAGGCCCGCGAAGTCTACGCCATGCTGTCCCGGAAGTTCATGTGCGAGTACGACGAAACCGGCTCCATCGGCAAGCGCTACCGCCGCCAGGACGAAATCGGCACGCCCATGTGCATCACCGTGGATTTCGATACCCTGGAGGACGACGCAGTCACCGTGCGCGACCGCGACACCATGACCCAGGAGCGCCTGCCCATATCGGATCTGGAGGCCTACATCGCCGAAAAGGTCGACTTCTGACCCATGGTGCTCTCGGCCGTCAGCATCGTGCTGACGATCTTCCTGATGATCGCGCTGGGCATGGCGCTGATCCGTCTGGGCTGGCTGAGGGACGAGCATGCGGAGATCATCGCCCGCCTGGTGGTGTCGGTGGGGCTGCCGGCGCTGATCGTGCACAACATCTTCACCCAGTTCACCCGGGACGAGCTGATCACCTCGGCCGGAGGCATCCTGATCTCGGCGGCGTCGCTGGCGGTGACCGGCCTCGTCGCCGTGGGCGCCGCCCGCGCCTTCCGGATTCCGAAGGGGCGGCGCGGCGTGTTTGTGTGCATGATGACCTTCTCCAACTCCGTCTTCATTGGCGTACCGGTATCGCTGGCGCTGTTTGGGGAGGCGGGCCTGCCCTACGCGCTTTTGTATTACATTGCCAACACGTCGATGTTCTGGTCCTGGGGCTACGCCCGGATGCGCGCGGATTCCGGCCAGGGCGGGAAGCTGGGCGTGAAAAAGCTGATGCCGCTGCCGCTTTCCACCTTCATCGCCGCCGTCGCGCTGCTCCTTTTGGGGGTCCGGCTCCCGGGCTTTATCCTGGACGCCGCGAAGTACGTGGGCAACCTGGTGACGCCGCTTTCGATGATCTTCACCGGCATGGTGCTGATGCGGATGCTCCGGGGCGGCAAGATCCGCTGGCAGAGGGGCTACCTGCTGGTGCTCGCGGGGCGCTTTCTCGTGGCGCCGGGACTTCTTCTTCTGACCACGCTCCTCTTTCCGGGCACGTCGTCGCTGATGCGCGGCGTACTCATCATCCAGGCCGCCATGCCGGTCATGTCCCAAACGCCCATCGTGGCCCGCGCCACCGGCGGCGACGAAGAGTACGCCGCGGGCGGCGTATTGATCACCGCGCTGGGCTCATTGATCGCGATCCCCGGCTACATGGCGCTGATCCAGGCGCTGTGACGCCGACCGTTCCGAAAATATCACTCAGGAGGGCACCCATGATCCGTTCCACGCGAATCCTCACCACCCGCTGCACCGACCCCCACCGCAACCTGGCGCTGGAGGAGGCGCTGCTGCTCAGGCTGCCTCCGGACCAGGCGATCCTGTACCTGTGGCAGAACCGGCACACGGTGGTCATCGGCGCGGGGCAGAACGCCCGCGCGGAGTGCCGCGCGGACCTGCTCGCCGCCGAGGGCGGTACGCTGGCGCGCCGGTCCTCCGGCGGCGGCGCGGTGTACCACGACATGGGCAACCTGAACTTCTCCTTTCTGGTGCCCCGGGCGGACTACGACGTGGCGCGCCAGCTGGGGGTCATCCTCGAAGCGGTGCGCGCCCTGGGCGTGGACGCCGAGCCCTCCGGGCGCAACGACCTGACCGCCGGGGGGCGCAAGTTCTCCGGCAACGCCTTCCGCATTCTGAAGGACGGAGCGCTGCACCACGGCACGCTGCTGGTGAACGTGGACATGGGCCTCATCGGCCGCTACCTGAACGTATCCAAGGACAAGCTGAAGGCCAAGGGCGTCAAAAGCGTGCCCGCGCGGGTGGTGAACCTCTCCGAGCTCTCCCCGGCGGTGACGGTGGATTCCATGCACCGCGCGGTGATCGACGCCTTCTCGGCCGAGTATGGCGCCGCGCCGGTGGAGGACGCGGGCGCGCTCCCCATCGATCCGGCACTCATCGCGCGCTACGAAAGCGACGAATGGAACTACGGCAGGCCCGCCGAGGGCGGCCTGACCCTCTCCGCCCGCTTCCCCTGGGGCGGCGTGGAGGTAAACGCCTCCGTCCGGGAGGGCGCCCTTACCGATGTCACCGTGTTCACCGACGCCATGGACGAAACCCTTTCCGCCAGGCTGTCGGAGCGGCTCGAGGGCTGCCCCTACGCCGGCGCGAGGCTGGCGCACTGCGCCCGCGCCCTCAACCTTGACGACCTGGGCGACTGGCTCGAAACCCTGTGACGCCTCCCGCGCGGCGCGGCGCGGAACCGGCTTCCCGGCGTTGGCGCCGCGAAAAAGCCGCGGCTTTGCGCGCTTTTCGGCGGCGCGCCGCCGGTTGCCTACACGGTCCGCGTGTGCTATAATGGTACGCGCAACCGTCCGGCCTCACCGACGCCTGACCGGGCCATAAGGAGAACCGCGCCCATGAACAAGGATTTTGTCGGCAGCCGCGCCCGATCGATCGGCTTTCTCGCGGCGCAGATTCTGTTTGACGCTGTGATCATCAACCTGGCAATGCTGTTGGCAATGCAGATGCGTTACGAGCCGAACGTCCCGCCCTTCCAGCTCCGGATCTATTCCAACCTCTGGCCGATCATGACGGTGCTGGGGTTGATCTCCTTTTCCATCACCAAGATGTACCGCACGCTGTGGCGCTACGCCAGCGTGGGCGACGCGCTGCACATCATGATGGGCACGGGGCTCACCATGGGTGCCACGATGGCCCTGGGCATGGTGGCGGACCTTTTTATGAAGCCCAACCTTTTTTTGATGGGCTCCAGGACCGTCTACCCCATTGCGTGGCTGCTTTTGATGATGATGGCCGGCGCGCAGCGCTTTGGCGTCCGGCTGGTCAACCAGATCGGCGTCAAGAACCGCGCGCTGAAAAAGGAAAGCTGCTCCCGGGTGATGGTGGTGGGCGCGGGCTGGGCCGGCGCGAGCCTGATCCGCGAGCTCAACGCCCGGGGCTTTCGCGAGGGGCTGCCCGTGGTGGCGGTGGACGACGACCCCGCCAAGGCGGGCACCCGCATTATGGGCATCCCGGTGCTGAGGGGTTCCGAAAACATCCCCAAATATGTGGAAAAATACAGGGTGGACGAAATCGTGATTGCGATTCCCTCGGCGTCGCTTTCGCAGCGCAAGCAAATCCTGGACATCTGCACCCGGACGGGCTGCAAGCTGAAGCTGGTGCCCACCCTCAGGGACGTGACGGGCAAGACCGAAAAAATCGGCGAGATCCGGGACGTCAACATCACGGACCTTCTGTGCCGCGAGGAAGTCCACCTGGACATGGGCGCGATCAACGCCTACCTCAAGGACCGGGTGGTGCTGGTCACCGGCGGCGGCGGCTCCATCGGCTCGGAGCTTTGCCGGCAGATCGCGCGGTTTTCACCCCGGCGCCTGGTGATCTTCGACATCTATGAAAACAACGCCTACGAGCTGGCCAACGAGCTGAACGCCAGGTACGGCGCCTCCATTCCGCTGACGGTTCTGATCGGCTCGGTGCGGGACATGGCCCGGCTGGAGCAGGTGTTTGATGAGATTCGCCCGGAGGTGGTGTTCCACGCGGCGGCCCACAAGCACGTGCCGCTGATGGAGTTCAGCCCGGCGGAGGCGGTGAAAAACAACGTCTTCGGCACCTACAACGTGGCCCTCTGCGCGGACAAGTACGGCGTCCGGCGCATGGTCACGCTGTCCACGGACAAGGCCGTCAACCCCACCAACGTCATGGGCGCCACCAAGCGCGTCACCGAAATGATCCTGCAGTGGATGGCCGGGCGGTCCGGAACCCGGTTCATGGCGGTGCGCTTTGGCAACGTGCTGGGCTCCAACGGCAGCGTGATCCCGCTGTTCATGCAGCAGATCGCCCGGGGCGGCCCGGTGACCGTCACCCATCCGGAGATCACCCGCTACTTCATGACCATCCCGGAGGCTTCGCAGCTGGTTTTGCAGGCGGCCTCCATCGGCGAGAGCGGCAACATCTTCGTGCTGGACATGGGCACGCCGGTCAAAATTGCGGACCTGGCGAAGAACCTCATCCGCCTCAGTGGCCTGAAGCCCGACGTGGACGTCAAGATCAGCTACTGCGGCCTGCGCCCCGGCGAAAAGCTCTACGAGGAGCTGATGCTCACCGAGGAGGCCGAAACGCTGGACAACACGCGCTTTGAAAAGATCAACGTGCTGCGCCCGGTGGCGGTGGACCCGGATTTCGAAGCCAAGCTCACGGCCCTTCAAACCCTGGCCGGCGCGGACCCCGCCGCGGTGCGCGACGCGCTCAAGGCGCTGGTGCCCACCTACCGCGAGGAGGCGGACGCCCCCCGGGCCACGGCCTGACGCGGCGCGGTATCCATCAATTCGATTGGCGAGGAGGGACGGCCATGCGGCTGATTTCCTGGAATGTGAACGGAATTCGCGCCTGCGCGGGAAAGGGCTTTGCCGACAGCGTGCTTTCGTTGGACGCGGACGTGATCTGCCTGCAGGAGGTCAAGGCCCGGGAGGAGCAGATTGACATCACCCTGCCCGGCTATGACCGGATCATCCACAGCGCGGAGAAGCCCGGCTACTCCGGCACGGCGGTGTTCGCCCGGGTGCCCCACGGCGCGCCCCGCTTTGGCATGGGCGTGGAGCCCCATGACCACGAGGGCCGCCTGATCACGCTGGACATGGGCGATTTTACGCTGGTCAACTGCTACACCCCCAACGCCCAGCGGGGGCTGACGCGCCTTGACTACCGCATGCGGTGGGAGGACGACTTCCGCGCCTACCTCGTCGGGCTGGACGCCGAAAAGCCCGTGGTGCTCTGCGGCGATCTCAACGTGGCCCACCAGGAGATCGACATCAAAAACGCCCGGTCCAACCGCGGCAACGCCGGCTTTACCGACGAGGAGCGAGAAAAGTTCACGCTGCTGCTGGCGAGCGGCTTTGTGGACAGCTTCCGCCACCTCTATCCGGACAGGCGGGACGCCTACACCTGGTGGAGCTATTTCGGCAACGCCCGCGCCTCCAACACCGGCTGGCGCATCGACTACTTCGTGGTGTCCCAAAAGCTCGGGGACCGGATCCTGGGCGCGGCCATTCATCCGGACATCCACGGCTCCGACCACTGTCCGGTGGAGCTGACGATCTGACGCAAGCCCCCGAAAAAATGCATATTTTTCCGCCGCCGCGCGCACGCTACGCCCATGGTTGTGTATGTGTGGGCGGCGTTTCTCGTACTGTTTTACGCGGCCAACCTGCCCGTATTGCTGGTGATCGACATCGACACCCGGCGGCAGGGCGCCGTGCGGGTGGGCGTTGGCGTGTTTGCGGCGCCCGCGTCCCTCGCCGTCCCTGCCGGGGGGCGGCCACGCCGGGGCATTCCGCGCCTTGACGGGGCGGCGATCCGGGCGCTTTTGACGCTTTTGGGCCGCGTTCGCTTTCGCGGCAGCCTCGACCTGTGCGCCGGCGACGCCGCGCTGACCGCGCTGATTGCCGGCGCGGTGGCGGCGCTGTCGCTGGGCCGCGTGCGCGCGCTTCCGGATTTTTCCTGCGGGCCCGTCCGGGCGCGCTTTCGCGGGATGGTGACGCTTAAACCCGGGCATATTATGCTCGCCGCCCTCGTATGGGCGCGGCTAGAAATTTCCGGGAGGCTCAACACGTGGAAAGGCATGCGATCGAGAGCATTATGAACGCCACCATGGAGAACATCCGCGACATGGTGGACGTCAACACCGTCATCGGCGACCCGGTGACCGCCAACGATGGCACGACGATCATCCCCATATCGCGGGTCAGCTTCGGGTTCGTGGCCGGCGGCGGAGAGTACGAAATTCCGGGCAAAAAGCAGGCTCCGCCGCAAAACGGCGGCGGGGCCGCCGGGCAGGGCGGCCAGCCGGAGTACCTTCCCTTCGCGGGCGGCGCGGGCGCGGGCGTGTCCGTGTCGCCGGTGGGCTTTCTCGTGGTGAGCAGTGAGCAGGTGCGCCTGCTTCCCGCCCAGCCCTACGCGCCGCTGGACCGCATCATCGAGCTGGCGCCCCAACTGGTGGCCGACATCAAAAAGTGGGCGGGCGGAAAAAAAGCGCCGCCCGCGCCCGGCACCCCGCCCGCCGCGCCGGCGGAGTAAGCGTTTCCGCTTCGGGGATGCCGTTTCTTTTCCGCCGGTACAGCCGACGGCCGCGCGCGGCCGGCGGCTGCAGTTTTCCCATCAATAGATTTTCATTGCCCGGAAAAGCCGTCCATGCTATAATAATGAATGCAATTCTATGGAAGGACGTGTTGGTATGCTCAAGGGCATTTCGCCAATTCTCTCCCCGGAGCTTCTGAAGATTCTGATGGAAATGGGCCACGGCGACGAACTGGTGATCGGCGACGGCAACTTTCCCGCGGCGTCGATGGCGCAGCGGCTGGTGCGGCTGGACGGCCACGGTGTGCCGGCGATTCTGGACGCCATTATGCAGCTGTTCCCGCTGGACACCTTTGTAGAGCGCCCGGTGGCGCTGATGCAGGTGGTGCCCGGGGACGACACCGTGCCGGTGATCTGGGAGGATTACAAGCGCATCATCGGAAAGTACGAGGGCGAGGTGCGCATCGAGGAAGTCGAGCGCTTCGCGTTTTACGACCGCGCCCGCAAGGCCTACTGCTGCGTCGCCACCGGCGAGAGCGCGCTCTACGCCAACATCATCCTGAAAAAGGGCGTGGTCATCTGACCGCGCCGCGCGAAATCCACTTCGACCGGAGGAATGCGCTTTGCAAATGACACGCGGCGCGCGGAGGGCGCGGGCATGGTGATCCGCTATCAGGGCACCGGCGCTTACGAGGGCATCCCGGCGCTGTTCTGCCCCTGCGAAACCTGCCGCGCCGCCCGCGCCGCCGGCGGGCCCGAGATCCGCTCCCGCTCCGGAGCGCTGGTGGACGGCACGGTGAAGCTGGATTTTCCGCCCGACTCCTTTTGGCAGATGATCCGCGACGGGCTGGATTTTTCGGCGCTGACGTGCGTACTGATCACCCACACCCACACCGACCACTACGCCGTGTGGGACCTGATGACCCGCCTGCCCCACTACGCCAGCCTGGGCGACGCGCCGCCGCTGCCCGTCGTGGGCAACGCAAAGTGCGGGGAACTGCTGGCGGCGGAGCTTGTCAAAAAACACGAGCCCTCCGGCGGCGGGCGGCTGACCTTCCTTCGCGCAAAGCCCTTTGAGCCCCTCCGACTGGGCGGATACACCGTCACCGCGGTGCGCGCCAACCACAAGCCCAGCGAGGAAGCCCTCAACTACGTGGTGGAGCGGGACGGCAAAAAGCTGCTCTACGCTCACGATACCGGCGAATTTCTGCCGGAAACGCTGGAATACCTGGCGGGGCTGGGCCTCGACTTCGTGTCCATGGACCTGACCAGCGGCCTTGGAGACACCGGCGACCACCACATGGGCCTTGTCAACTGCCACCGCATGCGCCGCCTTCTGACGGCGAGCGGCGCGGCGCGGCCGGGCGCGATCTTCGCGCTCAGCCACGTGTCCCACAACAGCCATGTCAGCCACCGGCAGCTCGTGGCAGCCGCCGACGGCTTTATCGTAGCCCACGACGGCATGGAAATCCAATTTTAACCCCGAGGAGGAATACCCCCATGATTACCAAACAGATGTCCATCGGCGAAGTGCTTCGCCTCGACCGCAACACCGCCCCCATCTTCATGCAGTACGGCATGCATTGCCTGGGCTGCCCCCATGCCACCGCCGAGAGCATTGAACAGGCCGGCATGGTGCACGGCGTGGATGTGGACCAGCTGGTGGCCGACCTCAACGCGTTTCTCGACAAAAAGGCCTGATGACCGCGCCCGCCCTTCTCCCGGTTACACGCCGGAGCCGGGCGGGCCCGACTATGCACACCAAAACCCGAGTTATCCACAGCCCGGCGCCCGCCGGGCTTCGACAAAAAGGCTGAAACTGCGCGCCCCGGGGCCGGTTTTCCACAGGTTTTCCATCGAAACCTGTGGAAAATGTGGATAAACGGCGCGCCGCAGGAGGGAGTTTGTCCGATGGAAAATCATCCGTTCAGCGACCTGGAGGGGCTGCGCATCGCGGTTGAAATGGAAAGGCGGGGCGTCGAATTCTACCACCGCGCGGCAAAGCTGACCACATCAAACCAAATCGCCCAAATGCTGGAGGATCTGGCGAAGGAGGAGTCGTGCCATCAGCGGGATTTCTCCAGCCTGCTGTCCGCGCAGTGCGCGGCGCGGGGGGACAGGCCCGCCGTGTGCTACTCCGGCGAGACGAACGCGTATCTGTCGGCCGTGGCGGCCGACGTGGTGTTCCCGGGCGGGCTGATGGAGGTGGGCCGGCGCGGCGGTTTTGACAGCCTGTCCGCCATCCTGACCACCGCCATCGATTCCGAAAAAAACTCGATCCTTTTCTACACCGAACTGCGCGACCTGGCGGAAGACCCCCTCACCCGCGAGGCGTTTTCCAGCGTCATCTCGCAGGAGAAGGTGCACCTGGCGCGGCTGCAGCAGCAGCTGGCCGCCTGCTGAAGGAGGGACGCCGATGGACTATATGGCCGAATACCGGCGCTGGCTGGGCTTTGTGGGCGAGGACGAGCGGCGGGAGCTGGAATCGATCGCCGGCAATCCCGCGGAGATCGAGGACCGCTTTTACCGGGCGCTCTCCTTCGGCACCGCGGGCATGCGCGGCGTGCTGGGGGCGGGGCTCAACCGGATGAACGCCTGGAACGTGATAAGGGCCACCCGTGCGCTGGCCAAGTACATCCTGGCCGCGCCCGGCGGCGCGGAACGCGGCGTGGCCATCGCCTACGATTCCCGGAAGTATTCGCCGGAGTTTGCGCTGAAGGCGGCGCTGACGCTGGCAGCCTCCGGCGTGAAGGCGATGCTCTTTGATTCCCTCCGGCCGGTGCCGGTTTTGTCCTACACGGTGCGCCACCTGGGCGCCATCGCCGGGATCGTGATCACCGCCAGCCACAACCCGCCCGCCTACAACGGCTACAAGGTCTACTGGGAGGACGGCGGCCAGGTCGCGCCCGAGCGCGCCGAGGCCATCCAGGCGCTGATCGACCAGACCGCCTTTGACGAGTGCGCGCCGATGCCCGAGGCGGAGGCCCGCGAAAAGGGGCTTCTTGTCACCATCCCCCCCGCCGTGGACGACGATTACATTGCCATGGTCGAGGGCCTGTGCGTCAACCCCGAACTGGCCCGCGAGATGGGCCCCCGGATCAAAATCGTCTACACGCCGCTGCACGGCTCCGGCAACGTGCCGGTGCGGCGGGTGCTGCGCGAGCTGGGCTTTTCCCAGGTGTTCGTGGTGCCGGAGCAGGAATTGCCCGACCCGGCCTTCTCCACCGTGGTCCAGCCCAACCCGGAGGACCCCGCCGCCTTCACGCTGGCGCTGAAGCTGCGGGAAAAGCTGGGCGCCGATGCCGTGTTCGGCACCGATCCGGACTGCGACCGGGTGGGCATTGCGGTGCTGGACCACGAGGGCGGGGTGCACATCCTGTCCGGAAACCAGATCGGCTGCCTGCTGCTTCACTACGTGCTCTCCCAGAAGGCGGAGCGCGGGGCGCTGCCCAAGAATGCCGCGTCGGTTCAGTCCTTCGTGTCCACGGAGATGACCCGCGCCATCGCCGCCTCCTTCGGGGTAGAGGTGTTTGACGTGCCCACGGGCTTCAAGTACATCGCCGAGAAGATTCAGTGGTTTGAGGATACCGGCGCCCACACCTTCGTGTTCGGCTTCGAGGAGAGCTTCGGCTACCTCTCCGGCACCCAGGTGCGCGACAAGGACGGCGTCAACGCCTGCATGCTGATCGCGGAGACCGCCGCCTTCTACAAAAGCAAGGATATGACGCTGTACGACGCGCTGATGGGCCTGTACGAGACGTACGGCTGGTACCTGGAGAAGACCCTGTCCCATACGCTGACCGGCAAGGACGGGCAGGCGAAGATCGCCGCCATCATGCGCTCCCTTCGGGAAAACCCGCCCACCGAGGTGGCGGGGCTTCGGGTGCTGGCCGTCCGGGACTATCTGGCGGGCACCCGCACCGCGGGCGGGAAGGCCGAACCCATCGATTTCCCCGTCAGCGACGCGCTGTACTTTGAGCTGGAGGGCAGTGCCTGGACCGCCATCCGCCCCTCCGGCACCGAGCCCAAGGTGAAGCTGTACGTGGGCATCCGCGAGGATACCGAAGCGGCCGCCCGCGCCCTCATCGACTGCTGCGCCAGGGCGGCCCTCAGCCTGATGGAGCGGTAGGGCTTCGAGTCCATTGATAAACCCCTGCTGTGCGTAAGCGCAGCAGGGGTTTGTCAATGGGCAGGTCCGGGGCAAGGCCCCGGACCTAAGCAATACACAAGAACGGTTTTTTGCTGGTTCTCTACTGGGCGGCGGTGGCCTCCCGGATGGCCGCCTGGTGCGCCGCATCGACGCGGTTGGTGCCGTGGGTCCGGCTGTTGACAAAGTGGATGCAGTGGTGGCCGGCAAAGCCGTTGTCCAGCGGGCCGCTGCCATGGGGCATGCCGTTCATGGACGCCGCGTAGCGGACGCCGTCAATGGACACCCACACCGGGCGCCTGTCCCAGGACCAGCTTCCGCCGTAGGCGGCCTTCATCGCGGCGGTGTCCTTGGCGGTCAGCGGCTCGCAGTCGGCGTGGTTGGTGCCGCCCAGCCGCTTTTCACGCCACGAGAGGCCGGTGCGGACATCCGTCACCACCACAGTTCTGCCCCGGTAGAAAATGCTCTGGATGTCGCTGGTCCACCAGTCCAGCGCCACCACCTTGCCGGATGCCGGCGTGGCGGTGCTCTCCCCGGAATCTTCCACGGTCTGCCGGGGCGCGCCGGAGGCATAGAGGGCCTCCTGCGTTTTCGCGGTGGCCACGCCGTCCGCCTCCAGCTTCGCGGCACTCTGGAAGTCCTTGACCGCCTGGGTGGTGCGGGTCAGGTAGTTTCCGCCGATGGTTCCGCCAAACCAGCCCAGCGCTTTCAGTCGGGTCTGCAGCTTTTTGACGTCGTCGCCCGTGTCGCCCGGCGCGAGCTCTTGATACTTCGAAGGCTCCGGCGTGGGTTTGGGCGTGGGCGTCGGGGCCGGCGTTGGCGTGGGTTTTGGGGTGGACGTGGGTTTGGGGGTGGGGGTGGCGAGCGGCTCCTCCAGAAGGTATTTGGCCGCCACGTAGCCCGTCTTGCCCTGATAGCCCACCTTGGCCCAGGACTTGCTGTTATAATGGTAGCGGGTCAGCGCCGCGCCCTTGGGAATCGTACCCGTCTGGCTGGACGTGGACGGGCGCTTGTACAGCCGGATCTTCGCCTTCGCATAGGCGGCCTCCGGCGCCGGGGTGGGCGTGGGCGCGGGGGTGGGCTTTTTCGTGGCCTTGGGTTTTTTCGCGGCCAGCGCGCTCTTGGGCACGAAGCCCGTATAGCCCTGATGGAGCGCCTTAAACCAGCTCCCCTGCTCGTCCAGCGCGTAGACCACCGCGCCGGCCTTGATCTGGCACAGCGCGTCCGATGCGCTGTCGTTCTCTTTTCTCAGCTTGATGTCCTCCGCGGCGTAGAGCTTTTTTGCGCTCTTTTTTCCGAGGGACTTTCTGGCCATGTAGGCGGTTCTGCCCCGGTATGTGACTTTGGACCACGCGCCGCTCGTGGCGCGGAGCAAAATCGTCTGCCCCTTGGACAGCTTGAACGCCACCCGGGCCGATGTGCTGGCCCTTTCGTACAGCTTCGCGTCCCGGTTCAGCACTGCCGCCGCGTCCGCCCGAGCCGCCTGCGGCAGCGCGCAGCACATAGCCGTCAGCATACCGGCAATCGCCGCCAAAACGGCGCGCTTCGTCTTTCCCGTCAATCGGACACCTCCTTGGGCGCATCCGCCCAGGCCATTATATTACAAAACTATTTCAAAATCAAGTCAAATATTTCAATCAGCCCGCTTTCCGGTGTGCTGGGCAAAAGCACCTAAAGTGTCAATTCGGGATCAAGTTTGCATGGTTTGGACATTTTCCTGTTTACTGATCCGGCGGAATCCGCTATACTGTATCCAGAGGATCGGAATTACACTGCGAGGAGGGATGCCGATGGATACGTTGTTTACACCTATCCTGCAGAACCTGCCCGCGTTCATCCTGCTGATCCTTGGGTTTGTCCTGGTGCTGGTGGAGATGCACATTCCGGGTTTTGGCGCGCCGGGCATTCTGGGGATCCTGAGCCTGATGGCGGGCGTGGTGCTCTTTGCCAGGAGCGCGACGGAGGCGTTGGTGATCACCATCGTGATTGTGGCACTTTTATGCATCGCGCTGTCGCTGGTGATCCGCTCGGCTTCAAAGGGCCGTCTGGCCCATTCAAAGCTCGTGCTGCACGAGGTTTCCGTGCCCACGGTGGGCGAAAAGGACCTGGACTTCTTCGTCGGGCGAACCGGCCTTGCCCGCACGCCGCTCCGGCCCGCGGGCATTGCGGAGTTTGACGGCGTCCGCCTGAACGTAGTGTCCGACGGCGAATGGATCGAAAGCGGCCGGCCGCTGCGCGTCGACCGGGTGGAGGGCAATCGGATCGTCGTAAGCCCCGTGCGTGAGGACCCCCGTTCCGGGGTATGAACCTACGAACAGCCCCGATGGAGGGGATAAGATAGAGGAGGATACCAAATGAACATCAAACGCATTCTGATTCTCGCGTTGGCCCTGATGGTTTTGGCCATGCCCATCGGTTTTGCGGAAGGCGGCTACGGTGCGCTTACGCTGAGCAATTTCCATCTGGAAGTGACGGGCCAGGATCCCCTGGACATCGGCGCCTCGCTCAAGCTCGGCGCCGGTGCGCAGGACGACGGCGTCGGCCGGCTGGACATTCTCGTAACCGGCGGCGGCCAGACGGCGCTGAACGCGTCCCTGGGCGTGGACGCGGAAACCCTGCGGGCGATCATCGGCGGCTCAACCTACGTGTTTGAGATTCCGCTCGAATCACTTCAGAAGGCCCTGGCCGATGCCGACGACGGCGACGCGCCCACCCTTTCCGCGGAGGACATCGACAAGATCAAATCCCTGGCCACCGGCTACGTGGGCATGCTGCGCAAGTACGCCGATCCCGAAGCTTCCATGAAGATGATGGCTCCCGTGCTGGCCTCCCTCAAAGCCGAGGCCAAGGGCGTGGAAACGGTGGACCTGTTCGGCCAGGCGGTCGAACTGAACCGCTTTGACGTCGCGATGGACGCCGCCGCCATCGGCGGGATGTACGACGCGCTCTTCGCGGCCGATCCCGAAATCAAGGAATACATGATCAACTACTTCGCGCTGATGGAGAAGGCCGTTGACGACAAGATTCCGCTGGACCCCAACGACATGGCCGGCAGCCTGGAAACCATGATGGAGAAGGCGGAAGTCGACATGACGATGGACATGTCCGTCTGGACCGACGGCACGTCGCTCGCCGATGAAAACGCCAAGGCCATCAAGCAGCTCGTCACCGTTACCGTCACCGGAAAGGACGTCGCCGAGGGCGAAGCGCCCATTTCCGTCTCCTTCCCGGTGGAGGTCTCCACCCTGGAATCCGACGCGGGCCTTCGCATGAGCATGAACATGGCCTTCACCGTGCCGAACGACGAGGGCTCCCTGGCGATGACCTTTGACGGCACCTTTGACGCCCCCGGCGAGGACGGCGCCACCGCCAGCAGCGCCCGGATGGACATGAGCTTTGAAGCCGAGGATGAAGATCCCTTTGCCGTCGCCATGACCTTTGACAAGCTTAAGGGCGCGGACGGCGTCGTCGACTTCAGCTACGGCATGAGCGGCACCGCCGACGAAGCGGCCTTTGACTTCAGCTTCGCCTACGACGGCGCCACCGCCACCGAAACCGAGAAGGCCGGTGCCGTGGCCATCACTTTCAACGTGCCTGACGAGGGCGTCCAGGGCGTCTTCTCCTGCGATGCGCTAATGGAAACCGGCGCGTTTAATCCGCTGGGCGACGCGGACTTCGAAGGCAAGACGAGCATCAACCCTCTCGAGGCCAGCGAAGAAGAGATGACCCAGGTGCAGACCGAACTCTACGGCGTCATGATGCAGGCCTACGGCGTGCTGCTTCAGACCCCCGGTCTCTCCCAGATCATGGGCAGCATGACGGATTCGGGCATCGCCGGCTAACCGGCATCCACCGACGGGGCCGGCGCCAACGCCGGTCCCGTTTTTCAAGCGGGCGTCCCCCCTCCGGACCTGAAAGGAGTTGCAGACATGGTTGGAACCTCTCTGGTCGCATCCTTCCTGATCGCAGTCGTGGTCATCATCGCGCTGATCATCTTCTTCACCTTCGTCCCCATCGGGCTCTGGATCTCGGCAATGGCCGCCAGCGCCCACGTGTCCATCGGCTCGCTGATCGGCATGCGCTTCCGCCGCATCAACCCCTCGCGGGTGGTGCTGCCCTACATCAAGGCCACCAAGGCGGGCCTGAAGCTGTCCTCCAACGAAATGGAGGCCCACGTGCTGGCCGGCGGCAACATCGACCGCGTGATCGACGCGCTGATCGCCGCCGAGAGCGCCAACATTCCGCTGGAGTTTGAATCCGCCCGGGCCATCGACCTGGCCGGCCGCGACGTGCTGCAGGCCGTCAAGATGAGCGTCAACCCCAAGGTCATCGAAACGCCGGTGGTGGCCGCCATCGCCAAGGATGGCATTGAACTGCGCGCCAAGGCCCGCGTCACCGTGCGCGCCAACATCGAACGACTGGTGGGCGGCGCCGGCGAGGAGACCATCATCGCCCGCGTCGGCGAGGGCATTGTCACCACCGTGGGCTCCGCCGCAACCCACAAGGAAGTGCTGGAAAACCCGGACCTGATCAGCCGCACGGTGCTGTCCAAGGGCCTTGATGCCGGCACCGCCTTTGAGATCCTCTCCATCGACATTGCGGACGTGGACGTGGGCCGCAACATCGGCGCGCAGCTGCAGATGGACCAGGCCGAAGCCGACAAGCGCATCGCCCAGGCGAAGGCCGAGGAGCGCCGCGCCATGGCCGTCGCCCACGAACAGGAGATGAAGGCCTCCGTGCAGGAGATGCGCGCCAAGGTGGTGGAGGCCGAAAGTGAGGTGCCCCGCGCCATGGCCGCCGCCCTCAAGGAGGGCAAGCTGGGCGTGATGGACTACTACCAGATGCAAAACGTGATCTCCGACACCAGAATGCGCGAGTCCATCGCCGATTCCGGCGCGCCCGCGCCCGATGAAGCGCCCAAGAAGTAGGCGCGGGGAGGTCGATCATGGAAGGTTTATTCATTCTCTTTGTGGTAGGGCTGGTCTTTCGCGCGCTGACAAAGAGCGCGAAGCGCGCCGGCGGCGGCGCCCGGCCCGTGCCCCCGCCCCGGCCCGCCGTGCCGCCGCTGACTCCGGCGGCCCGGCCCGGCGACGGGCAGGCGGGCTGGCAGGAGATCATGACCATGCTCTCGGGCCAGCCCCAGGCCGAGCGGGAGGAAGCGGAGGGCGTGTCCACGGAGTCCACCGGCCCTTCCGGCAGCCTGACCGGCCCCAGCATGATGGATGGCACCGGGATGATGGAGGGCAGCGCGCCGATGATGGACGAGAGCGCGCCCGACTACGAGGGCGCCTCGCTCCCCGGCGAGCTGTCGTCCGACGCGGTGGCGGTGCTGCCCGAATCGGATGAGCCCGCCGCGCCGGCCCATCCGGCTTTCGCCGTGCGGCGCGATTATACAGCGCTGCGGGAGGCCGTGGTGTGGGCGGAGATCCTGGGCCGGCCCAAGGCGCGTAGGGTCTGGAGGGCAGTCCGGTGACGATACGAACGCTGATCGCGGACGACGATCCAGGCATGCGGCTGCTTTTGAAGCGGCTCGTCGGGCGCGCCGAAGGCTACCAGCTGGTGGGCGAAGCGGAAAACGGCGAGGACCTTCTCCGGCTGTACGATTCAGAAAAGCCCGACATGGTGATCCTGGATGTGGAGATGCCCGGGATGACCGGCGTCGAGTGCGCCCGCTCCATCCAGGATCAGAACCCCCGCACGATCATCATCTTTGTGACGGCCCACGAGCAGTACATGTCCGACGCCTTCAGCGTGTACGCCTTCGACTACCTGCTCAAGCCCTTCAAGGTGGAGCGCGCCGAGGAGACGCTGCGGCTGGCCCGCCTGCGGCTGACCGCGCCGGAAGCCTGTCCGCCGCCGGTACCGCCCATCAAGGCGCCGCCCACCCCCGCGCGAATGATGCTGCGGCACCGCGAAGGCGTGAGCTTTGTCGACCTGGACGCGCTGATGCTGGTGCAGCGGGAAGACCGCGCCACCGTGCTCTACACCCAGGACGGGCAGCGCTACGTGACCAGCGACACCCTGAGCGAACTGGTCGCGCGGCTGCCCGAGGCGGCATTTTTCCGCACCCACAAGTCCTACATCGTCAATCTCAGCCACATCGACTCCATCCAGCCCTACGGCCGGTGGACCTACATCGTGAAGCTGCGCGGCACCACCCGGGACGCGCTGATCACCGCCGAGCGCTTTGAGGCGCTGCAAAGGATGTTTGCCTAGCAGTCCACGAAGTCTAAGAACCGATGATAGGGCGCAGAGATTTTTCTGCCCGGCACAGAGCCGGAGCGCAGGCGCAGCGGCGCTACGTCAAGCGAAGAGCGACACAGCCGGACAGGAAAAGATCCAGCCATAGCGCGGTAATTAGGCTTCGCGGACGACTAGGGCGACCCCGCACAATCCCGGCGGTCCGCGGCCCCGTGCCGTGGGCCGTTCGCGCTTTGGCGCGGCTCAGCGGTTGACCGGCGGCGTTCAGGGGTATACAATGACCATTCCCGGACAATGGATCCAAGGAGGACAAACCGCATGCTATCAAAAAGCGCGGCCGAGCGCGCGCTGGCCGCCGCCCTGGAAACCGGCGGCGATTTTGCCGAGATCTATCTGGAGGACACCCGCAGAAACCGGCTGATGCTGATGGACGAGCGCCTCGACAGCGTGACCAGCGACCGCGCTCACGGCGCGGGCGTGCGCGTATTTTCCGGCGTCTCCGCCTACTACGCCACCACCAACGACACGACGCCGGAGGGCCTGGTGCGCGCGGCAAAGCAGGCCGCCGCCGCGCTTTCCGGCGCGCGCGCGGGAGAGGGCGCGCCGCTTCGCGACATGGCCGCCCCCGCGCCCTTCCCGGTACGCCTTCGGCCCGGCGACGTGCCCGGCGAGCGCAAGGCGCGCCTTCTGCACGACGCCTCCAAAGCCGCGCGGGCCGAGGGCGATGCCATCCGCCAGGTGATCGCGTCGCTCTCCGACGTGGAGGCGGATGTGGTCATCGCCAACTCCGAAGGCGTGTTTGCCGCCGACCGGCGCACCTACACGCGCCTGGGCGTGCAGGCGGTGGCCGCCGACGCGTCGGGCAACCAGACCGGCTTTCAGGGGCCCGGCATGCACATGGGGTACGAGATGTTTGAAAAACTCGTCGATCCGGAGGCCGCCGCCCGCGCGGCCGCCCGCACAGCCCTCGTGATGCTGAACGCGCCGGTCTGCCCCGCGGGCGTGATGCCGGTGTCCATCGAGTCCGGCTTTGGCGGGGTGATCTTCCACGAGGCCTGCGGACACTCGCTGGAGGCCACCTCGGTGGCGCTGGGCAACAGCGAATTTTGCGGAAAGCTGGGCCAGCAGATTGCCTCCCCCGTGGTCACCGCGGTGGACGACGGTACCCTGCCCGGCGAATGGGGTTCCATCCGCATTGACGACGAGGGCACGCCCACGGGCCGACTGGTGCTGATCGAAAACGGCATCCTCAAAAACTACATGATCGACCGGCTCGGCGCGCGCCGGATGGGCATGCCCGTCACCGGTTCCGCGCGCCGCCAGAGCTATGCCTTCGCCCCCACCTCCCGCATGCGCAACACCTTTATCGCGCCGGGCGAATCCGAGGACGCCGAGATCATCGCCACCATGGGCGACGGCCTGTACGCCGCGAAGATGGGCGGCGGCTCGGTCAACCCCGCCACCGGCGAATTCAACTTCGCGGTGTCCGAGGGGTACTGGGTGAAGGACGGAAAGATCGACCGCCCGGTGCGCGGCGCGACGCTGATCGGCCGGGGCGGCCAGGTGCTCCAGCGCATTGACCGGGTGGGCCGGGGCCTCAAGCTCGCCCAGGGCATGTGCGGCTCCGTCAGCGGTTCGGTGCCGGTATGCGTCGGGCAGCCGCTGATCCGCGTGACCAAGATGACGGTGGGAGGACGGTAATATGCGAACGGACGATTTCCTGAAACTGCTCTTTGAAAAGGCCCGCGGCGCCGGCTTTTCCGAATACGAAGCCTACCTGTCCGGCGGCGATTCCTTCGAGGCGTCGGTTCACGCGGGCGAGCTGATCGCCTACAATGTGTCCTCCGCGGCGGGGCTGGGCTTCCGCGCGCTGTCCGGCGGACGCATGGGCTACGCCTCCACCCAGGCGCTGGACGAAGCCGCCGCCGACATGCTGGTTCGCGGCGCGCTGACCAGCGCCACCCTCACTGAAACGGAGGACCCGCAGTTCATCTTTGGCGGCGCCGAAACCCCGGCCCTCGATCTGTACAACCCGGCGATTGCGGCCATCCCCGACGCCGAAAAGGTGGCGATGGCGCTGGCGCTGGAGAAAAAAGCCCTGGACGCAGACCCGCGCCTGTCCACCGATGGCTGCGCGGTGGTCTACGCCTCCGGAAGCCGGCGCATCGTCAACTCCAAGGGATTGGACGTGTTCTTCCGCGATAACGCCATGAGCGCCTATGTGTCCTGCGTGGCCCGGGAAAACGGCCGCGCCGGCAGCGCCTACCGCGTGGCCTCAAGCCGCGCCGGCGCGCCGGATCTTGACCGCCTGGCACGTGAGGCCGCCGGCGAAGCGCTGGACTTTCTCGCCGCCGCCCCGGCGGACTCCGGCCGCTACCCCGTGGTGCTGCGCGCCGACGCGGCGCTGACGCTCCTGGCGGCGTTTTCCGGTGCCTTCAGCGCCGAAGAGGCCCAGCGGGGGCTGTCCAAGCTGGCCGGGCACGAAGGCGAAATGGTGGCATCGCCCCTCCTGACGCTGATGGACGATCCGCTGAACCCGCTGGGCTTTGCCTCCGCGCCCTTTGACGGCGAAGGCGTGCCCGCCCGGACGAAGAAGATCATCGACGGCGGCCGGCTGACCGCGCTGATGCACAACCTCAAGACCGCCGCCAAGGCCGGCACGGCCTCCACCGGCAACGCGGCCCGCGGCTACGCCAGCCCCATCGCCGTGGCGCCCACCAACTTCTACTTCGCGCCCGCGGACGAACCCCTCGCCGCGCTGATGGGCCGTGCCGAGGGCGGGCTTCTGATTACGGACCTGCAGGGCCTTCATTCCGGCGCCAACGCCGTCAGCGGCGACTTCTCCCTCTCCGCCAAGGGCTACAGGATCGAGGGCGGCCGGCCCGCCGCACCGGTGGATCAGATCACCGTGGCCGGCAACTTCTACGAGCTGCTGCGGGCGGTGGCGGCGGTCGGAAACGACCTTGAGTTCGGCCAGCCCGGCGGCAGCTGTTTTGGCAGCCCGTCGCTTCTTGTCGGCGCGCTGTCCGTCGCCGGAAAATGACTTTCTCCGCGCCCGGGCCTTGCGGCCCGGGTTTTTTTGCCTCAAAAACATTGTTTTCCCATGGGGATTTTGCGGTATGCTATAAAAGGGAAGGCCCCTGCAAAGGGCATATCGCGGGGGCGCTCCGCACACAATGAAGGATGAGCGAATCAAAGGAGGATGAACCATGGGCATCATTCTATGGATCATATTCGGCGCGCTGGCGGGCTGGATCGCCAGCAAGATCATGGGGCGGGACGCGAGCATGGGCGCCCTGGCCAACATTGTGGTGGGCATCGTCGGCGCGGGGCTGGGCGGGTGGATCTCCACCGCCATCTTCGGCGGCGAGGGCGTGACGGGGTTCAACATCGGCAGCATCCTGATTGCCATCGCGGGCGCGTGTCTATTGCTGCTGATCTTCGGCGGCATCCGCCGCGGCCGGGGCTGACGGGCGGTCCTGTGACACAAAGCGAATCGCGGCGCCCGCAGAAAACCGCCGGCGCGCATCCC
>JARKQG010000110.1 GCA_029974035.1 Eubacteriales bacterium | reverse complement strand
GATGGTCAAGCGTTACGGCGGCATCAAGGACTACGGCGCGATCTTTCCGGGCCACGGCGGCATGCTGGACCGAATGGACAGCGTCCTGTTCTCCGGCGTAATCCTCTACGTATTCTTCACTTTTTCGGCGGGGGGGTAAATTGCGGACGATTGCGGTACTGGGCGCGACCGGCTCGATCGGTCAGCAGGCGCTCGACCTGATCCGGCGGCATTCCGATCATTTTAAGGCGTCGGTTCTGACGGCAAACCGGAACCACGAGGCGCTCTTCGACATGGTGCGCGCGTTCCGCCCGGCGGCGGCTGGCCTGGTGGTTCAGCCTGAATCGCTTCCGGAGGACGTGCGTTTTTGCGATTGGTACTTTGGCGAGGACTGCTCGGAACGCGCGCTTCTCGCCCACCGGCCGGATGACTGCCTGGCGGCGGTGGTGGGCATTGCGGGCCTCGGCGCGGTCATGACGGCGCTCGCCGCCTGCGAAAGGGTGCTGTTGGCCAACAAGGAGGCGCTGGTCACCGCGGGCGATCTGGTGATGGCGCGCGCGCGGGAACTGGGCAAAACCATCCTGCCGGTGGACAGCGAGCACAGCGCCATCTTCCAGTGCCTCGAAGGGGCGAACGGCAACCCGCCCAGGCGGCTGATTCTCACCGCGTCGGGCGGCCCCTTCCGTACCTGGAGCGCGGAGGAGATCCGCGGCGCCACCGTCGTGGACGCGCTGGGCCATCCCACCTGGCGCATGGGCGAAAAAATCACCGTAGACTGCGCGACCATGATGAACAAGGGGCTCGAGGTCATCGAGGCGCACCACCTGTTTCAGATGCCGGAGGCGGCCCTGGATGTGGTGGTGCACCCCCAGAGCGTCATACACTCGATGGTGGAGTTTTCCGACGGCGCGATCCTGGCGCAGATGGGCGCGCCCGACATGCGCGGGCCCATCGGCTACGCGCTGGGCTACCCCGCGCGGCTTCCCTACGGCGCCGTGCCGCTGGACTTTGCGAAGCTGACCCTCACCTTCGAGGCCCCCGACGAGGCGCGCTTTCCCTGCCTGCGCCTGGCGCGGGAGGCGCTCCGGGAGGGCGAAAGCGCGCCGGTGGTGCTGAACGGCGCCAACGAGGCCGCGGTGGGCGCGTTTTTGCAGGGCGCGATCCCCTTTGGCGACATCGCGCGATTGGTGGAAGGCGCGCTTCAAACGGTGCCCAAACGGGTAATTGATTCTCTGGAGGCCGTGCGCGCCGCGGACCGCGAGGCGCGCGCCTTCGTCCGAAAGGCGTTAAAGGCAAGCTGACAAAAAGGAGCTATTCATGTCCGGTATATTGTATTTTGTGGTGGCGCTGATGGTGTTTGGGCTGATCGTGTTCGCCCACGAGCTGGGGCATTACCTGGTGGCCCGTGCTTCGGGCATTACGGTGCTGGAGTTCGCCATCGGCTTTGGACCGAAGCTGATCAAGTGGCGCAGAAAGGACATCGACTATTCGCTGCGCCTTCTGCCGCTGGGCGGATTTTGCAAGTTTGAAGGGGAGGACGAGTCCTCCGCGGACCCGCGGGCGTTTACCAACGCGCCCGTCTGGAAGCGTTTTCTAACCATCTTCGCGGGCCCTGCGATGAATTTTGTCTTGGCATACCTGGCGGTGGTGGTGTTTCTTACCGTGGTGGGCGTAAGCTTCGCGCTGCCGGTGGTACACGGCATCACCTCCGGCATGCCCGCGGAGAATTCCGGGCTCATGGCGGGGGATGTAATCACCGCGGTGGGCGCAGAGCCCATCGAGCTCAGTGAGGCGGGCGCGGCGAAGCTCGTCCAGCTGATCGGCGCCAGCGAGCCGGACAAGGCCGTGACGCTGACGGTGGACCGCGGCGGCCAGAATGTCGAAGTTTCCGTCGCGCCGCAGGCGACGGAGGACGGCGGCAAGATCGGCATCACGCTGGGCTCGACGACTCGTTATTATTCGCTGGGTGAGGCGCTGTCGATCTCCGGCTACCGGGTTTACGACATTACGCTTCTGATGCTGGACGGCCTGAAGAACCTGGTCTTCCGCGGCGAAGGCGTCCAGGACGCCATGGGCCCGGTGGGGATCATCAGCTTCATGACCGAGGAAATCAGCCGTGACTTTGAGACCATCCTCAACCTGATCGTGATCATTTCGCTGAACGTGGGGCTGATCAACCTCTTGCCCCTCCCGGCGCTGGATGGCGGGCGGTTGGTATTCCTCCTGGTGGAGGCCGTGCGCCGGAAGCCTGTGAAGCCGGAATACGAAGGCTGGGTGCACGCGGCGGGGTTTGTGCTGCTGCTGGGCCTTCTGGTTGTGCTCACCTATCACGACATCATGCGAAAAGTGGCCGGCGGATGACGGCCGGAGAAACCGGAGGCGGTATGACCAGGCGCGTTATGGTGGGAGGCGTGCCGCTGGGCGGCGGCGCGCGGGTTTCCGTACAGTCGATGACCAATACCGACACCCGGGACGTCCCGGCCACGCTGGCGCAGATCCGGCGGCTCCATGAGGCGGGGTGTGACATCGTGCGCGTTTCGGTGTACGACGAGGCCTGCGCCAAGGCTGTGCGCGCGCTGGTCGACGTTAGTCCCGTGCCGCTGGTGGCGGACATTCACTTTGATTACCGTCTGGCGATCGCATCCATCGAAAACGGCATCGCCAAGGTGCGCATCAATCCCGGCAACATTGGAGGCCGCGAGAATGTGCGAAGGCTCGCGGACTGCGTGAAGGCGCACCATGTGCCCCTCAGGGTGGGCGTCAACGCCGGGTCGCTGGAGCGGGAATTGCTTCAGAAGTACGGCGGGCCCACGGCGGAGGCGCTGGTGGAGAGCGCCCTCGGCCAGGCCCGTATGCTGGAGGACATGGACGTACACGACATCGTGCTCTCGATGAAGGCGTCCTCGGTCCGGACGACGGTTCGCGCCTACCGGCTGGCGGCGGCGTCCTGCGATTACCCGCTGCATCTGGGCGTTACCGAGGCCGGCACGCCCGAGGCGGGCACGGTCAAGTCCGCCGTGGGCATCGGAAGCCTTCTTCTGGACGGCATCGGCGACACCATCCGCGTGTCGCTGTCCGGGCCGCCGGAAAATGAGATCCCCGTGTGCCTGGACATCCTTCGGGCGGTGGGTGCGCGGGACGGGGGCGTGGAGGTGATCTCCTGCCCAACTTGCGGGCGCACGATGATCGACGTGGCCGGCATCGCCGACCGGGTGCGCCGGGAGATGCGGGGCGTGAAGGCGCCGCTCAAGGTGGCGGTGATGGGCTGCGTGGTCAACGGCCCCGGCGAGGCGCGGGAGGCCGACATCGGCATCGCCGGCGGCCGGGACGGCGGCGCGCTGTTCGCGAAGGGCAAGCCCGCCCGCAAGGTGACGGGCGACCTGGCCGAGGCCCTGCTGGCGGAGATCCGCCGGCATCTTGACGAGAGGGCCGGAAAAAAAGATTGAACGGGATTCCATACAAATGAACGAGCTTTGGCGGAACATCTTCAAGGACGTGGACCCGGCGCTGGTCGGCTGTCTGACGCTGGACCGGGTGCTGGTTTCCCGCGCGGGGGACAAACTGGTCGCCCGCTTCTTTGCGTCGCGCCTGCTGGAGGACCGGGAGTTCTCCGTCCTCGCCAGGGCGCTCCGGGCGGCGTTTCCCGGCGCGAAGGCCTACTTCCGCGTCAGCTATCCCGCGCTCAAAGAGGACGTGCTGGGCAACATTGCCGCCTACGCGCCCTTCATCTGCGGCCTCATTACCCGGGAACTGCCCAGCGCCATGCCCTTTCTCCAGTGGGAGGAGGCCAGCTGGAAGATGCGGGGCGACCTTCTGATCGCCGAGGTGGACCGGCTGGGCGTGGACTACCTGGCCGCCCAGGGCGTCGACCGGCGGGTGGAGGCGCTGCTCAAGGAGCTCTTCGGCGCCCAGGTGCGGGTGACGCTGGAACCCAGGGGCGACGAGGCGGCGCGGCTTCAGGAGATCGCGCGAAAGCGCGGCGAGGAGCAGGCGCTGATGGCGGAGATGGCGCGCAAGGCCTGCGCTGCCGACGCCGGCGGCGCCAGCTGCAAGGCGCTGACCCGGCAGCTCCTCGGACGGACCATCGCGGAGGAGCCGATGCCCATGTCGGAACTGGGCGAGGGCGCCGGCCGCGTGACGGTCAAGGGCGAGGTGATCAAAAGCGAGCTGCGCGACCTCAAAAGCGGCTCCAAGCTGTGCGCCTTCGCGCTGACCGACTACACCGGCACCGTGGCGTGCAAGGCCTTTGTGGGCGGCCGGAAGGCGGTGAGCGCCGAGGCCACCCAGCAGCAGGCGGAGCAGCTGATGGAGGCCCTCCGGGAGGGCCAGTGGGTGCGCGCCCGGGGTGACTACCGCTATGACGACTTTCAGCACGAGATGGTGCTGATGGTCTCCGACCTCGTGCGCTCGGACGCGCCCCGGCGCACCGACGACGCCCCGGTCAAGCGGGTCGAGCTGCACCTGCACACCCAGATGAGCGCCATGGACGCCTGCGCATCGCCGACAGATTTGATCAAAATGGCGGCGGACTGGGGTCATCCGGCCATTGCCATCACCGATCACGGCGTGGTGCAGGCGTTTCCGGAGGCCTTCTCCGCCGCGAAGAAGGCGGGCATCAAGCTGATTCCCGGCTGCGAGGGCTACCTGATCGACGACAAGCCCAGCCTGGTCAAAAACGCCGATGCCCGCAAGCTGGCCGACGCGACCTTTGTGGTCTTTGATGTGGAAACCACGGGGCTCAGCCCGCTGCAGGACGTGATCATCGAGCTGGGCGCGGTCAAGTACCAAGGGGGCGTGGAGGTGGGGGAGTTTTCCCAGCTCGTCAACCCCATGCGCCCACTGCCTCCGAAGATCGTGGAGATCACCAAGATCACCGACGCCATGCTCACCGGCATGCCCGCCATCGAGGCGGTATTGCCAGACTTTCACGCCTTCTGCGAAGGCGCGGTGCTGGTGGCCCACAACGCGGAATTTGACACCGCCTTCGTCCGCCGCGCCTTTGCGCGGATGGGCCTGGCGATGGACCACCCCGTGATCGACACGCTGTCGCTGTCCCGCAACATGTTCCGGGACCAGAAGAGCCACAAGCTCGCGGCGGTGTGCAAGCGGCTGGGCGTCTCCCTCAAGGACGCGCATCGCGCGGTGCACGACGCCCGCGCCACCGCCCAGGCGCTCATGAAGATGCTGGACATGCTGGCGGAGAGCCGGCCGCTCAGGGCGCTTTCCGATCTTAACCGCGCCTTTGACGACGATGCGGGCGGCGCCAGCCACCACATCATCCTGCTGGCCGCGACCCAGGCGGGCATGACCAACCTCTACCGGCTGGTGAGCGAGGGGCACCTCAACCACTTCCGGCGCACGCCGCGACTGCCCCGGGCCCTGATCGAAAAGCATCGGGAGGGCCTCATCATCGGCAGCGCCTGCGAGGCGGGCGAGCTGTTTCGCGCGGTGCTGGAGCGCAAGCCGGACAAAGAGCTGGAGCGCATCGCCAAGTTCTACGATTACCTCGAGATCCAGCCCGTCGGCAACAACGAATTCCTGCTGCGCGAGGGCCAGGTGGAGAGCGTGGAGGCGCTTCAGGCGCTCAACCGCCGAATTCTGGAACTGGGCGACCGCCTGGGCATCCCCGTGGCGGCCACCGGCGACGTGCACTTCAAGGAGCCCAGGGATGCCGTCTTCCGAGCGATCCTGATGAACGCCAAGGGCTTTCAGGATGCGGACAGCCAGCCGCCGCTCTACTTCCGTACCACCGACGACATGCTGGCCGAGTTTGCCTACCTGGGCGAGAAGGATGCCCGGCGCGTGGTGATTGACGCGCCCCGCGCCATCGCGGAGAAGGTGTCGCCCAAGCTGCGCATCTTCGTGGAGCATCCCGAGGGCGCGGAAACCTTCCAACCCTACTGGGATTTTGCCGAAGACGAGATCCGCACGCTCACCGAAACCCGCGCCCGCGAGATCTACGGCGATGAACTGCCGCCCGTTGTGCGCGCGCGGATCGACAAAGAGCTGGGCGCCATCATCGGCTACGGCTTTTCCACGCTGTACGACATCGCGGTCAAGCTGGTGCAGAAATCGCTGTCCGACGGCTACATCGTCGGCTCCCGGGGTTCGGTGGGCTCATCCTTCGTCGCCAACATGACCGGAATCACGGAGGTCAACTCGCTCCCGCCCCACTACGTGTGCCCCAAGTGCAAGCATTCGGAGTTTGACGTGCCGGAGGAGTACACCTGCGGGCTGGACCTGCCCCTCAAGGACTGTCCGGTGTGCGGCGCCAACATGAACCGCGACGGCTTTGACATTCCCTTTGAAGTCTTTCTGGGCTTCAAGGGCGACAAGGTGCCCGACATCGACCTCAATTTCTCCGGCGAATACCAGGGCACCGCCCACAGCTACGTGAAGGAGCTGTTCGGCGCGGAAAACGTGTTTCGCGCCGGCACCATCGGCACCGTGGCGGAAAAGACCGCCTTCGGCTACGTGCTCAAGTACCTGGAGGAGCGGGAAAAGACCGCCACCCAGGCCGAAAAGGAGCGGCTGGCCAAGGGCATCACCGGCGCCAAGCGCACCACGGGCCAGCATCCCGCCGGCATGGTGGTGCTGCCCAAGGGCTACGAGATCTACCAGTTCACCCCCATCCAGCACCCCGCGGACGACCAGGATTCCGAGACCGTCACCACCCACTTTGACTTCAGCTCCATGCACGACGTGCTGGTGAAGCTGGACATCCTGGGCCACGACGATCCCACCATGCTCAAAAAACTGCAGGACATGACCGGCATCCCGCCCCAGAAGGTGCCGCTGGATGACAAGGCCGTCTTTGAGCGCATCCTGTCGCTCTTCACGGGCCCGGAGGCGCTGGGCGTGACGCCGGAGGAGATCGGTTCGCCCACCGGCACCCTGGGCATTCCGGAGTTCGGCACGCGCTTTGTCCGGCAGATGCTGGTGGACACACAGCCCCGGTCCATGGAGGAGCTGATCCGCATCTCGGGCCTGTCCCACGGCACCGACGTGTGGGTGGGCAACGCGCAGGACATCATCCGGGCGGGCATCGCGCCGCTGAAAAAGTGCATCTGCACCCGCGACGACATCATGAACCAGCTGATCAAGTGGGGCGTGGAGTTCAAGATGGCCTTTACCATCATGGAATCGGTGCGCAAGGGCAGGGGCCTCAAGCCCGAGTGGGTGGAGGCCATGAAGGCGGCCGGTACCCCCGACTGGTTCATCGAATCCTGCCAGAAGATCAAGTACATGTTCCCGAAGGCCCATGCGGTGGCCTATGTGACGATGGCGCTGCGCATCGCCTACTTCAAGGTGTATTACCCCGGCGCCTACTACGCCTGCTATCTGCAGCGCAACGCGGAGGCCTTTGACGGCTCCACGATGGTGGCGCAGCCGCCGGTGCTGCGGGCCAGGCTCGCCGAGCTGCAGGCCCTCGAAAAGGACGAACGGGCCCGGAAAGAGGACCAGATCAGCCTCTACGAGATCCTGATTGAGATGACCGCCCGCGGAATTTCGCTGCGCCCCGTGTCGCTCTACGAGTCCCACGCGCAGCATTTTACGCTTCTGGCGGACGACGTCACCATCCTGCCGCCGCTCTCCTCCATGCCGGGGGTGGGCCTGGCCGCGGCGGAGAATCTGGCCCGGGCGCGGGACGAGGGCCCCTTCCTCTCCCAGGAGGACATGGCGCGGCGCAAGGTGGCCAAGTCGGTGATCCAGGCGCTGATGGCGGCGGGCGCGCTGGGCGAGCTGCCGGAGACCAGCCAGACGAGCCTTTTTGACTTTGGCTGAACCGGAACAAACGCGGGGGGCGCTGCGTCATAGGTGGACGAGAGAATTGGCGTGTTCTGGGGGTGTGTCTGTGAAACGCATGGTATGGCCGGGCCTTGTGCTGGCGCTGGCCTTTGCATGGGCGGCGCTGGCGGAGGCGCCCGCCGAAGCGCCCGCGGTGGCGTTCGGCGTGGGCGACAGCTGGGTGCTGGTCGCCGCGGATGGCGCGGAGCTCGTGGGCGCGGGACAGTATTCCGTTATCGAGCCGCTGACCGACCGGCCGCCGTACTTTTACGCCGCGCTCCAGTTGGGCGGCGAGGAGCCGCAGGCCATGAAGCTGCTGGACGCGGAGGGCCGCCCGCTGACCGATTTTTCGTACCAATACCTGGCCGGGATGGGCGACAGGATCTGCTTTGGGCAGGACGGGCAGTTCGGCGTCATGGATGCGTCGCTGAACGTGGTGGTGCCCTGCGCCTACACCAGCATTGTCGATAACGGCGAAGGCGGATATCTGGCGCTGACCACCAATCCCTACGACGAGCGCGCCGACGGCGTGTACTACATCGACCCCGACGGCAAGGAAAACGCCACCGGCATTCGCGTGCTCTACGGCCTGGCGGATTTTTCTGAGGGGCTGATGCCGGTGCTGTCCGCGGACACCGGCCGCACCGGCTACCTGAATCCCCGCGGCGAGTGGGCGATCCCCGCCCAGTTCAGCTATGCGGGCGCGTTTGACGGCGGCCTTGCCGACGCGGCCATCGACAGCGGCACCGGGGTGATTGACACCTCCGGCAACTGGCTGATCACCCCCAAGTATGAGATGCTTTCCATCTGCGGCGCGACGCCGCTGGTCGTCGCCCAGGCCGACAGCAGGAAGATCGCGCTGATCGATCCCAAGGCGGACCGGACGATCGCCGAATTCTCCGGCGAGGACATCTACTTCTCCGCGCCGTCCGACAGTGAGCTCGTGACGCTCTATCTCGACGGCAGGCTGCGCCTGGTGGACGCGGCGGGGAATACGGTGCTGGAAACCGACGCCCGGGATGCCTCCGTGGACAGCGACGGCGTGCGGCTGATCCTCCGGGAGGGCCCCTGGGGCGAAAAAAACGTCACCCTGTGCGATTTGACCGGGAAGCGGCTGGCCGGCCCCTATCAGGACATCTGGCGCGTTTCCGGCGCGTCGGATGCGCCCTACTACGCGTTTTCCACCTTTGACACCCAGGAGGAAACGCTGGACGACGGCGGCTATACCTACCTCAACGAGGTGCCGGACACCCGCAGAACCGGCCTGATGGACGAAAACGGCGCCGTCCTCTGGCAGATGGACGACTACCGGGCGCTGTATTCGCCCGGGGACGGACTCTTTACCGTGCAGATGCCCGGAAAGGCCGGCCTCATGCGGGCGGACGGAAGCTGGCTCCGCGCCTACGACACCGCGGCGGACGGCACGGAGTGACCTGCCCGAGGGCCAAAGGCCCGAAGGCGCGCCGGGAGGGATGGCACCCTCCCGGTTTTTTGCAGGCCTTTTGCGGTTACAATGTGGACGCGCAGTACGCTTTCTCCCTTTTTTGCGTTATTTGTGTGTTGGGCAGGTTGTATTCAGGGCCGGGATGTGCTACAATTGCCTCGTCTGGGATTTCTCGGGCCAGTTCTCCCCTGTCTGGGGAATGAGGGTGTTGGATTGCCGAAACCATCCGCGCCGCTTGGTAAAGCGCAGGAAATCGCTGCAAGGGTTGCGGCGCAGCTAGGGTTCATATTGGTGGACGTCGAGCTGGTCAAGGAATCGACCGGCCGATTTTTGCGTTTCTATATCGACAAGGCCGGCGGGGTGACGCTCGACGATTGCGAGGCCTATCACCGACGGATCCAGCCGATGGTGGAATTCGTGGATTATGATTACATGGAGGTCTCTTCACCGGGGGCCGACCGACCGCTCAAAAAGCCCGAGGACTTTGAGCGCGCCGCGGGCACCCAGGTGGAGGTGCGCCTGTACAGGCCGGATGACGGCCAGAAGGTCTTTCGCGGAATCTTGTCGGGCCTCTCGGAGGGCAGGGTCGTCCTCCGGGACGCCGCGGGGGAAGAGCGGGCCTTCGATCGGAAGGCCGTCGCCCTGGTCAAACCCGTCGTGGATTTTGACGAGGATGACCTGACGGGCGAAGTGTGAGCGCGAAATCGTGACAAGGAGTGTTTGTGAATGCCTGGAACCATTGACAGCGGCGAGTTCATCAGCGCGCTGGACGCATTGGCCAAGGAGCGGCGCATCAACAAGGATGTGCTTTTTGCCGCGATTGAATCCGCGCTGATTTCGGCGTACAAGAAGAACTTTGGCAAGAGCGCCAACGTGCGCGCCGCCATCGACCGCGAAAAGGGCACGGTGGAGGTGTTCGCGCGCAAGACCGTCGTCGAAGAGGTGGAGGACCCGCAGACGGAGATCAGCCTTCAGGATGCCCGGGCCATCCACCCCAAGTACGAAATCGGCGACCTGGCCGAGCTTCGCGCCACACCCAGGGACTTTGGCCGCATCGCGGCGCAGACCGCCAAGCAGGTGGTGGTGCAGCACATCCGCGAGGCCGAGCGGGGCGTGATCTACGACGAGTACATCGAAAAGGAAAACGAGATCCTTACCGCCATCGTGCAGCGGGTGGACAATCGCCAGGTGTACGTGGAACTGGGCCGCACCGAAGGGCTTCTCGAGCCCAACCAGCAGATGCCCGGCGAGGAATACCACGTCAACGACCGGCTGAAGGTGTACGTGCTGGAGGTCAACAAGATGAGCCGCGGCCCGCAGGTGCTGGTATCGCGCACCCACTCCGGCCTGGTCAAGCGGCTGTTTGAAATCGAGGTGCCGGAGATCCGCCAGGGCATCGTGCAGATCAAGTCCATCGCCCGCGAGGCCGGCTACCGCACGAAAATGGCCGTCTATTCCACGGACTCGCTGATTGATCCCGTCGGCTCCTGCGTCGGCCCCCGCGGCATGCGCGTGGAAAACGTGGTGGCCGAGCTCAAGACCGAGAAGATCGACATCGTCAAGTGGTCCGGCGACCCGGCGGAGTACGTGGCCTCGGCGCTCAACCCGGCCCGCGTGATCAGCGTATTCGTGTCGGACAAGGAAAAGGCGGCCCGCGTCGTCGTGCCGGACAACCAGCTCTCCCTCGCCATCGGCAAGGAGGGGCAGAACGCGCGGCTGGCCGCCAAGCTCACGGGCTGGAAGATCGACATCAAGAGCCAGAGCCAGATCGAGCAGCAGCTCAACGAACAGCAGTTTGGCGAGCAGCCGTCCGAGGGCGATATCGGGGAGGAAGAAGTCTAGTTGCAGAGGCAGCGCAAGACGCCCATGCGCATGTGCGTGGGCTGTCGCGAGATGAAGCCCAAGAAGGCGCTTTTGCGCGTGGTCAAGTCGCCCGCGGGCCCCATCGCGATTGACCGCGTGGGCAAGGCGCCCGGGCGCGGCGCCTACGTGTGTCCCGATCCGGCCTGCCTGAAAAAAGCGCAGAAGAGCCGGGCGCTGGACCGGGCGCTGGAAGTCAGCGTGCCCGCCGAGGTCTACGAGGCGCTGGTCGCGCAGATGGGCGCCGACCCATGAGCCCGCTGGCAAACTTTCTGGGGCTGTGCGCCCGGGCCGGCGCGCTGAAGACCGGCGAGGCCGTGTGCGAGCAGCTGGCAAAATCCGGCGGCGCGCGCCTGATCCTGGTGGACGGCGGCGCGTCGGAGCGGTCCAAAAAGGCGATGCGGGACGCCTGCGCCTATGCGGGCATACGGCTGATCGAGCTCTTGCCCGGCGAACTGGGGCAGGCGGTGGGCAAGCCCGGCCGCATGGCCGCGGCGGTGACCGACAGGGGCTTCGCGGACAAACTTATTCAATTGGCGATACATTAGCGGGGGTGCAAGGTGGGAATGACCAAAGTCAGGCTACAGGATGCGACAAAGGAGCTCTCCACGGGGGCGGGCAGGCTGCTGGAAACCGTCGGCAAGTCCAAGCGCCAGGTGCAGGATGTCCTGCAGACGCTTCGGCGGGCCGCCGACGACATGAACCGGCAGAAGCAGGAGCAGGCCGAGCAGGAAAAACGCGAGGCGCTCTCCCGCCAGTACGAGGAAGCGGCTTCTTTCATGACCGCCTATTCCACCGAGCAGGTGCCCCAGCCCGTCGACGACAGGCCGGCGGAGCCAGTCGCGGTGAAGAGCGCCGCGCCCGACGCGGCACCCAAGCCGGAGCATCCGGCTGGGGCGCCCGCGGCCGATGGGGCGCAGGCGAAGCCCGCCGAAAGGCCGGCCGAGCGCGAAGCGCGGCCGCAGCAGCCGGCGCAGCCGCAGTTCAGGCCCGCACCGCGCCCGGCCGCTCAGGCGCCGGGCCGCGACGGGCAGCCGCAGCGCCCCTATGGCCGTCCGTTGCAGCCCGGTCAGGGCGGCCCCTACGGCCGTCCGGTGCAGCCCGGTGGCCCCTACGGCCGTCCGGTGCAGCCCGGCCAGGGCGGCCCCTACGGCCGTCCGGTACAGCCCGGCCAGGGCGGCCCCTACGGCCGTCCGGTGCAGCCCGGTCAGGGCGGCCCCTACGGCCGTCCGGTACAGTCCGGACAGGGCGG
>JARKQG010000109.1 GCA_029974035.1 Eubacteriales bacterium | reverse complement strand
AATCGCCTTCGCGGAAAAGACGCTGCTGTTCCATCTGAGCCACCACGAAGGCGCGGCCGACGAAGCCCAGGAGGCGGGCGCGGCCACGCTGCGGCATCACCTGCGCTGGGACGAGGCCTTCGCCCAGAAAATCCTCCGGAGGCTTCTGCGCGCGCGGCTGGTGGAAAACCACCGCGGCCTCATCCGCCTCACAGACGCCGGACGCATCAAAAGCCGGCGGGAAGAAGAAATCCTCCTCGGATGAGGCGTATCGGGCCTCTCAGGATCATTCCGGGCGCGAGAGCGCTCCGGCTTTTCATCCGATCAGCCCCATACAGCCCCGCGCCACCATCAATTCTTCGTTGGTCTCCAGCGACCAGATCTCAACGCCGCTTTCCGGCGCGCTGATGCGGCCCTCGCAGCCGGGAACGTTCCGCGCCTCGGAAAGGGCGGCGTTCAGAAAGCCCAGCTTTGCCGCCACCCGCGCCCGCAGCACCGCGGCGTTGAGCCCGATGCCGCCGGTGAACACCAGCGCGTCCAATCCGCCCAGAAACGCCGTGTACATGCCGATATAGCCCGCCACCGCGTCGGCAAAGGCGCTGATGGCCAGCTCCGCCCGCTGATTTCCGCCGGCCGCGGCTTCCTCCACCAGTCGCAGGTCGTTGCTGACCCCCGACAGCCCCAGAAAGCCGCTGCGCGTGGCCAGCGCCTCCAGCGCGTGGTCCATGCCGCCCAGCCGGTCCGCCAGCACCGGCAGGCAAAACGCCTCCATGTCGCCCACGCGGTTGTTGTGAAACACGCCGCTTTGCAGCGTCGCGCCCAGGGAGTTGGCCACGCTGCGGCCATCCAAAATGGCGCACAGTGAGCTGGAACCGCCCAGGTGGGCGCTGATGATGCGCCGGGCCGCGGGCGCTTCGCGGGCCATTCTCCACGCGATATAGCTGTGGCTGGAGCCATGGAATCCGTACCTGCGAAGGCCAAATTCCTCCACCCATTCGTAAGGCACCCCGTATACCGCGCGCTCCGGCGGTATGGTGGCGTGGAAGGTGGTTTCAAAGCAGGCAATCTGGATCACGCGCGGGTACCGCGCCCGGACGCTTCGCATCATCGCCAGATAGACCGGGTTGTGGGCGGGCGCAAAGGGAATCATCCGCTCCATCTCGGCCATGAGCGCGTCGTTCACCAGCTGCGATCCGGAAACCGCGCCGCCGTGGACCGCCTTGTAGCCCACCGCGTCCAGCGAATCCATGTCCACCGGCACCCCGAGCCGCATCAGGGCGGCCATACAAAGTTCCAGCGCGTCCAGGTGGGTCGGGCAGGCACAGGCGCCCTCCTCGGGCCGGTCGCCCGCGCGGACCCGGTAAGCGCCCTCCGCGCCGATGGACTCCACGCCGCCGCCGGCCAGGAGGGTTTCCTCCGCTCCCATGTCATAGAGCTTGAATTTGAAACTTGTCGAACCCAGGTTGAGCACCAGAATGCGCGGCATGGCGGTACCTCCCATCAAAGCGATCGGCCGTTGTTTCCGGGCGCCGCCAAATGGCGTGCCCGCTTCCATACGCCCGGAAAGCACATGACCAGAATCGGGAATATCTCAAGCCGCCCGATCAGCATGTTGAGCGACAAAACGCCCTTCGAGGCGTCGGACAGCTGCGCGTAATTGCCCATCGGGCCCACCACGGCCAGGCCTGGGCCGATGTTGTTCAGGCAGGCCATCACGGCGGATACGCTGGTCTCCAGCGAAAAGCCGTCGGTCGAGACAAAGAGGATCGAGAACAGCGCGATCAATGAATACAGACCGAAAAACACATAGGTGGAACGCACGGTTTCCTGGGAAACGACCTCGCCGTCCATCCGGATGACGCTGACGGTATTGGGGTGAAGCACGTGCTTGAGCTCCTGCTTCAGGCTTTTGAAGAGGATCAGCACGCGGGAGACCTTTACGCCGCCGCCGGTGGACCCGGCGGACGCGCCCACGATCATCAGAAGCAGCAGCAGCGTCCGGCAGAACTCCGGCCATTTGTCAAAATCTGCGGTGGCAAAGCCCGTCGTGGTCATCACGGACACCACCTGGAAGGCGGCGTGGCGCACGGCGTCCGCCGGCGCGAACCGGTCGAGGACGTACAGCGTAATGGCCGCCGTGGAAACCAGCAAAATGCCCGTGTAGAGCCGGAGCTCCTCATTTTTTGCAGCCTTTTTGAACATGCGCATCAGCACCAGATAGTACAGGCTGAAGTTGACGCCAAAGAGCGCCATGAAAATGGTGACCACCCACTGGATGTACGGAGAGTAGGACACCATACTGTCGTTGCGCACGGCGAATCCGCCGGTGCCGGCCGTGCCAAAGGAGATGGTCAGCGCCTCCATCAGGGACATGCCGCCCAGAAGCAGCAGCACAATCTGCACTGCCGTCAGCGCAATGTAGATTTCGTACAGGATGCGGGCGGTCTGGCGCGTCTTGGGCACGAGTTTGTTGACCTGCGGGCCCGGTGATTCCGCGCGGATGATGAATATGCCGTCGCCCGAGGCCAGCGGCGCAATGGCGAGCAGAAACACCAGCACGCCCATGCCGCCGATCCAATGGGTAAAGGAACGCCAATATAAGAGGCCCTGGGGCAGCGCCTCCACGTCGGTGAGAATGCTCGCGCCGGTGGTGGTGAAGCCGGAAACCGTTTCAAACACGCAATCGACGTAGCTGGGAATTGCCCCGCTGATGAAAAACGGCAGCGCGCCCATTAGGGACACCGAGATCCAGGCCAGCGACACCACGACGAAGCCTTCCCGCGCGTACAGCGTGGTCTTGAGGGGTTTGCGGAGCCGGAGCGCCAGGCTGATCAGAGCCATCAGCCCCATCGTCACCAGAAAGCCCAGCACCGAGGCCCGCTCGCCCAGCGCCAGGCTGATGAAAAGCGCCGGGACCATAAACGCGGCGACGATGAGGAGGATCATGGAAATCAGGCGGGCGATCATGCGGTAATTCATCGAATACCCCTTGGCGTCTATCGGTTTTCGTTTTGGAAGATGTCGTTGAGCGAATTGACGCCGCGCCCTACGGTGGTGACGAGCACGACGGTGTCGCCCTCGTAAAAGCAATCGTCGCCGCCGGGCACGAACACGGTGCCCCGGTGATTGATGATGGCCACGAGGAAATTGGGCTTCAGCGGAATGTTCTTCAGCGGCACGCCCTTAAAGCCGGTGCCCGCCTGTACGCGGAATTCCAGCGCTTCCACGCGGCCGCCCACCATGCGGTGCAGCGCCAGCACGTTGTCGCCCTGCCGGTTCTCCATGGCGCGGACGTAGCGCAAAATGTCGCTGACGATCAGAAGCCGGGGCGTGATGACGCACTCCGTGCCGGTCTTTCGCAGGATTTCCTCGTATTCGGCCCGATTGATCTTTGTGACCACCTTGGGCACGCGCTTCTGATTGGCAAACATGGACACGATCAGGTTCTGCTCGTCAATGTTGGTCAGCGCCACCAGCGCGTCGGTCTCCTCGAGACCTTCCGCCATCAGCGTCTGAAACGAGGTACCGTCACCGTGGATCACCGTCGCGGACGGCAGCTCCTCGCTGAGGATGTTGCAGCGCTGCAGGTTGTTTTCGAGCAGCTTGACCTCGATGCCGGCGTCCACCAGCATCTGCGTGAGGTAGAAGGCGATGCGGCTTCCGCCCACGATCAGGACGCTGCGGATGCGCACGGTTTCCAGCGCGAGCACCTTGACCAGGGTCAGAAGCGACTGGGCGGGCGCCGTCACATAGGCGTGATCCCCCTCCCGGAGCACAAAGCTGCCGTCGGGGATGATCACCTCGTCTCCGCGCTCCACCGCGCAGACCAGCACCCGTACCCGGAGGGACTTGTAAAGCGCCGTCAGCGGCACGCCGTCCAGCCTGCCGCCCGCGCGCCCCGGAATGCTGACGATCTCCGCGCGCCCCTTGGCAAAGGCGTCGCGCTTCAGAAAGGACGGAAACTGCATGAGGCCGAAGATTTCCCGGGCGGCGGTCTTTTCCGGATTCACCGTGAGGCTCAGGCCCAGGTCGTCCCGCAGAAGATACAGCGCCTCCGCGTACTCGGGATTGCGGCTTCGGGCGATGGTGTGCTTGCAGCCCAGCTTGCGGGCGATCATGCAGCACATCAGGTTGACCTCGTCCGCGGAGGTGACGGCAATCATCAGATCGCTGCCCGGGACGCCCGCCTGGCGCTGCAGCGCCACGCTGGCGCCGTTGCCCTGCATGACCATCACGTCCATCCGCTCTTCCGCCTGGGCCAGTACGTCCTTGCGGCTGTCGATGACCATCAGGTCATGGCCTTCGCGGGTCAGTTCCTGGGTCAGCGTGTTGCCGACCTTGCCGTCGCCGATGATGACAATTTTCATTGACGCCCTCTTCGTAAAGCATCCGCGCTACGCCGGCGCGCTTTGCGCGGGCGAGCGGATCTACATTGTATCTACTATATCTTACGCCGCTTGAATTTGCAATACCCAATGCCGCGCCCCTGCGCAAAGCCGTTCACCGCAGCCGTTCGACGGCCTCCTGTTCGGAGGGGACAAACAAAAGGTGCCTGCCGCTGTTGCACTCATACATGTAGTCGCGCAGCGGCTTGCTGGTGTAGCAGGAGAAGTCCCCGATGATCGCCACGCTGAAGCGGTAGTTCACAAACTTCTGCGCGATCTCGCCCGCGAGGCCCGTGGACAGCCTGAAGAAGTCCTCGCTGAACGCCTCTTTGTTGATGGCCATTTTTGTGGTGCCGTATTCGTAGTAGATGGCAGCCGTCAGGTCGAGCGCCGTCTGCGCGTCGACGATGACGGGCGTTTCGCTGTGTACGACGGCGATTCCGCCGACCTGCTTCGTCGTCATCCTTTGAGTCCTCCCAATCCCTCCGCCGTTTCCCGGCTTCCGCCGCCGGCGGACCCAGCATACCACTTCAATCGGGGTTTCGTCAAGGTGGGGGCCGGACGGGAAGCCGCCCGCGGCGTCCTTTGGGGCCGCGCCGGTGACGGCTGCCGGTCCGGACGCGAAAGACAAGATGCGGGCCGGGGGTGCGCCCGGCGGCTTGCGCGCCCGATCGCGGTCGGCGCACCGCCTGGGCATAAAGAAAAGCCCGGAACCTCAACGATTCCGGGCTTTTCTGATGGAGGCGTGAACCGGATTTGAACCGGTGAATAAAGGTTTTGCAGACCTTTGCCTTACCACTTGGCTATCACGCCGCAAAGCCCAATATGGGCGGGCTTGCACCCGCCCACGTTGATCTATGGAGCGGTAGACGAGACTCGGACTCGCGACCTCCACCTTGGCAAGGTGGCGCTCTACCAACTGAGCTACTACCGCACGGGATGGTGCCTTGGGGCGGAGTTGAACCACCGACACGTAGATTTTCAGTCTACTGCTCTACCAGCTGAGCTACCAAGGCATTTGGCGACCTGGAAGGGGCTCGAACCCTCGACCTCCAGCGTGACAGGCTGGCATTCTAACCAACTGAACTACCAGGCCGCATTGTGGTGGGAACAACAGGGCTCGAACCTGTGACCCCTTGCTTGTAAGGCAAGTGCTCTCCCAGCTGAGCTATGCTCCCATGTTCCCTACCTGCCGCAAATCACGGCGACAGATGGTATTCTACTAGAAATCCCGTCCATTGTCAATACCCGGGCCAACATTTTTATGGTTAAGAAAGGCATGCGTCCTTTACGGGCAGCACGCAGAAACCCGCGGCGGGGCAGAGCCCCAGCCGCGGGTTCGGGCGCGTTCAGTTAGCGCTGACCCGACATCTGGCGCTCCTGCGCCTCGATCATTTTCTTGACCATAGAGCCGCCAATGGAGCCGGCGTCCTTGCTGGTCAGATCGCCGTTATAACCGTTCTTCAGGTTGATGCCCAGCTCGCTGGCCACCTCGTGCTTCATGTTCCACATCGCCTGACGGGCCTCGGGGACGTTGATCTTGTTGCTGGAAGAATTGCTCGCCATGGTTCATCGCTCCTTTTTATGGTTGATTTTGTTCATCCGGCCTATTTGCCGGAAGCCTGGTTCTGATAGTCGGTGATCATCTTTTTGACCATGTAGCCGCCGACATAGCCGTTGTCGCGCGAAGAAAGGTCGCCGTTGTAGCCCTGCTTCAGGTTGACGCCCAATTCGCCGGCGACTTCAAATTTCATCTTCTCCAGCGCCGGCTCGCTCTCCCGGACATTGACTTTGCTCCTGCTCATCGTTTCACCTCCCGAACAAGTCTGATGTTATTGTGACCTCGATCGGGCATTTTAGACTGGTAGTTTTTTGCGCGCGTCACGCGGGGGTTTGTGGCATCACTTTGTCGATCCGGCGCGAAAAAGCGCGCAAAAAAACCCGCGCCGCGCCGAAAAGGCGCGGGCGGGCCGGGAAATGGTGATTGCCATGCGCAGATCAACTGCGCGTCACAAAGGGATGGGAGGATCAGCCGCACAGCGCGCGGATTGCCGCGGCGGCAAACGTCGCGGTGCCGGCGCCGGCCCTGTCGATGTTCTCCCGGAAGCGGTCGTCGCACTCGTACATGGACGCGAGGCCCAGAAGAATTTCGTCCGTGCACTCGTAAAAGTTGCGGGTGATGACGTCCTGCCACTTTTTGGCAAGAGCCGTTGCCTCCGGGCCGTCCGGCGCGGCGCCGGCCTTCGCCAGCGCGGCAAAGCCTTCGAATACTTCGCCCGTCTCCTGCTTGATCCGCGCCCAGTTGGCCTTGCCGTAGGCGGCGGTCTTTTGCTCGGACACCTTCCAGGCTTCGGTACCGCCCCAGCGCTGGCGCGCCTCGTCCGCGTACTTCGCCTTCGCTTCCTCAATCTCGGTCATGTCAAACGCGTTCAGTTCCATGATAACCTCTCCTTTCAGCGCCCAATCCGCCAGGCCAATCAGCCGGTCAAGCCTTTCGCGCCGCATGATTAGCAGCGCCCTTTGCCGTTCCAGGGCTTCGTGGGCGTCGTAGTCCGGGCAGGAGCGAATGCGGAGAATTTCGTCGATGGAAAAATCCAGCTCCCGAAAGAACAGAATCTGCGCAAGCTCATCCGGCGCGTCGTCGCCGTACAGGCGATAGCCCGCCCCGGTGACGGAGCGCGGCCGAAGAAGCCCCGCCTGGTCGTAGTAGCGCAGCGTGCGCGCGCTCACGCCCGCCATTCTCGCCAGTTCGCCGACGGTATACATTCGCTCGCCTCCCTTCAAATGAGAGGATAAACCATGACGCAGCGTCAAGGTCAAGGGGGTTTCGTGTTAATTCATGGCGACGTCCTGCAGCTTGATCGCCAGCGCTTCCCGCGCCAGCGCGATCACCTGCCGGGCCTCGTCCGATTCCGGGCGCTTGACGAGACGGCGGGCCTCGTCGTGGGTCTCCTTGAGCAGGCGCCCGTCGGCCATCTGCCACAGCGCCGAATCCGCCCCGCCGGACTGGCGGTAGCCCAGCACATCCCCCGGTCCGCGCAGTTCCAGGTCCTTTCGCGCGATCTCAAAGCCGTCGTTCGTGGCGGTCATCAGCCGGAGCTTTTCGCTGGGTTCGGCCATCAGGAAGCACCAGGAAGCCTCGGCGCCGCGCCCCACGCGCCCACGCAGCTGATGCAACTGGGCCAGGCCGAACCGGTCCGCGTTTTCCACCACCATCACCGAGGCGTTGGGCACGTTGACGCCCACCTCGATGACAGTGGTGGACACCAATACGTCCATTTCGCCGCGGCGGAAGGAATCGAGCGCGGCGTCCTTTTCGGCGCTCTTCATCCGGCCGTGGACCAACCCGACGCGAAGGCCGGCGAGGGCCCGGTCGCGCAGGTGCTCATACACCGCCTGGGCGTTTTGCGCGTCGACGGCCTCGGATTCCTCCACCAGCGGGCACACCACGTACACCTGCCGCCCGGCGGCCACTTCCTTCCGCAAAAAGCCGTAGAGCGCCTCCCGCTTGCCGTCCGGCACCACGCGGGTCTTCACCGGCGTCCTGCCCGGCGGCAGTTGGTCCACCACCGAGATGTCCAGATCGCCGTAGAGGATCAGCGACAGTGTGCGGGGGATGGGCGTCGCCGACATGACCAGCACGTTGGGCGCGGTGCCCTTCGCGCCCAGGGCCGTGCGCTGACGGACGCCGAAGCGGTGCTGTTCGTCGGTCACCACCAGTCCGAGGTTTTCGTAGGCGACCGATTCCGTGATCAGCGCGTGGGTGCCGATGGCCACCCGCCACATACCGGAGGCGATGGCCTCGTGGGCCGCCCGGTGGGCCTTTGCCGACAGGCTACCGGTGAGCAGGCCGCAGGGGATGCCCAGCGGCTCCAGCACCTGCTTCGCGGTTTCGTAGTGCTGGCGGGCCAATACCTCGGTGGGGGCCATCAGCGCGCCCTGGAAGCCGCTCCGGGCGGCCAGGTACAGCGCACCCATGGCGATGGCGGTCTTGCCCGACCCTACGTCGCCCTGCACCAGCCGCGCCATCGCGGCCTCGTCGGCCATGTCGCGGGCGATCTCATCCATCACCCGCGCCTGGGCGTCGGTGGGGCGGTAAGGGAGGGCGGCCCAGAACGCCCGGACCTCCTCTGGCGGACAGGGGATGGCCACACCTTTGCCGCGCTGCCCGCGCAGAAGCCAGAGCCCCACCTGATCGATCAGCAGTTCTTCAAACGCCAGGCGGCGCCGGGCGACCGCCAGCGCGTCCATGCTCTCGGGCAAGTGCGCGGCGCGCATCGCGAAGTTGCGCTCGCACAGTCCGTGGCGCCTGCGAAGGGCCTCGGGAAGCTGGTCGGGCCACTGCCCCTCGTGCTCCCGGAGCGCCTGGGCCACGATCTCCCGGAAGGCCGCGCCGGGGATGCCGGCCGTCTTCCGGTATACGGGCACGATCCCCCGCTCCCTCTCGATGGACGGGCTGGACAGCTGCAGCGAGCCGCGCTTTTCCACGCGGCCGTAGAGCAGCACCTCGCGGCCGACGGGCAGCGACTTGGCCAGCCACGGCTGGTTGTACCATACCGCGCGGACGGAGCCGCTGGCGTCGGACACCTTCGCGCTGACGATCGCAAGGCGGCCCTTGCGAAAGGCGCGGGGCGATTCGATCCACCCCGACACCGCGGCAGTCTGTCCCTCGGAGAGCTGATCAATGGGGACGACGCGGGTCAGATCCCGGTATTCGGCGGGCAGGCGCAGCAAAAGCTGGCGGACGGTTTTGATGCCGTCCGCCTTAAGTGCCTTGAGCCGCGCGGGACCGATGCCGCGGATCCGGGAGAGATCGACGTCCATTATTCCACCGCGATCAGGTAGTAGTAGAGCGGCTGCCCGCCCAGGTAGACCGAAACGTCGCAGAAATCGTACTTCTCCGCCAGCAGGCCGCGCAGCGCGTCGGCCTCCTCTTTGGGGGTATCCTCGCCGTAGTAGATGGTGATCAGCTCGCTGTCCTCGGTCACCATGCCTTCCATGATCTGCCGCGCCACCTCGGCCGGGTCGTGGCCCAACTGCACGATGCGGTTGTCCACCAGGCCCATGATGTCGCCCTCGTGGATTTCGCGCTCGTCAAAGGTGGTATCGCGCACCGCGTAGGTGACGGCCGCGGTGTGCACGCGCTCCGCCGCCTCCTGCATGCGCTGGGCGTTCTCCTCGCCGGAGAGGTCCGGCATGAAGGCGATGGCCGCGGCAATGCCCATGGGCACCGATTTGGTGGGGATCACGAAGACCTTTTTTTCTGAGAGCTCGCTGGCCTGCTGCGCCGCCAGAATGATGTTGGTGTTGTTGGGTAGCACGAACACCTGCCGCGCGTGGGCGCTGTCAATGGCCTGCACCAATTCGTCGATGGAGGGGTTCATGGTCTGGCCGCCGTCCACCACGTGGTCCACCGCCATGTCGCGGAAGATCTCGGTGAGGCCGCTGCCCAGCGCCACCGCCACCATGCCGAACTCCTTGAGCTCCGGCTCGGGGGGGCGCTTGGCGATGCGCTCGCGGTATTCCTCCAGCATGTTGTCGATCTTGATGGCGTCCAGCTCGCCCAGCTCCAGCGCCATCTGCAGCGCGCGGCCGGGTTCGTTGGTGTGCACGTGCACCTTGACCACTTCCAGGTCGCCCACCACCAGCACACAGTCGCCGATGCGCTCGAGGCGCTTCCGGAGCCGCGCCACCTCATTGTCCTTGAGGTCGGGTTTCGGGTGGGAAACGATGAATTCGGTGCAGTAGGCGTACTTGATCTCGCCGAGGGATTCGTGGTCGTCCACAAATTCGCCCGGTAGCGGTGTCTTGGAGACCTCATCGGAGGCCAGTTCCACCGGTTCGCCCGACAGCGCGGCGTAGAAGCCGGCGTAGACCACCATCAGCCCCTTGCCGCCGGAATCCACAACGCCCGCCTGCTTGAGCACCGGCAGCATTTCCGGGGTACGCTTCAGGATGGCGTCGCCTGCGGACAGCACTTTTCGCATCAACTCCAGAAGATCCGTGGTTTTTTCGCGTTCCAGCTCCTCTGCGATCACGCGGGCGACGGTCAGAATGGTGCCCTCCTTGGGCTTCATCACCGCCTTGTAGGCGGTGTCCGCGCCGCTTCGCAGCGCGCGGACAAAGGTCTGCGCGTCCATCTCCTCCGCGCCGTCCAGCGCGCGGGAGATGCCCCGCAGAATCTGGCTCAAAATGACGCCGGAATTGCCGCGGGCGCCTTTGAGCGCGCCCTTGGCGACGGTGGTGGCCACGTCCGACACGGTGGGGAAGCTGCGGCTGGCCAGATCCTTGACGGCGGTGGCCATGGTCTGGGTCATGTTGGTGCCGGTATCCCCGTCGGGCACGGGAAAGACGTTGAGCGCGTCGATGCTCTCGCGGTTTTTCGAGAGGAGCGCCGCGCCGGACAGAAACATGTCCTTGAGCATCATCCCGTCTATCGATTGAATCGGCAAAAGAATTCCCTCCCAGCCCCTTACGACTTGTCAGACGCGGATGTCCTCGACGGACACGTTGATGCGGTTGACTTTGACGCCGGTCAGGTGCTCGATTTTGTATTTTACGGTTTCAATGATGGTTTCGGCGACGGCGCTGATCGAAATGCCATACTCTACGATGATGAACAGATCGACGTCCACGCTCTCCGCGGCGGGGCGGATTCTGACGCCGCGGCCAAGATTTTCGCGGCCCAGCATTTGTACAAAGCCGTCCGTGGTGCGCTTCGCGGCCATGCCGACGATGCCGTAGCACTCAAGCGCCGAGTAGCCGGCGACCTTGAGCAATACTTCCTCGTTTACCGTGACCGTGCCAAGATCGGTTTTGAACTTGCAATCCATAGCTGTTCCTCCAGTTGCGGGGCCATCGCCCTGCATCCATTAGTATACAGTTTTTTTGACGGGCATGCAAGCATCCCCGTGGGTTTTTACATCGTCGTCGCGCGTTCGTCAAGTTTTACATCCCAAAGGCTTGCAATCACCGCCGCCGGGTGGTATAATACTGCTGTTTTGATGTAAATTGACGCCTGAAGGAGGTGTAGCAGATGGGCAAATTTTGCGAAGTGTGCCATAAGGGCATTTCGTCCGGGAACAACGTCAGCCATTCCAACAAGAAGACGCGCAGGACGTGGG
>JARKQG010000086.1 GCA_029974035.1 Eubacteriales bacterium | reverse complement strand
TCCCTGGCGCCGGCGCCTTAACCCACCCTTTCCGGCGCCGGCGCGATAAGAAGGCAGCCGATTCGTTTACTTGAGCACGTTGGCGCCGGCGTTGCGGCCGGTGGCAATCGCCTCGGCGACGGCGTTGCCGCCCAGGCGGTTGGAGCCGTGGAACCCGCCGGTGACTTCGCCCGCGGCGAAGAGGCCGGGGATCACGGTGCCGTCGGCCTTCAGGACGGCGTTATCGGTGTTGACTTCCACGCCGCCCATCGTGTGGTGCACGGCCGGCGCGCGCTTGCACGCGTAGAACGGGCCTTCCATCTCCAGCGCCGCGTTCGAGGGGAATACCTTGCGCCCGAACTCCGGGTCCTCGCCGTCCGCCACATACTGGTTGAAGTTGGTGCAGGTCTCGACGAAAGTTTCCACCGGCACGCCGATCTTCTCGGCCAGCTCTTCCAGCGTATCGCCCTTCACAACCGCGCCGGAGGCGATCAGGTCGTCCAAATAGAGGTGGTAGTTGTTCTTGTACTCCTCGTCCAGGCGGCTGTTCTGGAAGGTAGAGATGATGTAGCAGTACTGGCCGGGCTGTTCCAGGATGGCCTTGGCGAGCACGTCGCGGCGGGAGGATTCATCCACAAACCGCTTGCCGTCCTGGTTGACATACATGTTGGTGCCTTCGCCGATGACGTTGTTCGTCTGCCCGGTCACCGGGTCGGCCGTGGGCAGCAGCTGAATCTGCCCCATGCCGACGAGATTGGCGCCGATGGCTTTCACCATCTCGATGCCGTCGCCGGTGATCGAGGGCGCGTTGGTGGTGGGCACGGATTCATTCAGGTTGCCCCAGATCTCGTCATACTCCATGCGCATTTCGACGTTGGCGCTGAAGCCTCCGGTGGCCACAACCACGCCCTTGGAGGCGGTGAAGGTGTAGGGCGTGCCGTCGGTGCCGGTGCCCGTCACCCCGGTGACCCGGCCGGTTTCGTCGGTGATGAGCGATTCGGCGCGGCACTCAAACACGGTGGTCACGTCCAGATTCTTCTCCTCGATCTGGTTGGAAAGCACCTTGATGAAGCCGTTGCCGCTGGCGTAGCTCTCCGACTGGTGGCAGCGAATCCAGATGGAACCCACGATGGGGAAGGCGCTCTTTTTCCAGTCAAAGCCGATGTCGGCCAGCCAGTTGAAGGCGTCCACGTCGGCGTTGCACATCATTTCGATCAGTTCGGGATTTCCGAGGTAATCGCCGCCGTCGTAGGTCTGGATCATGTGAAGCTCCGGCGAATCAAAGAGGTAGGTCTTGCCCGCAGCCAGATGCGCCTCAAACTGCTCTTTCACCTTCGTCTGCCAGGCGGCCATGCGGTCGTCCTTGGGCTCGAGAGAAATATAGCGGTACACTTCTTCCTTCTCGCTCTCGGTCATCTCCACGGTCTGCGCCAGTTCGTCGATTGCCGCCTGGTAGTAGCCGCCCGACAGGATGGTGTTGCCGCCGTAGGCCGCGGTCTTTTCGACCAGGACGACCTTGGCGCCCTGCTCCGCGGCGGTGATGGCCGCGGCCAGCCCCGCGCCGCCGCCGCCCACCACGACGACGTCCGCGTCCATGGCCACCGCTTCTTTCGGCGCGGCGGCTTCAACCTTCGCGGCCTTGAGCGCCTCCGCGTCGCCGCCGGCCTGAGCGACGGCATCCGCAACCGCCGTCAGGATGGCATTTGAGGTGAAGGTGGCGCCGGACACCGTGTCCACCGCCAGCGACTGGTTTTCCACAATCGCCGCGGGAATGCGTTCGACGGGTGCCTCAAAAAGGCCCTCCGTCTCGCTGTGCTCGACGACCTTTACGGAGGTGATCCTGTCCGCGTCAAAGGTCACTTCTACCTTCACGGGCCCGTTGTTGCCCGTTCCCTCGCCGACGTACACGCCGGGCGTGTAGGCCAGGGCGCTTGTCGAAGCAAACACCAGAAGGATACAAAGAAGCAGGGACGCAAGTCTTTTCACGATTCCTTCCCTCCATCTGCGCTATCGTGCCTTTTTTATTGATAATAGCATATCGAATATGCTTCGTCAATACCGGCACATCATTTTTGTGTATACGATGCCCCTGCCCGCGTGCCATTGGTCACCCTGACAGAATGTAATAATTCCTAAAAAAATGAATGCAAGCATGGAAAAACGGCCAAATGACGCCAAAATCCGCCAAAAATTCAAAAGCGTGGAAGCGCGGCGGGGGACGCGGGCGCATCTGGCATGAAAGGGCGCGGCGCGCTTCATTAAAGCCGGCAGGTGGCAAGGCGCCGCCGCAAAACGGCATAAAAATCCGCGGCGCCTGAAAAGCGCCGCGGACGGTACGGGTTTTCATGCAAGGCCCGGAAGGCATCCCTCGCGCCGCGAAAAGCGTCAGGCCGAGATGGTGTCGCTTCGGGGCGCGCCCACCTTGTCGGCCACCAGCGCGATGAATTCGCCGTTGGTGGGCTTATCCTCGGCGGAGAACACCTTGTAGCCGTAGAGCCGGTTGACGCTCTCCAGCCGGCCGCGGCTCCAGGCCACCTCGATGGCGTGGCGCATGGCGCGCTCCACCTTGCTGGCGGAGGTGCCGAAGTGCCGCGCGATGCCGGGGTACAGCTCCTTGGTGATGCGGCCCAGAAGGTCCCTGTCTTCCAGCACCATGCGCACGGCCTCGCGCAGGTACTGATAGCCCTTGATGTGGGCGGGGATGCCGATGGAAAGGAACAGCCCCGTCACCTGCTCGTCCCGGGAGCGCATGGGCGGCGTTCTGGGCTCGGCCAGGCTGTCGCCCTTCATGCCGGCGACCTCCTTGATGCGGGCGTAGAGCACTTGGGTGTCCACGGGCTTCACCATGTAGTAGCTGGCGCCCAGCCGCATGGCGCGGCCGATGAATTCGTCCCCCGCCAGGCCCGTGACCATGATGGCCCGGGGCCCGGCGCCGGCCAGCGCTTCCAGCACCGCAAAGCCGTCCAGCCGCGGCATGATGATGTCCAGGAGCAGTATGTCGGGCGCCGTCTTCTCGATCAAGGCCAGCGCTTCCACGCCGTCGTGGGCGCAGCCGGCGATCTCGATGTCCGCTTTCCTGCCGAAGAATTCGGAGAGCTGGTTGAGTACCGCGTGGTTGTCGTCCGCCATCATGAGCTTGATCTTCTCCATAATATCATCCGCCCTTTCGGTACAGGTTATGCCCGAAAAGGCGGAGATATGACAGGATCGGTAAAGAAAATATCCCGTCATTCGCCAGAATCCCCCGGCGCGCGTCAAAGCCCGCGGCTAGTAGTCCACGAAGGCTAAGAACCGATGATAGGGCGCAGAGATTTTTCTGCCCGGCACGGAGCCGGAGCGCAGGCGTAGCAGCGCTGCGTCAAGCGGAGCGCGACACAGCCGGACAGGAAAAGATCCAGCCATAGCGCGGAAATCAGGCTTCGCGGACGACTAGGCAAGTCCGGCGGCCTCTGTCAGATGGCGCATCGCCTCCGGCGGCAGCTGGGCGTCGGCCGCCTCGCGCAGCGCCTGCACCTGGGATACCCTGCTGACGCCCACGATGGGCAGCGTAAAAAAGTCCTTCTGCCCGGTCAGAAACGCCAGCGCGATGGCGCCCACGCCCAGGCCGGTTTCCTCGCGGACCTTGAGGACGGCCCGGTAGCGCCGGGCGTTGTCCTCGCTGACGAAGTCGCGCTTCAGCGCCTCCGGCAGCCCTTCCTCGCCCAGCTCAAAGAGCTTTGTGAAAAAGCCCTGTCCCTGGGACGAATAGGGCATCGCGGCCAGGCCGGTTCGCAGGTGCATCCGGTACATCTCCCGGTCCATCTGCACCAGCGTTTCGTCCGCCACGTGGTGCTGGTAGGCGAGGCTCCACTGGGGCTGGTTGACCGAGAAGCCCGCAAGGCCGTGGGCGGCGGCGTAGGCGTTGGCCTCCTCGATGCGGGCGGTCCGCCAGTTGGACGCGCCCACGAGCTTCGCCTTGCCGGACTCCAGGAGCATGTTCACCGATTCCAGAATGTCGCCCACCGGCCGGCTCTCGTCGTCCCGGTGCAGGTAGTACAATTCCACCCCGGATACGCCCAGCGCCTCGAGGCTCTCCTCCATATCGCCAAGGATGCTGGCCCGGTCGAGCCTGGGAATCAGAAAATACCCCCAGGGCGGGTGCGCGCCCTTGGTGCTCAAAACCAGGCTCTCCCGGTTTTTCCGGGCGGCGAGCCATTTGCCGATGGTCTTTTCGCTGATGCCCGGAATGCCCAGGTCAAAATCCCCGTAGACGCGGGCGGTATCCAGCACGTTTCCGCCCAGCGCAATGTAGGCGTCCATCACCTGATAGGCGACCTCTTCCGGCATTTTCGCGCCGAAGTGGGCCGATCCCAGCGCGATTGCGCTCACCTTTCGGCCCAGTTCCGGCCAATCCCTCATCCGCATGCGCAAACTCCCCTTCCGTATTCATTATATCATACAAATCCGCAAGTCGGCCCCGCTGGGCTTGTGACGGCCGCGCGGCTGTGGTAAAATCATACCCAGCAACGTAAGGGCGGGGATAAAGATGGAAAACCGCGCGACGCGCGCCATACTCGGGCTGATTGATTTTGCCGAAAACGCGGGCCTCACGGCCTCCTACGATCGCTTCTACGTCCAGAACCTGCTTTTGGACGCCATGGGCATGGACGCGCCGCAGCCGGATGCCGGAGCACCGTCGTCCATCGCGCCCACGGTCACGCCGCTGGTGCGGGAACTGAGCGAAATCGCGGCGGCGCAGGGGCGGATCGAGGACACCGCCGGCGCACGGGAGCGGTTTGAAACCCGGCTTTGCGGGCTGATCACGCCATCGCCCTGGGAGGTGCGCACAAAGTTCTCCACGCTGTACCGGGAGGCGGGCCCCGAGGCCGCCACCCACTGGTTCTACCACGTGTGCCGCGCGTCGGACTACATCCGTGTGGACCAGATCGCCCGGAACGTGCGCTTTTTCGCGCCGTCGCCGGCGGGGGAGCTGGAGATCACCATCAACCTCTCCAAGCCCGAAAAAGACCCCCGCGACATCGCCGCCGAGCGCAAAAAGGCGCAGGTGGGCTACCCCCGCTGCCTTCTGTGCGTGGAAAACCCCGGCTACGCCGGCCGCGCGGGCTACCCCGCGCGGCAGAACCACCGGATGATTCCGCTGACCCTCGCGGGCGAACCCTGGCGGTTCCAGTATTCACCCTATCTGTACTACAACGAGCACTGCATCGTGCTGTCCGAACGGCACACGCCGATGAGGATCTCCCGGGGCACCTTCATCCGGCTGTTTGAATTCGTATCCCAGTTTCCCCACTACTTCCTGGGCGCCAACGCGGACCTGCCCATCGTGGGCGGCTCCATCCTGAACCACGACCACTTCCAGGGCGGCCGGTACACCTTTCCGATGGACAAGGCTGGGGCGCGAACGGCCCTCGTGTGCCCCGATCCGGCCATCCGCGCCGCGGTGGTGGACTGGCCGATGACCTGCATCCGGCTCACGGGCCGCGAATCCGCGCCGATGATCGACCTGGCGGAGAAGATTCTCGCCGCCTGGCGCGTTCACGCCGACCCGGCCCTTGACATCCTGGCCGAGACCGACCAGCCCCACAACACCATCACGCCCATCCTGCGGCGCGAGGGCGACGAATGGGTGCTGAACCTGCTGCTCCGCAACAACCGCACCTCAAAGGACCACCCGCTGGGCATCTTCCACCCCCACGCGGACCTGCACCACATCAAGAAGGAGAACATCGGCCTGATCGAAACGATGGGGCTTTTCATCCTGCCGGGGCGGCTGCTCTCGGAACTGGACGCGCTCAAAAAGTACCTGACCGGCGAAGCCCCGCTTTGCGCGCCGGAGGCGGGCTCGCCCCTTGAAAAGCACTTCGAGTGGGCAAAGGCGCTGGTTGCGGAGCACGGCGCAGGCCTCTCCCCGGAGGCGGCCGTGGCCGCCATCCGGCAGGGGCTGAGCGTCAAGTGTGCCCGCGTGCTGGCGGACGCCGGCGTGTACAAGGCGGACGCGGCCGGGCAGGCCGGTCTGATGCGCTTTCTTGCGCCGCTGGGCTTCCGGGCGGCCGTGTAGGCGGCCCCCCGGGTCCGTCACCGCTCCGCCCAGTTTTTCGCGCGCTCGATGGCCCTAGCCCACTGGGCGCAGAGCCTCTCGCGGGTGGAGGAATCAATGGCGGGGGTGAATCGGTTCTCCGGCGCCCAAATGGTCTGCAGCTTGGCCGTATCCCACAGCCCCACCGCGCGGGCGGCGAGCATCGCCGCGCCCAGGGCGGTGGTTTCTGTGACCATGGGCCGCAGCACCTCGATGCCCAGGAGGTTCGCCTGGAACTGCATGAGGAAGTTGTTGCGGCTGGCGCCGCCGTCGACGCGCAGCACGCCGGGCCTCAGGCCGCTGTCGCGGATCATGGCCTCCAGCACGTCCCGGGTCTGGAAGGCGATGGACTCCAGCGCGGCGCGGACGATGTGGCTGCGGTTGGCGCCGCGGGTGAGCCCCACGATGGTGCCGCGGGCGTACATGTCCCAGTAGGGCGCGCCGAGGCCCGTAAAGGCGGGCACCAGATACACGCCGCCGTTGTCGGCCACGGAAAGGGCGCAGCGCTCGCTGTCGGCCGCGGTTTCAATCATCTTCAGCTCGTCCCGGAGCCACTGGATGGTGGCGCCGCCCATGAATACCGAGCCCTCCAGCGCGTAGCGGGGCACGCCGTCCACGCGCCAGGCGATGGTGGTGATGAGGTTGCTGCCGGAGCGGACCGGCTTGAGACCGGTGTTCATCAGCAGGAAGCAGCCGGTGCCGTAGGTGTTTTTGACCATGCCGGAGGCAAAGCAGCCCTGCCCGAAAAGCGCGGCGTGCTGATCCCCCGCCAGCGCCGCCACCGGGATCTCGGCGCCCAGGATGTCCCTGCGCAGCGTGCCCACGATTTCGGAGGAATCCACCACCCGGGGCAGGAGCGCCCGCGGGATGTTCATGGCCCGGAGCAGGAGCGGGTCCCACTCCTGGTCGTAGATGTTGAAGAGCATGGTGCGGGCGGCGTTGGTGGCGTCGGTCACGTGCACGCGCTCGTTCGTCAGGTGGTAGGCCAGCCAGGAATCCACCGTGCCGAAGCACAGTTCGCCCGCGTCCGCCCGCGCCCGGGCGCCGTCCACGTGCTCCAGCAGCCATTGCAGCTTGGTGCCGGAGAAGTAGGCGTCCGCGACGAGGCCGGTATGGTCGCGGATGACCGAACCCATGCCGTCCTGCTTGAGCCGCTCCACCAGCGGCGCGGTGCGGCGGCATTGCCACACGATGGCGTTGTACAGCGGCCGGCCGGAGGCGCGGTCCCACAAAAGCGTGGTTTCGCGCTGGTTGGCGACCCCCACCGCCACGATGTCTCCGGGATCGACCCCGGCTTCCCGGACCACCGCGCGCAGCGCGTCGATCTGGGTGGACAGAATATCCTCCGGGTCGTGCTCGACCCAGCCCGGCTCAGGATAGAGCTGCGCAAACTCAATGCCGTGGGCCGCCACCAGCGCGCCGGTTTCGTCAAACAGCACCGCGCGGGAACTGGTGGTCCCCTGGTCCAGCGCCACCACGTACTTCATGCCGCTTTCCCCTCTCGCTTAAAAACGATTCCGGCATAGCAAAGCTGCCGGAATCGAGAGAATGGTCCTCAGCCGGGCGTATCGGAGTCCGGCGCCGCATCCGTCTGGGCAATGTCTGCGCCCGGCGTCTCCTGGGCGGCGTCCGCCGCCTGGGTGGGCTCGGGCGTCACCTCCATCAGGGCGGTGGGCTCCGGCTCCGGCAGGATCAGGCTCAACTGCCCCACCGCCGCGCGCAGGCCGCCCAGCGAGATCAGCCGGCTGGCTTCCAATTGCCTCAGCGCCAGCACGCACACGGCCAGCAGCAGGATCAGCAGCACCAGCCCCTTCAAAAATCCCAGGAAGCGCCGCCCGCCGCTGACGTGGTACTCATCGTCATAGCGGTCGTCGTCTTCGTCATAGTCGTCGTAGTCGTCATAATCGTCGTAGTCGTCATAGCGGTCGCCGTAATCCTCTTCGTCGAGGTCCTCATCCTGATAGACGCGGCGCTTCTTTTCCCGGGCCGGCCTGGGCGCGCGGCGCACCGGCAGATCGTCGTCCTCGTCCTCCTCGTCGTAGCCGTAGTCGTAGTCGTCCTCCGGTTCGGGCTCCGGCGCTCGCACGGGCGCGGGCGCGGGGCGATGCGCCCGGGCGCGCAGCGGCCTGACCTCCGGCGTCGGCTCGTCCACCTCGTAGACGGCCTTCGCCGGCGCGGGCGCGGGGGCTGCCGGTGCGGGGGCCGCGGACGCCGCAACCGGCGCGGGCGCGGGAGCTGCCGGCGCGGAGGCGCGCACCGCCCCGCCGGCGGCCAGCGCCTTGCGCTCCCTTCGGGAGAGCGAGGGCGCGCGCTCAAGCTCCTCGGAGAGGCGCTCCGTCAGCGCCGCCTTATGGTTTCCCTCCATGGACTGGCCCTCCCCATCCGGCTGCGCCGATTCGTGCGTTGGTTCATCGTCCCGGTCATCCTGGATGCGGGCGCGGAGTTTGCTGAAAAAGCCAAACACCCTGGTCCCCCGGGGGGCGGGCAGGTCATCGTCATCATCGTCGTCCTCGTCCGGTTCGGGGGCGGCTTCGACGGGCTCCGGCTCGGGCGCACCCTTCCGGTCGTCCTCGAAGAAGCCGGCATGCACGGTGGTGCCGGGCTGGGACACCAGTTCGTCCACCTCGCGCGCGTCCACCGATTCAATGTCCAGTATGGGCGGCTCCGCCTTTTCTTCCCGGGCCAGGGCGGCCTTGCGCATGCGGCGCGAAGGCACCGGTTCGTCCGCCGCCGGGGCGGGCGTCGCGGGCACGGGTTCATCCTCGTCTCCGCCGTCCGGGGCCTCCTCGGCTTCCGGGGCCCCCCGGCGCTCGGCCAGCCGGGTGCGCGCCTTGCGCAAAAGCCCGCCGACCTTTTTCAGCGCATCCCCGATGGGGTTGTCAATCTGGGGCGCGTCCGGGTCGTCTTCGTCCTGGTCCTCATCCTCGTCGGCCTCGTCCGCCGGCGCGGGCTGCGGGCCGCCCTTGGGGGGGCGGTAGTCCGCGTGGGCGTCCTCCTCCGGCGCCTCGTCCTCCTCCGGAACGCGGCGGGCAACGCCCTTCATCAGCGCTTTCATGCCGCCAAAGAGGGATTTTTTCTCCTCCGGCTGCGCCTCGTCCTCGTCCTCCGGCAGATCCAGCGCATCCTCCGGCAGATCCAGCGCCGAGAATTCGTCTTCCGGCGCCTTCACCGGCGCAGCCGGCGCGGCCGGGATAACCGGCGCGGCTTCCTCCCGCGCAGGCTGCGGCTTGGGGGAAGCGCTGGCCGGACGCGCAGGTTTGACGGCCGCAGCCTTTTCGGCTTCCTGCCGGAATCGCTGCTCGTGCAGGCGCTTGTATTCGTAATAATCCAGGCCGGGGCGGCGAGGGCCGCCGGGTCGGGCGTTAGCCATATCAAGACCGCCTCTCTTTTTTCGGGCGTAATACACTTATTCTATTATAACATATCCGCTCTTTATGGCAAGGGTTCAATAACTGGAAAACACAAAAAAGTTGCGCCGCATACGATGAAGCGGGCCAGAATGGAAGGAGGAGTTCAATGAACGGAACGTTTCAGCTGATCCGGCGTGCCCGGCGGGAGGGGGTGAGCCTTCGGCCGCCGCAGGTTTTCGGAGCGTGCGACGGCGTCTCCGCAGTGGGCGAAGCCGCTTCCGATCCGGGCCGGACGCCCTGGGCCGAAGCCCCCATACATACCGGGGCCATCTACCGCGAGCTGATGCAAAAGTACGACCGCATCACCCCACGTCACCTGAAATGACCGGCAAAAAGCGGGGCCCGCGGACGCGCGCGGGCCCCGCTTTCGTCATTCCTGCGCCAGGATGCGCTCGACAGCCTCCATTTCCGCCGCCTCAAGGGGCGGGGCGGAGAGGGCGCGGACGTTTTCCGCCACCTGCTCGGGTCTGGAGGCGCCGATGAGGGCGCTGGTCACCACATCGTCCCGCAGCACCCATTGGAGCGCCAGCTGGGCGAGGCTCTGCCCCCGCGCGGCGGCGATGTCCGCCAGGCCGCGCACCTTTTCCAGCTTGTCCCCGGTGATCGAGGCGGGCTTCAGGTAGCGGGGATCGTGGCCCGCGCGGCTGTCCGCCGGGATGCCGCCCAGGTACTTGCCCGTCAGCACCCCGCCCGCCAGCGGGCCGAAGGCGATCATCCCCACCCTTTCCCGCCGGAGAAGATCGGTCAGTCCATCCTCCACCCACCGGTCCAGCATGGAATAGCGCGGCTGGTGGATGACGAGGGGCGTGCCCATCTGCCGGAGCATGGCGATGGCCGCCCGGGCCCTGTCGGCCGGGTAGTTGGAAATGCCCACGTAGAGCGCCCTGCCGCTGCGGACGATGTGGTCCAGCGCGCCCATCGTCTCCTCCAGCGGCGTGTCCGGGTCGGGCCGGTGGTGGTAGAAGATGTCCACGTAGTCGACGCGCATGCGCTTCAGGCTCTGATCCAGGCTCGAAATCAGGTACTTCCGGCTGCCGAAGTTGCCGTAGGGGCCGGGCCACATGTCGTAGCCCGCCTTGGTGGAGAGGACCAGTTCGTCCCGGTGGGGCCGCCAGTCCCGCTCCATGTGCCGGCCGAAGTTGCGCTCGGCCTCGCCGTAGGGCGGGCCGTAGTTGTTGGCCAGGTCAAAGTGGGTGATGCCCAGGTCAAAGGCCTGCCGAAGGATCGCCTGCTGGGTTCCGAAGGGGGTAATGTCCCCAAAGTTGTGCCAAAGCCCCAGCGAAATCGCCGGCAGCAGAAGTCCGCTTGCGCCGCAGCGGCGGTACTCCATGGCGTCGTACCGGGTTGGGGATGGATTGTACATGGGCGCCTCCTTTAAGCATGCCCTTCAGGGCGAAATCGAGAGCAGCGTTTCCAGGTATTCGCGGCTCAGCGCCAGGTCGCGCAAGGGGTCCCGGCCATAGGCGTGGTCGTGGTCCACCACCAGCCACTCGGGGCCGGCGGCGAGGATGGCGGGCATGAGCGCGGGGAGGTTTACGCCGCCGTAGCCGGCGGGGCGGAAGGAAAACCCGTTTTCCTTCCGCGCCACATCCTTGATGTGGACGGCGGGAATCCTGTCCCGGTACCGCCGGATAAAGGCCGCCGGGTCCCGCCCCGCCACGGCCATCCAGCCCACATCCGGCTCGAAGCGGAGCAGTCCCACCGCGTCCAGCATCCGCGCGGCAAAGGGCGCCTCTCCCCGCATGTCAAAGTCGTGGTTGTGGTACAGGGGGGCGATGCCGGCGGCGAGACAGATCTTCGCCGCGTCCTCGTACGCCCGGGCCAGCGCGTCAAAGGGCTCCGCCGAAATGCGCGCTTCCGGGCAGGCGAGGGCGATGCGGCGGCAGCCGATGGCCAGATGGTCCGCCACGGCGCCCTCCGGGTCCTTCAAAAACGCGTCCAGCGGCATGTGGTCGCCCAGCGCCTCGATGGGCGCCGATTCCAGCATGGTGCGAAGCGCCCCGGACGCCGCGCCGAAAAAACCGGTCATCTCCACGCCCTCGTAACCGATCTCCGCCAGGCGCCTGAGGGTGCCTGCGAGGTTTTTCCGGGCCTCCGCCCGCAGGATGTACACACACGCGCCGATCCGGACGCCGGCGTCCTCCGTCAGCGAAAGGCCATCGCTGTGGGCGGCGGCGTCCCGGAGGGCTCGGAGGGCCTTATGGGCGTAGCCCTCCGCCCGCGCCGCGCCGGTGAGCCGAATCTCCCCGGGCAGGCTGGTCAGCACGTCGTAGAGCGCGTCCAGGTTGTGGCCGCGGTAATCCCAGTCGGACAGCGCGACGGCGAGGTAGGCATGGGCCTCGTCCCGCCCGGTCAGCCGCGCGCAGTCAATCCGCGCCCTAAGCATGTCAATCCCCTCCCGCGTACAAAAGCGTAAAGGTTTCGTAGTGATCCTCGGTATAATAGATCGCGCCGCCCTCCTCGATCACCAGCCGCTTCGCGCCCCGGCTCGGGGCCTCCATGGTGTCGATGTCGCACTCGACGTAGCGGCCGTCCTCCGGCAAAAGCCCCTCGTAGTTGCCGAAGCGGTCGCCGCCGATGCACTTGCCGGGGGCGTAGGGCTCCAGCGCGCCACCGGGCCAGCCCAGCGAGCGCGCCTCGGCCTTGGTGATGTAGTTGCCGGGCAGACCGCCGTAGAGAAAGCGGTAGATGCCCACCTCCACCACGCCGTCGTAGGCGCCGTCCTCATCGATCAGCGCGCCCAGCACAGGCCGGTTCTCCTCGGCGAGGAGGCCGTACCACCAGAGGATATCCTCCCAGTCGGTGTCGTCCCCGGCCAGGGCCGGGCAAAAGGCGCCCAGCGCCAGCACAAGCGCCAGCATCAGCGCCGCCAGGCGCGGCAAGAAGCGCTTCATTCCATCCCTCCCGGCCGATCCGGCTGCCCGGGGCCTACTCCACCATGATGCGCAGAATCTCGCGGTCCGTCTCCCGCATGCCGTCCTTGCCCAGGCGCGCCACGTTGGACAGCGTGTTTTCGATATCCTCCGACACGATGCCCTCGCCCGCCGCAAAGCCGCGCCCATCCTCCACCATGCGCCCGCCCAGAAGCCCCGCGTCCACCGAGGCGGCGATCTTGGCGGCGCAGGAGGGCTTCGCGCCGTCGCAGACGATGCCGCTGGTGATGGCCAGCGCGTTGGTCACCGTGCGGCATACGGCCTCGTAATCGCCGTTTTTGAGGTAGGTAATGCCCGCGCCCGCCGCGGCCCCGGCGCACACCGCGCCGCAGAAGGCGCCCAGCCGGCCCATGCCGGTGCGCTGGTGGATGGACACCAGATTCGACAGCAGCAGCGCCCGGCACAGCGCCTCGTCGGAGGCGCCCATCGCCCGGGCGTAGGTGATCACCGGGAGGGACACCGTCAGCCCCTGGTTGCCGCTTCCGGCGTTGATAACCACCGGCAGCGCGCAGCCGCCCATGCGGGCGTCGCTCCCGGCGGCGGCCATGGCCTTGGCGCGGGTGGGCAGGTCGGCGCAGGAATCCAGAAGCACTTTGCCGACGCCCGCCCCCCACTCGCCGGAGAGCCCCTCCTGGGCGATGCGGGTGTTCAGATCAATCTGGCGGTCGATCAGGTCCTTCACGTCCTCGAGGCGCGCTGTGGCGGCAAAGTCATAGATGCCGTCCATGGTCAGCGGATCGTGGGCCTCGGGCGCGGCCTCGGGCGCGGCATCTTCGCAAAACAGCGTCTGTCCGTCCTTTTCCAGCAGGATCAGGCGGGTGTGCCTGTCGGCCACGCAGGCGGCGACGCGGGAAGACGCGCCCCAAACGGTGATCGTCACCTCCAGCGCGCGGTCGGTATCCGCCGGAACGACGCGGACCGGCACCCGGTCGAGAAACGCGCGGATCTGCGATCGCGCCTCGTCGTTCAGCGCGGCGATGACCTCCAGCTTTTTGTCCGGGTCGCCGGCGACCACGCCGGCGGCCACCGCCGCGGCGATTCCCTTCAGCCCGCCGGTGCCCGGCACCGTGACGCTCTTGACGTTTTTGATCACATTGCCGCTGAGGCGCGCCTCCACCAGGCGGGGCATCTCCCCCAGCGCGCGCCGGGCCAGCGCCGCGCAGTAGGCGATGGACACCGGCTCCGTGCAGCCCATCGCGGGCACCAGTTCCTCCCGCAGTATTTCAAGGTAAGCCTGATAACAGGCGCTGTCGTATTCCATGCGTTCGGCTCCTTTTCCGGGCGATCCCTCCGCGCCCCGGGGCGGGACACGCCCCCATTATACCAGAGCGGCGCCCGCCGCGCCAGCACAATCGGCACCTCAGGCGGATCCGGAGGGGCGGTTGTACAGGTAGGGCACCAGCACGGTGGCGATGTTCCGATGGCGCACCAGGCTTCGCTCGAGAAAAAAGGTGGTCTGGTTGTGGTAGATCGCGTCCCGCCAGCCGGAACCCACGAACTTGGTCAGCACCACCATCAGCGTCTGCCCCTTGCCGATGGCGGCCTCCCGCCGGGTGAGGTACTCCTCCAGCGGCGGCAGAATCTGTCGGTAGGGCGCGCTCAGCACCGTCAGCGGGATCGGGATGCCCAGGTCCGCCCACTCCTTCAAGAGCTTTTCGGTGTGCCTGGGCGTGGTGGAGATGTGCACCGGCGTCACGTCGGAGGAGATCTCCAGCGCGCAGCCCAGGGTTTTCAGCGCCGCGCGGTTCAGGGTGTGGATCAGCACGATGCAGGGCAGCTTGTCGCCCCCGTGGCCGCTCTGGTAGCGATAGGTGTAGCCGTCAAGGCTGAGCGCCCAGAAGAACCGCTCGTAATGGCGGCGCGTTTCCTCCATGAACCACATGATTGCGGGCACCACCAGCAATAAAAGCCAGGCACCCTCCAGAAATTTGGTCATGAACACGACCACCGTGCCCACGCAGGTGACCAGCGCGCCCACCCCGTTGATGACCGACTTGTACTGCCAGCCGGGCTTTTTTTCGCGGATCCAGCGCATGAAAATGCCCGCCTGGCTCAGCGTGAAGGACAGGAACACGCCCACCGCGTAGAAGGGGATCAGCCGGTGGGTGTCGGCGTTGAACGCGATGATCAGAAGGCCCGCGGCGAAGAAGATGAACATGATGCCGTTGGAGAAGCTCAGCTTGGTGCCGCGCTGCCCGAACTGGTGGGGCACGCAGTGATCCTTGGACAAAAGCGACAAAAGCACCGGCAGGCCGCTGTAAGCGGTGTTGGCCGCCAGCAGAAGGATCAGCGATGTGGTGAACTGCAGCGCGTAGTACATGAAGCCGCCGCCAAAGACCGCCGAGGCCATCTGCGACATGACGGTGGTTTCGGCCACCGGCACCACCTTGAGGTGGGCCGCCAGAAGGCTCGCCCCGCCAAACAGAAACAGCGACAGCCCGCACAGCATGAACAGCACGTCCCGGGCGTTGCGCTGGGACGGCTGGCGGAAGCTGGGGATGGCGTTGGAGACCGCCTCCACGCCCGAGAGCGCCGAGCAGCCCGACGAAAACGCCCGGAGAAAAAGAAACACCGTGATGCCGCCCATCGCCGTGGTGGGCAGCCCGGCGAGCTGGGCCGCGCCGTACTCGACCGGCGGCAGATCGCCCCGGAGGATGCGCACGATGCCCGTCACGATCATCGCCGCCATCGCGAAGATGAACGCGTAGGTGGGCACGCCGAAGATCCGGGAGGATTCGCTGATGCCCCGCAGATTCACCAGCGTGATCAGCGCGATGCACGCCAGCGAAATCGGCACCTCCAGGCCCGAAAGCGACGGAAACGCCGCCACGATGGCCGCGGTGGACGAGCTGATGGATACGGCCACCGTCATGATGTAGTCCACAATCAGGCAGGCCGCGGCCAAAAGCGACGCGCCGCGCCCGAAGTTCTCCTTGGAGACCACATAGGCGCCGCCGCCGTTGGGGTAGTAGTTGATGATCTGCGTGTAGGATACCACCAGCACCAGCAGAAGCGCCAGAATCGGGACGCTGACCAGCCCCACGTAATGGGTGGCGGCCAGGCCCAGCGCAGGCACCAGCGCCATCAGAATTTCCTCCACGGCGTAGGCCACCGAGGACAGCGCGTCGCTGGCCATGATCGGCAGGCCCCACAGTCTGGACAGCTTTTCGCTGGACAGCCGATCATTCCCGAGTTCCTTGCCCAGCAGCAACCGTTTGACGCGGCCAAACTGGCTCATTTTCCCCTTTTCCCCTCCGCGCGGGCGCGGGCCCGCCGTCCTTTCCCTGTTGGCGGATCATTATAGCACCGGGCCCGCGGGATTCCAACGGCCTTTCGTGTTAAATCTGGCCGCCCGCAAGGGAAGCGGGCGGCCGGGGAAAGGATCGGCGGCCGGTCACATCGTGATGATCTGGTATCCCCTCTCGATGTAGCCGGAAAAGGAGGGATGCCCCAGCATGTCGCCCAGCAGCGCAATGCCGGAGGCCTCGTTGTAGGCCAGCACGCCCATCTGGTGGGAGCAGGCGCGGCACGCGCCGTCGATCAGCCCCGCGTCCCGGGCCTTCTGAAAGAGTTCGTCGCCCGCCTCGGTCAGCGTCCTGACCAGCTTCACCGCCTCGCCCTCGATGATGACGCGGGCCTCGTGCCCCTTTTGGGCGAGGTCGAGCGCATTGATCAGCGCGTGGGTGAAGCACATGCGGTTTCCGTTAAACGCAAAGATCGCATACTTCGCCATCGGGTCTTCCTTTCCGGGCGCGCTATTCGCCCCAGTCCACGTCTTCCAGGGCCCAGGCGGCCAGTTCGTTCATCGACGGGTGAATGACCATGGACTCCGCCACCGGCCGGACGCTGCCCAGGAAGGGGCAGTCGGCGTCGGCCGCGCGCTTTTTCATGGGCCACCGGCCCTTTTCCTTCGACTGGCAGGGACAGCCCGCGTTGATCAGGTACACGAAGGGCTGCACCAGCATCGAGGCGTAGGGGCCGACCACATGGGCGCCCACGATGCGCATGTCCTCGGTCAGGATCAGCTTGGCAAAGCCGTTGTCCTCGGACTTCGGGCTGTAGCCCATCGAAATGCCGGCGGCCACGGAGGAATAGCGGTTGCGCGCCACGCCAATTTTGAGGCCCTTCTCCCGCGCCTCCCGCTCGGTCAGGCCCACGTGGCCCACCTGAGGCCAGGTGAAGATGGCCCAGGGCACCGCACTGTAGGCGGCGGCCTTCTTTTCGCCGCCAAAGAGGTTGCCGATCAGGATGCCCGCCTCGTAGTTGGCCTTGTGCCGGAACTGGAACTTGCCGTTGATGTCGCCGATGGCATAGACGCCCGGCCGGTTCGTCGCCAGGTATTCGTCGGTGATGATCCAGCCCCGGCGGTCGGTGGCGATGCCCGCCCTGTCCGCCTGGAGCAGATCCGCGTTGGACCTTACGCCGGAGGCGATGAAGATCTCCTCGGCCAGGATCCTGTCCCGCCCCCCGGCGGCGTCCTCGACGACGAGGGCCTTGAGGTCCCCCTCCGCTTCCGCCGAAAGCGCCTTCGCGCCGGTCCGCACGTCGATGCCGTTTTGCTCAAACCGCGCCTGGACGAAGGCGCTGATCTCCTCCTCCTCTGTGGGGATGATGCGGTCCTTCATCTCCACCAGCGTCACCCGGGCGCCGAAGGCGGAGAAGATGTGCGCGAATTCCGCGCCGATGGCGCCGCCACCCACGATGATGAGGCTCTTCCAGGGCTTTTTCGGAAACTTTGGGCCGAAAAAGGTTTCCGGCGTCACGTAACCGGCCCGCTCGAGGCCCTCTACCGGCGGCACAAAGGAGCGCGCCCCCGCGGCCAGCACAAACCGATCGGCGGTAAACTCCGGGGAAACCTCGCCGCCCTCGTACCGCACGGCCATGCGCTTTTCGCCGGTGAAGAAGCCGGCGCCCTGGTATACGTCCAGCCCCTCCGTGGCCTTGAGCCCCTTCAGGATGCCCTCGCTGTGGCCGATCTGGCCCCACATCCGCCCGGAGATCGTTTCCCAGTCCACCTGGGGCGGCGAAAACGTCAGCCCGACGCGCGCCGCCTCGCCGGCCTCGCGGATCAGGTCCGCCGGATACACCAGCATCTTGGAGGGGATGCAGCCCTTGGTCAGGCAGGTACCGCCAAACTTTGCGTTTTCGACGATGGCGCAGCTTAGCCCCGCCGACAGCGCCGCCTCCAGCACCATCAGCCCCGAACCGCTGCCCACCACCACAAGGTCATACTTTTTCATGAAGTCCCTCCTGGATTGATACAAGCATTCTTCCGCGCGCGGGCGTGGGGCATGCCCGCAAAAGGCATTCGCGCGGGAAAACCCGCGCGAATGCCGGTGGCCGTCCGGGTTCAGTAGTTTTCCTTGCGGATCTCAAAGTAGCTCTGGGCGTGCAGGCACACCGGGCACACCTCGGGCGCCTTCTTGCCCATCACCAGATGGCCGCAGACGCGGCATTCCCAGATGGCCTCGCCGGCCTTCTCAAACACCTGCTGCATCTCCACGTTCATCAAAAGGGTGCGGTAGCGCTCCTCGTGGGTCTTTTCGATGGCGGCGACGCGGCGGAAGCGGGCGGCCAACTCCGGAAAGCCCTCGGCTTCGGCGTCCTTGGCGAAGTTCTCGTACATCTCCGTCCACTCGTAGTGCTCGCCCTCCGCGGCGGCCTTGAGGTTTTCGGCGGTGGTGCCCAGGTGGCCCAGCTCCTTGAACCAGATCTCGGCGTGCTCTTTTTCGTTGCCCGCGGTCTTGAGGAAGATCTCCGACAGCTGCTCGAAGCCCTCACGCTTGGCGACGGAGGCAAAGTAGGTGTACTTGTTGCGGGCCTGGCTCTCGCCGGCGAAGGCGGCCTCAAGGTTCTTCTCGGTCTTGGTGCCGGCGTACTTGTTGACGGCGGGTGCCGGGGCCTCGTCCAGCCGGACAAAGGCGGACGCGGGCTGCTTGCAGCGGGGGCACCGGAAGTCGGGGGTCATCGGCCCCTCATGAACGTATCCGCACACCGTGCATTTCCACTTTTCCATGGGTTTCTCCTCCGTTTCCTCGTTGGGCTTGATCGCGTCCAGCAGCTCCCGGACCGCATCCCGGGGGAAGTCCTCCCCCTGGGGCGCGTCGAGCAGCGACTTTAAGAATTCCCGGGCGTTGCCGCTCTGGGGCAGCATGTAGCCCGCCTCGCGGATCAGGTCCTCCGCCATGATGCGGCCGGACTTTTCGATGGCGGCGGCCAGCCTGCCCGGAAGGCCCGCGGCCACGGCCTCCTGGCGCGCCTTCGAGCGCATCAGCCCGCGCATCGTCCTGAGGACGGGCGCGGCCTTGGGCTGCTGGGGCGGATAGACCTCCGGCACCATCGATATGGCGCCGGAGGGGCAGGCCGCGGCGCACACGCCGCAGCCCGTGCATTTCGCGGCATCGATCACGCTGTTCTCGGTGTCCGTCGCGCCGGTGGGGCACACGTACAGGCAAAGGCAGTCCTTGGTGCACAGCCGGATGTTTCGCACGGCGACCATATGGCTACCTCCCTTCCACTTTCTCGAATTTCCACCCGGGAACCTTGCAGACCGGGCAGATTTCCGGCGGCGCGTCTCCCACAAAGACAAAGCCGCAGATGGTGCAGACGAATACGCTTACACCCTCCGGCGGCGCGCCGTCCCGGTAGCGGGTGAGCAGTGATCGGAGGATGCGGGTCACCTTTTCGTCCCAGACCAGCGCGCGCAGCGCGCCCCGGTCTCCGGCGGCGGTGGCTTCGGCGCGGGCCTCGGGAATGCCGGAGGCAATGTCGGCCTCGACCAGCGCAAAAAGGGCGTCAAAGCCGCCCTCCTCCGCCGGCGCGGCGGCCTTGAACCAGTCCGCCAGTTCGCGGTACAGCGCGGCCTCCCGCGCCTTGTACTGCTTTTCGCAGCCGCGGGCCAGATTGGAGCAGAGCGCGCTCTTCTCCAGCGCGTTCAGCGCCCGGTAGTCGCCGTCGTCGCGGGTGTCCGATGCCGTTTGCGGCTTCGGGGCGGAGGGCTTCGCGGCCGCGGCCGGCGCGGCCGTCAGCGGGTGGAATTCCGCCTTGGGCGCGCCGCACAGCGGGCACACCCAGTCCTCCGGCAAATCCTCCCACCGGGTGCCCGGGGCGATGCCCGCCCCGGGCACCCCCGCAGCCTCGTCATAGATGTAACCGCAGACCGAGCAAACGTACTTCATGCCCTACGGACCACCTCTCCCCGGTTTACTCTTCGGAAAACTCGCTCTTGGACGCGCCGCACAGCGGGCACACCCAGTCCTCCGGCAGGCTTTCCCACTTGGTGCCCGGGGCGATGCCGTTGTCCGGATCGCCGGCGGCCTCGTCGTAGACATAACCGCAAATGGAGCAAACGTACTTCTTCATGAATTCAACCATCCCTTCGCATAATGTGTGTTCCGGGTTATCCGCCGGCGTTGGGCCGGCTCGCTTTGTTATTACCCACAATTCTGCAGGGTTTAACACCCGTGCCGTATTTTTCCCCGCTTTCCGCAAAGGCGGAGGATCAGTCCACGGCGATGGTGGCGGAACCGCTCATGCCCACGCGCATGCCGGGGGCGTTGTCCATCTCGATGGTGACGTCGTACATGGGGATGCCGCCCACGAGCCTGCCGACAAAGGCGATCTTCTTTACGCTGCCGGAAAACGCCTGCCCGCCCAGCGCGTTGACCGTCACGGTGGCGCGCTGGCCGGCGGCCAGCTTCACCACGTCCATCTCGTCCACGGTGATGACCATGTCCAGCTTCTCATCGGAAGCCAGCGAGAGGATGGCGGTATCCTTGCCCAGCGGCACGTTGGTGATGTTCGAATACACCACCTCCACGATGCCGCTCTCCGGCGCGATGATTTCGCCGCTGTCCAGCACGCGCTCCGCCTGGGCGATCTGGTCCAGGATGTCCTGGCGCCTGGTCAGTGCGGACTTGTAGTCGTCGGAGATGGGCACATCCTTGAGGGTGAACAGCGCCGTGCCCTTGGAGACGGAGGCGTTTTCCTTGTTGATGTACTTGGCGGAGTTCACGGTGCCGCCGGTGGCGGTGATGGTGAGGGGCGAATTGATTTCGGCGGGGCCGCTGCCGATCAGCGCGCCCAGGTAGACGGACACGTCCTTGTCGAGCTCGGGGCCGTTGTCGGTAAAGGTGACGGTGATCTCGCCGGTGGCGCCGGAGATGGAGGCGATGCGGCCATCCCAGTCGTTGCCGCGGTCGTCCTTCACCGACACGGAGGCGCCGACCCGGACGCCCGTCATGTCCGTCGGCGCGAAGCGGACCCTCATCAGCCCGTCGGTGGACATCAACGCCAGCGCGCCGTCCCGGCTGATGACCGTCTGCACGTCTTCGCCCTCGCCGGCGTACACCTTCTTGACGCGGCCCTTGACCGGCGAATACACGGTTTCGTTGGCCTTGTCGCCGGAGAGGGCCTTGACCGCCTTTTCCTGGTCGTCGCGGCGCGCCTTCAGGTCGCCCAGCGTGTCGCGCAGCTTGTCCACGTCGACGCGGGCCAGCACGTCGCCGCGGAGCACCTCGTCCCCCGCCTCGACGGGCAGCTGAATGATGGTGACGGCGGCGGGGGTCAGCACGTCCGCGCCGTCCTGGGCGGTCAGCGCGCCGTCGCCGGAGACGGTGCCCTGCGCGTCGTCCGGCGCGGCGGCGGCGTCTTCCCGATCCTCCGCCGCGCCGGGCACGGCTTCGCCCGCGGGGTTTTCCGCGCGGGGCGTGGGCATCGGCGCGGCCGCGTAGTCCGCCGGCGCGTAGTCCGCCGGCGCGGCGACGCCCGCATCGCCCATCATCCCGCCGATGCCGCGGGTCAGCAGCACGCCGCCCGCCACGCCCAGAACCAGCACAATCAGAACCAGGATCACCGTCAGGGCGGGGTTTCCGCGCTTGCGTTCGGGTTTCATCATATCCTATTCCTCCTTCGTCAGCCGAGCTGAATGGTGACGGTCGCGTTGGTGCCGATCAGGTCGCCCAGGCTGATCCTGTCCCTCAGATCAATCTTCACCGGAATGGTCTGGGTCACCTTGGTGTAGGTGCCGCTGGTGGAGTAGCTCATGGCGCTGCCGGAGATGGCGTTCTGGGTGATTTTGTCAATCTCCCGCACCACGCCGGCAAACGAGCGGCCGGGGTAGGCGTCCAGGCTGACCCGGACGTCCTGCCCGGCGCGCACGCGCCGGATCGCCGTCTCCTCGATGTTGGCCTGTATGTAGATATCGCGGGTGTCGGCCACCATCGCGATCACCGTGGACGGGGAAACCATCTGCCCCTGGGCCACGTCGCACTCAACGATTTCCCCATTGACCGGGGACTTGAGGTAGCCGGTATTCTCCGCCTGGGCGATGATCTGGTCCTTGGTCACGGCGTCCCCCTTGGCCACCATCAGCCGCCGAAGCTCGCCGGCCGCGGCGGGGGTTATTGCATACAGGTCGGCCGCCACCTTAACGTTGTCGGTGGTGAGGGTGTTCCGATCCCGGAGCACGAAGTAGCCGCCGACCGCCGCCGCGATCAGCGCGATCAGCACGATCAGCGCAATGAGCGTGGCTCCGCCGGATTTTTTGGGGGTTGCGGCAGTATCCATGAAAATTCCCCTTCCTTATATACTTTTCGCTACTTGTCTTCGCCAAACAGTGCGTCTTCGTCAAACTGGGCGTTGTACAGGTCCGCGTAAAAGCCCTTCGCCGCCAACAGCGCCTCGTGGGTCCCCTGCTCCACCACGTCGCCGTCCCGCATCACCAGGATCAGGTCGGCGTTTTTGATGGTGGACAGCCGGTGGGCGATTACAAAGCTGGTGCGGCCGCGCATGAGCTCGTCCATCGCCTTCTGGATCAGGATCTCGGTTCGGGTGTCCACGGAGGAGGTGGCCTCGTCCAGGATCAGGATCCGCGGGTCGGCCAGGATCGAGCGCGCGATGGTGAACAGCTGCTTCTGGCCCTGGGAGATGTTGGTGGACTCTTCATTCATCATCATGTTGTAGCCGCCGGGCAGCGCGCGGATAAATTCGTCGCAGTGGGCGGCCTTGGCGGCGGCGATCACGGCCTCGTCGGTGGCGTCAAAGCTGGCGTAGCGCAGGTTTTCCATGACGGTGGCGTTGTACAGCCACGTATCCTGCAGCACCATGCCAAAGAGGCTGCGCAGTTGCGCGCGGGAGAAGTCGCGGCTGTCCCGGCCGTCAATTTCGATGCGGCCCCCGTTGAGCTCGTAAAACCGCATCAGCAGCTTGACGATTGTGGTCTTGCCCGCGCCGGTGGGGCCGACGATGGCCACCTTCTGGCCGGGCCTGGCCAGCGCGGAAAAGTCCCGGATGACGATGTTCTCCGGATCGTAGCCGAAGCGCACGTGGTCAAACCGCACTTCGCCCTTGATGCGGGCGAGCTCCGCCGCGTCGACGGCGCTGGGGTCCGGGCTCTCCTCCGGCTCCTCCAGGAATTCAAACACCCGCTCCGCCGCCGCGACGGTGGACTGGATGGTGTTGGAAATGGACGCCAGCTGGGCGATGGGCTGCGTGAAGGAGCGCATGTACTGGATGAAGGACTGGATGTCGCCGATATCCACCACTTTTTTCACCGCCAGATACCCGCCCAGTACGCACACCGCCACGTAGCCGAAGTTGCCGATGGTGTTCATCACGGGCATCATGACCGAGGACATGAACTGGCTCCTGGCGGCGGTGCCCCGGAGCGCCTCGTTGTCCTTTTCAAAGGCGCGCGCGGCCTCCGCCTCGCCGCCGAAGGCCTGGACGATGTTGTGGCCGCCGTACATCTCCTCGATCTGCCCGTTGAGCGAACCGAGGTAGCGCTGCTGCGCCACGAAGTAGCCCTGGGAGCGCCGGACGATGAACACCATCGCCGCGCCGGACACCGGCAGTACGACGAGCGCCAGGAGCGTCATCTGCCAGCTGATGGAAAGCATCATCCCCAGGATGCCCGCCACCGTCACAAAGGAGGTCACCAGTTGGGTCAGGCTCTGGTTGAGCGTCTGGTTGACCAGGTCCACGTCGTTGGTGATGCGGGAGAGCACCTCGCCGTGGGTCAGCCGGTCAAAGTAGGCCAGCGGCAGGCGGTTGATCTTTTCGGAGATATCGCGGCGCAGGCGAAACGTCAGATCGTTGGCCACGCCGGACATGATGTAGCCCTGCACGTAGGAGCAGACCGCCGAAACCACGTACAGCGCGGCCATCCAGGTGAGGATCCGGGTAATGTAGGCCATGTCGGTCAGAAGCCCCGTGCCCGCGTACCAGGCGATGAGCCCCTCCACCAGCTTGGTGGTCACCTTGCCCAGCAGCTTGGGCCCGACAATGGAGAACACCGTGGAGGCCACCGCGAACACCATCACGGCGAGGATGCTGATCCGGTAGGGCGCGAGCCGCCCGGCCAGCGTCCGGAGCGATTTCCCGAAGTCCTTTGCCTTCTGGGGCGGCGCGCCGCCCGCCATGGGGCCGCCGTGGCCCATCCGCATCCGGGGCGCCGGAGTGCCCTTTTCCTGCCGCCCGTTCATTTGAGCAATTCCTCCTCACTGAGCTGCGAAGCGGCGATTTCACGGTAGACCGGGCAGCTTTCCAGCAGCGCCCGGTGGGTACCCACGCCAACGATCCGCCCGCCGTCCAGCACCACGATCTGATCCGCGTTCATCACCGTGGACACCCGCTGGGCCACGATCAGGATCGTCGCCCCCGCAAGCTCCCGGCCCAGCGCCTCGCGCAGCCGCGCGTCGGTCTTGAGGTCCAGCGCGGAAAAACTGTCGTCAAAGGCGTAGATGGGGGCGTCCTTGGCGATGGCGCGGCCGATGGACAGCCTCTGCTTCTGGCCGCCGGACACATTGGTGCCGCCCTGGGCGATGGGGTCCTCGTAGCCGTCGGGTTTTCCCTCGATGAAGTCCGCCGCCTGGGCGATGGCCGCGGCGCGCCGGACGGCGTCCATGGGCATCGCCGGGTCCGAATAGGCCAGGTTGGAGCGGATCGTGCCGGAGAACAGCACGCTCTTTTGCGGCACGTAGCCGATCTTTCCGCGAAGATCCGAAAGGCGCACGCTCCGGATGTCCCGCCCGGAGACCAGGATGCGCCCGCCGGTCACATCATAAAAGCGCATCAGAAGGCTCATCAGCGTGGACTTGCCGCTGCCGGTGGCGCCGATGAAGGCGGTGGTGGTCCCGGGCCGCGCGGTAAAGTCAATGCCGCTGAGCACGTCGTCCTCGCCGCCGGGGTAGCGGAAGCAGACGTCCTCAAAGCGCACCTCGCCGACGAAGGGTTCCGCAAACGCCTCGGGCCGCTCCGGGTCCAGGATGGTGGGCTCTGTCTCCAGCACTTCCTGGATGCGGTCGCTGGATACGATGGCCCGGGGCACCAGGATGAACATCATCGCCAGGAACAGGAACGCCATGATGATCTGCATCGCGTACTGCATGTACGCCATCATGTCGCCGATCTTCATGTCAAAGGTGGTCACCTGCCGGGCGCCGACCCATACGATGGTCAGCGTGGTCAGGTTCATGATGAGCATCATCGCGGGCATCATCACGCTCATCGCGCGGTTGACAAAGAGGTTCGTCCCCGCAAAATCCGCGTTGGCCTTGTCAAAGCGCGCCTCCTCAAACCGCTGGGTGTTGAACGCGCGGATGACCAGCATGCCCTCCAGGTTCTCCCGGGCGACGCGGTTGATGCGGTCCAGAAGGTTCTGAATGGACATGAACCGCGGCATGACCAGCGCCAGCAGCAACAGGATCAGACCGATCAGGCAGATTACCGCGATGGCGATGATCCAGGTCATCGAAGCGGACTTCTGCACCGCGTGGATCACACCGCCCACGCCCATGATGGGCGCGTAGAACACAAAGCGGATCGCCATCACCAGAAGCGTCTGCACCTGCGTCACGTCGTTGGTGGTGCGGGTGATGAGCGACGCCGTGGAAAACCGGTCAAACTGCGCGTTTGAAAAGGACTCCACCTTCTGAAAGACGCGGCTGCGCAGATCGCCCGCCACGTTGGCCGCCACGAAGGCCGCAATGTAGCCCACCAGGATCGACGCCCCCGCGCTCGCCAGCGAGATCAGCAGCATCTTGCCGCCCATCTGCCAGATGTAGGGGATGTTTGAATCCATGACACCGGTGTTGACGATGTCGGACATGTAGTCCGGCAGCGTCAGATCGCAAATCGCCTGCACGAAAAGAAGCGCCACCGCGATCAGCACATAGCCGGTGTAGGGGACCAGGGTGCCAGCCAGTTTCTTCAATACACCCTCACGCTTTCCGCTGAAATTCAATCTTTGCGCCGGCCAGAAACTTCTCCATCAGCTCGAGAAACCGCTCGGCGTCCGCCCGGCCCATGTTCTCCAGGATGTTGCCGATCCGCTCGACGCCCTCCTCGAAGATTTCCTGCATCTTCCGGCGGCCCTCGTCCGTCAGGTCGATGACCGTCTGCCGCCGGTTGTCCGGGTCAATCGACCGGCGTATCCACCCCTTTTCCTCCATGGTGCCCAGCGTCTGCGAAACCGAGGATTTCGACAGGCCCATCCGGGCGCTCAACCCCGTGGTCGACGCGCGCTCCCCGTGCCTTTCGCACCCTTCAATCAGGTGCAGGATGGGCATTTCGCTGTGGGTGATGCCGCCAAAGGGCTTGGACTGCATCAGATAGCGGCGCATGTCCCCGGTAACGGTAAAAAAGCGCTCGGCCAGCTGTCGCTGTTGCTCCATAAGCTCCCTCCGTTCGTAGGGAAAACAGTTTATATGCTAAACTGTTTCCGTGCTTCACATTATAGGGTCGGCGGCGCGCCCCGTCAATGCCCCGGCGCAAATTTTCCGAAGGTGCCCGCTTTCCGCCATAATTTTCCGGACACAAACCCGCCGCCGGCATCAAGCCGGCGGCGGGTTCAGGGCGATTCCGGGGGGGCCGGGGCCTTCGTCAGAGCAGGCTGTACAGCAGCCGCGCAAGCAGCGACACCAGCGTTGAAACCCGGATCCCCAGCCTGTCCGTGATCAGCCGCGTGATCAAAGCGGGCTCCCGGGCGGCGGTGATGCCCAGATCGCCCAGCGGCACGCTATAGGTCCGACTGTCCAGGGTGCAATGCACGGTGTGTGGGTCTTGTCGCCCTGGGCGGCGCTCAGGTCGTATTCGTTGTCCCTGAAGAACCTGATCAGGGCGCTGTCGGCCGCGCCGGTCACCCTGCCAAACTCCGTCCCGCCCTTGGCGAGAACCACCGTGACGCCGGACGCGCCGGGGGAAGCTGACCGTCAGGTTGGTAAAGGGCACGCGATAGGTTCTGTCTCCGCTGACCGCAATGCCGGTTTCGTTGTGCTCCATGGCGTAGCGCCTGACGCGGACGCCGTAGGTCTGCCCATCAAACACGGCAAAGGTCTTTGTGTTGCCGCACCAGCCGGTATCCATCACCACGCGCCATCCACCAGCACCGCCATGTTCTGCGCGCACACGCCCGCAAAGTTCACCGTCAACGTCGTCATGGGCACGTTGTACACGCTGCTCGCCACCACGTATGCCGTGGCGGTGTGCTCCATGCTGCCCTCCCTGACCAGGAGCTGGTACACGCCGTTGGGCACGGAGAAGGTGGCGGAATCGTCCTTGTAGGCCTGCGAATAGGTCTTGCCACCCACCAGCCGCACCGCGTTCACGCTCTTCACCCTGGGAAAGTTGACCGTCAGCGTGGCATCGCCCAGCACCAGTTTGTTTACGCGGCAATCCAGCCCCTGGTAGGAGAAGGCGTTCCCGCCAATCTCCAGGCTGACGTCATAGGGCGTGTTCTGGAACACGTAGAGATCGCCGGTGTCGCTGATATTGCGCTTGCTTGCGACCCGTTCGCCGCCAAACTTCGCCTCCAGCAGCGAGGCCTTCATGCCGGGGAAGTTGGCGATGATGCGGCAGACCGGCACATCGTAGACGACCGCTTGCGTCCCGCAGGAAATGTCCGCCTTGTGGGCCATGGCGTCCTTCGTCACACTCAGCCGGAATTCCTGATTTTGGAATACCGCGAAGACCGCCTGCCCGGTGACGCCGCTGGCGGACAGCGACGCGCTCCCGCCCGCGCTCAGCCGCACCATTACGCCGGGAATGGACGGGATGTTGACCGTCACCGTGGACATCGGCACATTGCAGGTCTGGCTCGCGCCCTGAACCTGAATCACTTCCTGGTACAGCATGCCGCCCTTTTTAAGCTTCAGGCTGTAGGTGCCCGCCGGCACCGTAAAGGACGCCGAACCGTTCGCGCCGTTCTGGTTCTTCTTCAGCGACCCTGCCTGCGCGGTCAGCCACACCGAAGCGCCGTTGACATCAAAAGTACCGCGAGGAAAAAGGACAGAATGCCGTGCCACAGATGATTGCTCATGAGGCTCCTCCTTTCGAATCGGGACGGGAGACCCTGCGCAAGGCCCGGCGCGCCGCTTTAACCTGCGCACAGGGCTTATCTGCGGAGTCGGTCGGCGGCAGGGGCGCGCAACGGACAAACAAAAAGCTGCCCAGCCGCGGCAATACGGCTTCCGGCAGCATGTCCGCCATGGCGCCTTCGCGCCTTAGACCGATGCTTTGCATCATCGCCTTTCGACGATTTTGCCCTTGCAGAAGAGATCGGCTATGCCAATTACATTGTATTGTCCATCATTGTCGATTGTTATCAGTTGTTTTAATAATAATAGAATATATCACCTCCGTCAGGGCACGCCCGCCTCGCGCTCCGCGCCGCATCTTGACAACGGCGGAAAAATGGCCGATAATCATATGCATGCGGAAAAACGTTTTATAGAAGGAGGGGGACGCCATCGTCAGCATCAAGGATGTCGCCAAGCGCGCCGGCGTTTCCATATCGACCGTTTCCAACGTGATCAACCAGTCCAAATTCGTGTCGGAGGAACTGACCAAGCGCGTGCGCATCGCCGTGCAGGAGCTCAACTACCGGCCCGATCCGGTGGCCAAGAGCATGAAGAGCCGTCACAGCCGCAACATCGGCGTCATCGCCACCGACATCTGCGGACTGTTCTACCCCTATGTCATCAAGGGGCTGTTTGAGGTGTTCAACAAAAACGGCTACAACATGATCATCATCGACTCCAACGGCCTCAACGACCAGTTCGGCAGCATCGAGCGGGTGATGGAGGGGCTGGCGCACCTGGTGCACAGCCGGGTGGACGGCATCGTGTTCTCCTCCATCTTTCCGGAGAGCATTGAGCCGCTGCAGATGAAGAAGATCCTGCGCATGACCGACGACCAGAAAAAGGTGGCGCTGGTTTCCATCGAAACGGACTTCTCCAAGTACGGCGTGGATTCGGTGTACACCAACTCCATCAAGGGCGCGGAAAAGGCGACGAGGCACCTGCTGGACGTGGGCTGCCGCAGGATCGGCCACATCACCGGCCCCATCTTCACCCGCGTGGCCCAGGACCGCATCACCGGCTTCAAAAACGAGATGGAGGGCGCGGGCTTCGCGGTGGACGAGCGCATGATCGCCAACGGCGACTACACCCACCGCAGCGGCTACGCCGCCATGCGCGAGCTGCTGAGCCAGATGCCGGACATCGACGGCGTGTTTATCGCCAACGACCAGATGAGCGTGGGCGCGCTGCGCGCCATCAGCGAGGCGGGCCGGCGCGTACCCGACGACATCAAGGTGATCGGCTACGACGACGTGTTCATCGCCAGCGTCATGGAAACGCCGCTGTCCACCATCCACATCCGCAAGCGGCACATGGGCATTGAGGCGGCGCGGCTTCTGCTGGCCCGCATCCAGCGGCAGGGCGACCCGATGCCCCCCCGCAGGGTGGAGCTGGAATCCCGGCTGGTGGTGCGCAAGTCCACCTCCGCCAACGCGCCGGAGGACTGGATCATGGTGGACTGGTAGCGCGCATAACGTTTTTCCGGTGTTTTTCTGTGAATCCACACTTTTTTGCGCCTCCGCCCGACTTTTGCGGCCGTCCGGAGGTATTTTTTTCCGCTTCCGGACAGGTTTTTATTGAAAACCCGGCGTTTTGGTGCCAGAATCCCCCGTCAAACTACACAAATTCATCTAGTTGCCCAGAAAAACCTTGACAGAAAAATGTTTTTCTTCTACACTCTCATTACGCGATCCACACCGATACCGGCCGCGTAGAGGAGCAGGCGAAGTGACGGAGCAGAGGAGCGTCCTGGAAGTCAAAAACGTCAGCAAGGCCTTCTTCGGGGTCCCCGTCCTCTCCGGCGTCGATTTTTCCATCCGTGCCGGCGAGGTGCACGCGCTGATGGGCGAAAACGGCGCGGGCAAGTCGACGCTGATGAAGATCATCATGGGCATCTACCGCGGCGACAGCGGCGAAATCCTGTTCGAGGGCAAGCCCGTGGAGATCCGGAGCGCCCGGGACGCGCTGAACCTGGGCATCACCATGATCCATCAGGAACTCAACCCCATTCCCGCCATGACGGTGGCGGAGAACGTGTTCGTCGGCCGCGAGGCGCGGGTGGGGCGCACCCACTTCATTTCCAGAAGGGCGCAGAACGCCCGCGCGCAGGCGCTGCTGGAAGAATACCACATGGCGGACCGCGTGTCCCCTTCCATGAAGATGAGCCAGCTCTCCATCGCCCAGATCCAGATGATGGAGATCATCAAGGCGGTGTCCTACAACGCCCGCGTGATCATCATGGACGAGCCCACCTCCTCCCTGTCGGAGACGGAGACGCGGGAGCTTTTCAAGACCATCGGCCTTCTGAAAAAGAGCGGCGTGGGCATCATCTACATTTCCCACCGCATGGAGGAAGTGTTCGAGCTGTCCGACCGCATCTCGGTATTGCGGGACGGCCAGATGATCGGCTGTCTGACGCGGGACGAGGCCACGCGGGACCGGATCATCTCCATGATGGTGGGCCGCGCGCTTTCCAGCGGCTACCCGCGAAGCGGCGCCCAAAGGGGCGATGTGGCGCTGTCGGCCAAGGCGCTCACCCGCAAGGGCGTATTTGAAAACATTTCCTTTGATGTGCGGGCCGGCGAGATCCTGGGCTTTGCGGGCCTGGTGGGCGCGGGCCGCAGCGAGGTGATGCGGGCGCTGGTGGGCTACGATCCTTTGGATTCCGGCGAGCTCTCCGTCGGCGGCCGGCCCGTGGCCATCCGCCACCCCAGGGACGCCAAGCGCCACCGCATTGCGCTGGCCTCCGAGGACCGCAAGGCGCTGGGGCTGATTTTGTGCCGGTCCATCCGCGAAAACGTGTCCATCCAGAACGAGGACCAGTACAGCCGCTCGGGCTTCATGAACCACCGCCGGGAGCGGGAGCTGGTCGACGGCATCACAAGACAGGTGACCGTCAAGATGAACGGCATCCAGGACCTGGCGGGCACGCTGTCCGGCGGGAACCAGCAAAAGGTGGTGCTGGCCAAGTGCCTGCTGTCCAAGCCGAAGGTGCTGATCCTGGACGAGCCCACCCGGGGCATCGACGTGGGCGCCAAGGCCGAAATCTACAACATGATGGTCGATCTGGCCCGGTCCGGCATCGCGATCATCATGATCTCCTCGGAAATGCCGGAGCTGATCGGCATGAGCGACCGCATCCTGGTCATGGCGGGCGGACGCATCACCGGTGAATTCACCGACGTGTCCGCGGCCTCGCAGGAAGATATTCTGAAACTGGCGTTGGGAGGAGCATAAAATGTCGCAGCCGAAAGCGACCGCCGCCGGCGGCAACAAGTTCAAGGGGCTGTATACCCTGCTGGGCCTGGTGGTCTTCATTCTGCTGATGGTCGTGGCAATGGCCATCGTGTCGCCGGTGTTTCTGTCCTCCGGCAACATCATCAACATCCTGCGCCAGGTGTCGCTCAACGGCATCCTCGCCGTGGGCCTGACCTTCGTCATCCTGACCGGCGGCATCGATCTTTCGGTGGGTTCGCTGGTGGCCGTGACGGGCGTCGTGGTGGGCAGCATGCTCCTTGAGGGCGCAAGCTGGTACGCGGCGGCGCTCACGGGCATCCTGGTCAGCGTGCTGTTCGGCGTATTCAACGGCGTGATGATCGCCTACTGTTCGCTGCCGCCGTTCATCGCCACGCTGGCCGGCCAGACCATCGGCCGCGGCTTTGCGCTGGTGTTTTCCGACGGCAAGCCCTTCGCGGTGACGAACAAAGACTTTCTCAACATTGGCAAGGGCGATTTTCTGGGCATCCCGATCCCCATCTGGATCCTCTTTGTCGTGTGCGTGGTGGCGGGCATCGTGCTCAATTACACCACCTACGGCCGCCACGTGTACGCCTTTGGCGGCAACCGCAACGCCACCAAGCTCTCCGGCGTCAAAACAAAGTTCGTGGAAATGATGGTCTACATCATCTCCGCGCTGATGGCGGGCATCGTGGGCGTAATCCTGGCGGCGCGCATCTCCTCGGGCCAGCCCACCGCCGGCAGCGGCTACGAGCTGGACGCCATCGCCGCGGTCGCCATCGGCGGCACCTCGATGTCCGGCGGCATTGGAACGCTCTCCGGAACCATCCTCGGATTTATCATCATCGGCGTTTTGTCGAACTCCCTGACGCTTCTCAACGTGTCGTCCTTCTACCAGCAGATCGTCAAAGGCGCCATTATTCTGATCGCTGTGCTGATGGACATGCGCTCGAAGCGCAAGGAATAGCGGGACACCGGCGGTGTAAATTGATCAACACTTGGGAGGGAATCGAATCATGAAGCGAATGGTAGCCATCCTGATGTGCGCGCTCCTGATCCTGGGCAGCTTCGCGGTCACCGCGGGCGCCGAAACCAAGACCTACAAGATCGCGGGCCTGATGAAGCAGAACGCCGACACCTTCGTCCAGAAGATCTCCGACGCCATGGTGGCCCGCGCCGCCGAGCTGGGCGCCGAAGTGGAACTGCTCATGCAGGACGCCGAGGGCGACATCAACAAGCAGCTCGAACAGGCCGAGGCCATGAAGACCATGGGCGTGGACGCCGTGATCCTCAACGCCGTGGACGTCGAGGGCAGCGCCCCCATCGTGGACATGTTCATCGACGCGGGCATCCCGGTGGTCGAGTGCAACACGCTGACCAACAACTCCGACAAGGCCACCTGCTACGTCGGCTCCGATGACGTGGACGCCGGCAAGATCCAGGCCGAGTTCCTCAAGACCGTATTGCCCGAAGACGCCAAGGTGTGCTACATGATGGGCCCCATCGGCGTGTCCCCGCAGATCTACCGCAAGCAGGGCATCGAGGAGAACCTCTTCAACGGCAGCAAGATCGAAGTGCTCCAGGAGCAGACCGCCAACTGGAAGCGCGCCGAGGCCCTGGCGCTGGCCGAGAACTGGCTGACCACCTACCAGGACCTGGACGCCATCATCTGCCAGAACGACGACATGGCCATGGGCGCCCTGGAAGCCGTTGAGGCCGCGGGCCGCAAAGACCAGGTCATCGTCATCGGCATCGACGCCATCGCCGACGCGCTGCAGGCCGTGAAGGACAGCCGCCTCGACTGCACCGTGTTCCAGGACGCGGCCGGCCAGGGCGCGACCAGCGTGGACGTGGCCCTCGAATGCGCCAAGTCCGGCTCCGTCGAACACGACGACGTGATGATCCCCTTCGTGCTGGTGACCAAGGACAACGTGGACCAGTTTATGTAAGCGCCCGGCCCGATTCGGGCGGGTAACGACGAAGCCGCTATGCGAAACGCTGCGCGTAAGCCGGCCGGACGCATGGCGGCTTCCCTTTCAGGAGGCGCCTATGCTCAAAGGCATTCCGGTCATCCTCTCCTCCCAGCTTGTCAAAACCATGATGGACATGGGGCACGGCGACCGCCTCATTCTGGCCGATGCCAACTTTCCCGCCGAATCCTCGGCAAAGCGGCTGATCCGGCTGGACGGTGTCGAAATTCCGGACCTTCTCCGCGCGCTTTTGCCGCTTTTCCCGCTGGACACCTTCGTGCCCGACCCCGTGCGGCTGATGCGCAACCTGCCCGCCGAGCCCGTCCCGAAAATCTGGGACGAATACGCGCTCATCCTCGGCAAGCTGGACTTTCAGCGCGCCTTTTCCAAGTTCTCCTTCACGGACCGCCTGCCGTTTTACGACGAGGCACGCTCCGCCTTCGCAATCGTTCAAACCGCCACCACTGCCCGCTACGCCAACATTTCGCTGCAAAAGGGCGTTCTCTGACCGCTTGCGCGCCGCAAACGGTTCAATCATTATATTTAAGGGGATATACAGAGTATGAGCAATGAAGCGTTGATCCGCAAAACCCTGGCCGCAGGCGACGGCGTGTTTCGCCTGAACCCGGTGTTCGTCCCCCGGCAGTTCGGCAAGGCCGGCCGCCGGCTGAAGCTGCACCCGGACGACTATTACGCGCTGGGCATTGAGCGCGGCTCCATCAAGGAGCGCTGGTTTTCCTCCGTCATTCGCGCGCAGAACGGCCCGCTGGCCGCGCCCGACGAGGGCATGAGCTACGTGGCCGTGTCCTACGACAGCGACGAGAAGTTCACGCTCAAGGAAGCGGTGGACGTGCTGGGCGAAGCGCTTATCGGCAAGGAGCTGATGGAAAAATACGGCGGCTGGCCGATGTATTCCAAGTTCTTCGACTTTGAAAACCCGCTGTTTCACCACGTGCACCTGATGTTTGAGCACGCGGCCAGGGTGGGCAAGCTGGGCAAGCCCGAGTCCTATTACTTCCCGCCGCAGCTCAACAACCACACCGGCGAAATGAACGCCACCTACTTCGGCTACGACCCGGATACCGATCCGGAGGAGGTCAAGGATCGGCTGCGGAATTACCTGAAGGGCGACACCCGCATCACCGAGCTGTCCCGCGCCTACCGGGTCACGCTGGGCACCGGCTGGTACACCCCCGCCGGCGTCGTGCACGCGCCCGCATCGGTGCTCACCTACGAACCCCAGTGGAACAGCGACGTCAACTCCGTCCAGGAAAACGTGGTGTCCGGCGAAATCTACCCCCGCAGGATGCTGGTGGAGGAATGCCCGCCCGACAGGCAGGACGACATCGACTACATCTTCTCGCTGCTCGACTGGCCGAAGAACGTCGATCCCCACTACAAAAAGCACTACTTCCGTCCGCCGATCGTGGCCTCGCAGAGCGACGCCCACATCGAAAAGTGGGTTTCTTACGGCAACGAGTATTTCGGCGCGAAGGAGCTGACGGTGTACCCCGGCCAGAAGATCACCCTCTCCGACGGCTGCGCCTACGGCTGCATCTTCGTGCAGGGCCACGGAAAGTTCGGCGCGTTTGACGCGGAGGCGCCGGTGATGCTGCGCTTCGGCCGGCAGAGCGCGGACGAATACTTCGTGTCCGAGCCCGCCGCGAAACGCGGCGTCACCCTCGTCAACGAAAGCCGCTTTGACGATCTGGTGCTGCTCAAGCACTTCGGCCCCAACCATCCGGACATGCCCCGGTAAAATTGAAGGGAGGCGCCCCCATGCGATATTTGTTGGGCCTCGACAACGGCGGCACCAGCTCGAAGGCGGTGCTGTTTGATCAGACCGGCCGGGCGGTGGCGTCCGCCAGCCGCATGACCCCCATGGAGACGCCCAGGGTAGGCCATACCGAGCGCGACATGGAACTTCTGTGGCAGGCCAACTGCGAAGTAATCCGGGAGACCATCGCCGCCTCCGGCGTCGACGCCGCGGACATCGCGGGCGTATCCTTCTCCGGCCACGGCAAGGGCCTGTACCTGTGGGGCGCGGACGAGAAGCCCGCCCATCCGGGCATCGTGTCCACCGACAGCCGGGCCTACAAAATTGTGGAGGACTGGTACCGGGACGGCACCGCCCAGAGGGCCTTTCCCCTCACCTGCCAGAGCGTGCTGGCCTCCCAGCCGGTGGCGCTCATCAAGTGGTTTCAGCAAAACCAGCCGGAGGTGCTGGAAAGGACGAAGTGGATCTTCGGCGTCAAGGACTACGTGCGCTACCGCATGACCGGCGAGGCCTTTGCTGAAATCACCGACATCTCCGGCTCGAGCCTTGTGAACCTGGCCACCGCCGCCTACGACGGCGAAATCCTGAAGCTCTTCGGCCTCGAGGAAATCCGGGACAAGCTGCCGCCCACGGTGTACTCGTCCCAGTTCTGCGGCAAGGTGACGGCTTCCTGCGCCGCCGCCACCGGCCTCGGCGCGGGCACCCCCGTGGCGGCGGGCCTTTTCGACATCGACGCCTGCGCCATCGGCATGAACGTGGTGGACGACACCTACCTGGCGGTGATCGCCGGCACCTGGAGCATCAACGAATACGTATCCAAAAAGCCGGTCATGGACGGTTCCGTGAAGATGAATTCGCTGTATTGCCTGCCGGACATGTACCTGGTGGAGGAGTGCTCCCCCACCTCGGCCTCCAACCAGGAGTGGTTTGTCAAGAGCTTCCTGAAGGAGGCCGCGGGCGGCCGGAAGCTCTACCAGGTGGCGGACGAAATGGTGGAATCGGTCGGCGCGGACGAGGCCAACATCCTGTTCCTTCCCTACCTCTATGGCGGCAGCGACGACCCCCGCGCCGGCGCGGCCTTCGTCAACGTCAGCGCCGCCCACACCCGCAGCCACATGCTGCGCGCGGTGTACGAGGGCATCGTTTTCGGCCACCGGCTGCACATCGAGCGGCTTTTGAAGAGCCGGGACCGCGCGCCCAGGGCCATCCGCCTCGCCGGCGGCGTCACCAACGCGCCCATGTGGGTGCAGATGTTCGCGGACATCCTGGGGATGGATGTGGAGACCATCGAGGTCAAGGAGCTGGGTGCGCTGGGCGCGGCGATGACCGCCGCCGTAGCCGCCGGGCTGTATCCGGACCTGGCCTCCGCGGCCGGCGCGATGGTAAAGGTCAGCCGCACCTACCGCCCGAACCCGGCGCTGAGGGAAATCTACGACCGCAAGTACCGCGGCTTTGTCGCCGTGGTGGACGCCCTGGCCCCCGTATGGGGCAGACTGGAGCGCTGATATGGCCGACGTACGACTGGGCCTCTATGAAAAGGCGACCCCGCCGGCGCTTTCCTGGCGCGATCGCCTCGCCGCCGCCAGGCGCGCGGGCTACGACTTTCTGGAAATTTCGATCGACGAAACCGACGAACGCCTCGCGCGGCTCGACTGGACCGCCGCGGAGATGGAAAATCTCCTCGCCGCCGCGCGGGCGGAAGGCCTGCCCGTTCGCACCATGTGCCTGAGCGGCCACCGCAAGTACCCGCTGGGCAGCCGGGACCCGGCCGTCCGGGCCCGGGGCATGGAGATCTTTGAAAAGGCCGTCCGCTTTGCCGACGCCGCCGGCATCCGCATCATCCAGCTGGCGGGCTACGACGTGTACTATGAAGAAGGCGGGCCGGACACGCGCACGATGTTTTTGGAAAACCTGGAAAAGGGCGTGGCCTTTGCCGCGCGCTACGGCGTTCTGACCGGGTTTGAAACCATGGAAACCCCCTTCATGGACACCGTGGAAAAGGCCATGGCCGCTGTGAGGGCCGTGGATTCCCCCTATCTGGGCGTGTATCCGGACCTCGGGAACCTCACCAACGCCTCGGTACAATACGGCCACGACCTGTACCGGGACATTCTCTCCGGGCGCGGCCATCTGGTGGCGATGCACCTTAAGGACACCCGTCCCGGCGTCTACCGGGACTTGGACTTTGGCGAGGGCCACGTGGACTTCCCGAGGGGCGCGAAGGCCGCCCTCGATCAGGGCGTGGGCCTTTTCGTCACCGAGCTTTGGCACGACGGCCGCGAGGACTGGCCCTCGCGGCTTTCCGGCGTGTGCGCGTTCGCGCGGAGCGCGCTTTCGCAAACGCAGTGACATTATCGGCAAGGAGGGTTTGACATGGGAAAAATATCGGTTATCGAAAGGGCGATTGACGAGGGCAGGGGCGTTGTGCGCCTCGCGCCGACGTGGGTGCCGCGCTCCTTCTGCCGCCCGGGCAGAAGGCTCCGGCTGCATCCCGACGACTACTTCTCGCTGGGCCTTTCCCGCGGCGGCATTGACGAGCGCTGGTTTTCCTCCACCACCCCCGCGGACAACGGCCCCGGCACCCCGGAGGACGAGGGCCTGAGCTACATCGTGACCGCCGACGGCAAGGAAAGGGCGCTTTTGACCGATGCCGTCGCCCACCTGAAGGGCGGCTTCATCGGCGAGGCACTCTACGGCAAATACGGCCGCTGGCCGATGTTCTCGAAATTCTTCGACAACATGGGCCCGCTGCCCCACCACATCCACCACGACGACGCCCACGCGGGCCTCGTGGGCGAGAGCGGCAAGCCGGAAATGTACTTCTTTCCCGCCCAGTACAACAACTACGGCGCGGAATTCCCCTTCACCTTCTTCGGCATCAACCCCGGCGTGCCCAAGGAGCAGGTGAAAAAGGCGCTCCAGGACTTCATCAAGGGCGACAACCACCTTCTGGAGCTGTCCCGCGCCTACAAGATCCGCGTGGACACCGGCTGGGACGTGCCGCCGGGGGTGCTGCACGCGCCGGCGAGCCTTTGCACCTACGAGCCCCAGTTCGCCTCCGACGTGTACGCCATGTACCAAAGCGTGCTCTACTACGACCACGCGGTGCCGGAGGACCTGCTCTGGAAGAACTGCCCGAAGGACAAAATCGGCGACTTCGACTACCTGATGGAGGTCATCGACTGGGAAACCAACGTGGACCCGGACTTCTATTCCAACCGGCTGATGCTGCCCCTCCCCGCGGGCGACGCTTCGGCGATGGCGGATGAGGGCTACATGGCGGAGTGGATCTGCTACAAGTGCGCCTCCGCCGGCGCGAAGCGGCTGACCATTGAACCGGGCCGCTCCGTCACCTACCGGGACAGCGTGGCCTACGGCCTGATCTGCGTGGGCGGCCACGGCACCATCGGCGGCAGCGAACTGTCCGCCCCGTCCATGATCCGCTTCGGCCAGCTCACCAGCGACGAGTACTTCGTGACCGAGCCGGCCGCCAGGGCGGGCGTCACCTTCGTCAACGAATCCAGGACGGAGCCGATGGTCGTTCTGATGCACTTCGGCGACCATCCGGAAAGCCCCGCCGGCAAGTAAGCAACAAGCGCAGAAGCGCCCGGAAGGCAGAGCCTTCCGGGCGCTTTTGCGGATTACCGCGCCGAGATCTCGTCGTTTCCCGGCACGCGGTCGGTCATGGTGCCGTCAAAATAGCTGGCGTAGGCGGACATGTCGAAGTAGCCGGTGCCGGTCAGCCCGAAGAGGATCACCTTTTCCTCGCCGGTCTCGCGGCAGCGGATCGCCTCGTCCATGGCGCAGCGGATCGCGTGGGAGGACTCCGGCGCGGGCAGGACGGTCTCCAGCCGCGCGAACTGCACCGCCGCGTCAAACACCTGGGTCTGCTCGTAGGCCACCGCCTCCAGGTAACCGTCGTGATAGAGCTTGGAGATCATCGGCGACATGCCGTGATACCTCAGGCCGCCCGAGTGGTTGGGCGAAGGGATGAATTCCGCGCCCAGCGTGTACATCTTGGCCATGGGCGTGATTTTGCCGGTGTCGCAAAAATCGTACTCAAACCGGCCGCGGGTGAGGGACGGGCAGGAGGCGGGTTCCACCGCCACAAAGCGCGTGCCCTTTCGCTCGCCCCTGAGCGTATCCCGCATGAACGGCGCGATCAGCCCGCCG